>JBDHSJ010000226.1:0-5937 GCA_039808065.1 Burkholderiaceae bacterium | reverse complement strand
ACAGCCAACTGCGCGGCTCCTGTACCGACACCCGAGAACCGAAGTCGGCCCCTCAGGCAGCAGCCGCTGGCTCTTCCTCGCTCTGCCGGTCCGGCTCTGTGGTGTCGAGGATCTCGCTCAACACGGTCGTGGCGTAAGCACCGGCGGGCAGGGAGAAGGTCAGCACCAGCTGATCGGCCTGCGGCCATTCCCAGCTCATGTCCGCCGGGCTCGCCACCAGGGCACGGCGCTCCTGGTCCAGGCCGGCGTGCTCCATGCCGTCGCACAGCAGGGCGTGCTGCGCGGCCACGCCGTTTTCCAGGGTCTGCGCTTCATCGCTGGTGCTCACCCGGCCGCGGCCCCAGAGCGGCCCGGTGGGCCGGCCGGCTTCGTCCAGCACGTCTCCGGGCAAGGTCTTGCCCCAGAGCCCCTGCCGGATGCGCAGCGCCAGCACCTCGTTGAAGACGAAGGAACGCACCGCCGACAGGTAGATGCCCTTCTTCTTCGGATTGCGCACGCGGATCTCGCGCGCCAGCATGGCCCGGCCTTGCTCGACATTGCCGCCGTCGTGGCCGAAGCGCTGTGCGCCGAAGTAGTTGGGCACGCCCTGCGTGGCCACGGCCTTCAGGTTGGCCTCAACCGCATCACGGTCACCACTCAGCTCGCGCAGCACGATGCGGAAGCGGTTGCCCTGCAGATCCCCGGGGCGCAGCTTCTTCACGTGGCGGCTCTGGCTCAGCACCTTGAATTCCGGGTGCAGCAGTTGCGTCAGATCGGGCGTCTCACCCTTCGGGAGGTAGATGCTGAACCACTGCCGGGTGATGGCGTAGCGGTCCTTGAGGCCGGCATAGCCCACATCCCACTCGTTCACCCCCGCCGCCGCGGCCAGTTGCTGGGCGACGAAGACGGTGTTGGCCCCGTTCTTCTCCACGTCCACCCAGAGGTGTTCGCCCGCACCGGAGGGCAGTTGCAGCGGCAGTTCGGTGACGACGAAGTCCTCGTTGAGGAGCTTCAGCATGGCGCTGGCGCCGCTGGCTGGATAGGCGTGGGGCCAAGATGGCAGGGTCGTGTACTGGGTGTCGGTCATGGGGGCTGACGGCGGCGGCCGTCGGTGGGGATGGGCTGTTGAGCCGACCCAGGGGTGTTCGGGGGGCGATTCTCTCTGTGCCTGCTCGCCATCATCTGCGCCAACCGAGGCGTCCTCAGGGCGAGTCCAAGCGCGCGATGCAGGTGATGCTCTGGCGCGGCGTCACCTCAGGTACCCGGCCGGAAGCGCCTACGCATGGAGATGTCGCCAATGACTGCACAAGGCTGGGAGGGGTCATTCGCACTGCAGCTCTAGATGCCCCCACTCGACCAAAAGTGAACCTTGGCGGGGCCGAGTTAGCCCGCCGGAAAGCCGCCGGTCAACGATCGCCTTAGGGACGCCGCAGGCAGCCCCCTTGACGAACGGGCTAGCCCATACTGGGCAAAGAAGCAAACAGCTTGGCAGTCCACTTCTTTCGATTACTTGTCCGACTGAGGTCGAACGACCTCACCAGCCCTGAGTGTCGAGAGGATCGTGAAGGAAGCGTCCTTACCCGATCCATGTCGAAAAACGCGATAGCGCGACAAGTCGAGGCGGCCTGCCAGGAGGGGAGGCAGATTCGACACCTCTTCCCCATAAGGCGTCATCGGGAAGGATGTCTGATTCGGGTTCGGTGTATGAACGTAGACGGCATCGTTCATGGAGTCAGCGGGCGAGACCGACGCGAACACCTGGTACTCGCCTTCGAACCGCATCAGTTCGATTTGGGCTCTTCGAAACGCATGCAGGAGTGCCGCCAGGTGCCGGCGCCGGTCAAGCCAACTTTTGTTGCCGAGTCCGTCCCAATCGAAATGCTGGTGGAAATAGTCACACCACTTCTTGCGCGCTATGTCGACTTTGAAGGAGCGCGCCTCCCGCCACACTTTTACGTAATAGGCACGATCAGGCTGACTCAGTTTTTTCCCGTGAGGAATCAAAGGCTTCATTGCACCTGACTGTATCCAGCAAGTCTGAAGCGCCCGATACCAGGCGCCCGGGAGAGGCTATTCCTGTCTGAGTGCGGACGTTTGGCGCGGGGCATCTGAGCTCCCGCTATCGCTGCGAAGCGGCATCCGGATTCCAACCCTCAAGCGCCCCCCGAGCCTTATGCGTTCCTGATGCCCCCACCGCGACGCTTCGCTCCCCACAGCTCGAAGCGCTCGCATGTCCTCCCCCACGGATTCCAACCACCCCACCCCAGCCCAGGGCCTCGCCGGGCTGACGCTGGCCGCACTCGGCGTCGTCTACGGCGATATCGGCACCAGCCCGCTCTACACCGTCAAGGAAGTGTTCTCGCCGCATACCGGGGTGGCGCTGACGCAGGCGAATCTGATCGGCGCCGTCTCGGCGATGTTCTGGGCGCTGATGCTGGTGGTGACGCTGAAGTACGTGATCCTGATCCTGCGGGCCGACAACCGCGGTGAGGGGGGCGTGCTGGCACTCACCGCGCTGGCCAGCCAGGCGGTGGCGGGGCAGCCGCGGCTGCGGGCGGCCCTGCTGCTGCTGGGGGTGGCCGGGGCCACCTTGTTCTATGGCGACAGCGTGATCACGCCGGCCATTTCGGTGCTGGGCGCGATGGAGGGGCTGGAGGTGCTGACGCCGGCGCTCAAGCCTTACGTGGTGCCGGCCGCGCTGGCCATCCTCACAGGGCTATTCCTGGTGCAGCGCCATGGCACGGCCGCGGTGGGGCGCTTCTTCGGGCCGGTGATCGTGCTGTGGTTCCTGCTGCTGGCGGGCAGCGGCCTGGTGCAGATCGCGCAGCAGCCGGCCATCCTGCAGGCGCTGAACCCGCTGCATGGGCTGGCCTTCCTGACCGAGCGCGGTTTCGGCGTACTGGCCGCGGTGGGCGCCATCGTGCTGACGCTGACCGGCGCCGAGGCCCTGTATGCCGACATGGGCCACTTCGGTCGCCGGCCGATCCGCCTGGCCTGGATGGGCCTGGTGCTGCCGGCGCTGGCGCTGAACTACATGGGCCAGGGCGCGCTGCTGATCGGCGACCCGGAAGCACTGGCCAATCCCTTCTTCAAGCTCTTCAGCGCCGCCTGGCTGCTGCCGGCGCTGGTGCTGGCCACGCTGGCCGCCATCATTGCCTCGCAGGCCGTGATCTCGGGCGCCTACTCGCTCACCAAGCAGGCGATTGCGCTGGGCTTCTTGCCGCGCATGCAGGTGCGCCACACCTCAGCCGCGGCCTCGGGGCAGATCTACCTGCCGGCCGTGAACTGGGCGCTGCTGCTGGGCGTGCTGGCCGCCGTGGTGCTGGCGCGCAGTTCGTCGGCGCTGGCCTCGGCCTATGGCATCGCGGTCACGCTGACGATGCTGATCACCACCCTGCTGACCTATGTGGTCATCAGCCGCGCCTGGCAGCTGCCCAAGCCGCTGGCGCTGGCCGCCACGGGCTTCTTCGTCGCCATTGATCTGCTGCTGGTGGCCGGCTGCGCGGTGAAGTTCTTTGACGGTGGTTGGGCGCCGCTGGCCTTTGGCCTGGGCCTGTTCGTGCTGATGAGCACCTGGGCGCGCGGCCGTGCGCTGGTGATGGAGAGCATCCACGCCGAAGGCCTGGAGCTGGAGTCCTTTGTGGCGCAGCTGGAGGGCAGCGAGCTGCCGCGCGCCGGCCGCACCGCCATCTACCCGGTGGCGGACGCCAGCCGCGTGCCCCAGGCCCTGCTGCACAACCTCAAGCACAACCAGGTGCTGCACGAACGCAGCCTGATCCTGACCGTGGTGACCGAGGGCCGGCCCTGGGTGACGCCGGCCGAGCGCGCGCAGCGCCAGCCCTTGAGCGATCGCTTCGAGCGCATCACCCTGCACTTCGGCTTCATGGAAACGCCCGATGTGCCGGCGGCGCTGGAGGCGCTGGGCGTGCCGGTGTTCGAGTGCAGCTACTTCCTGAGCCGCGAGACGGTGGTCTCGACCCCCGGCAGCGGCATGGCGCGCTGGCGCGAGCGCCTGTTCGGCGTGATGAGCCACAACGCCGGCTCGATCGCGCGGCACTTCCGGCTGCCGAACAACGGCGTGGTGGAGCTGGGGACGCGGGTGCAGATCTGAGCGGCCGCCAGCGCCACCACCACCACCACCGCCCCGCTCAGCCCGGCAGCGGCACGCCGGCCACCGTCTCCAGCCGCAGCCTGCCCTGTTGCACGGCCTCGTCCAGCTGCTCGGCATCGCGGGGGTCGAAGCCGGCGTCGGACCAGGCACATACCGCGCGGTTGCGGCCCTCGGCCTTGGCGCGGTAGAGGGCGGCATCGGCCATGGCCAGCAGCGCCGGCCAATCGGGGCCGCTGCCGGCCTGCCAGATGACGCCGCCGGCCGAGACGCGCACCGGCAGGGTCTTGTCCTCGCCGATCACCATGGGCGCGCTGCCAATGGCGGCCAGCAGGCGCGGGGCCAGGGCGCGCAGGCCAGCCTCTTCGGTGCGGGGCAGCACGAGCAGGAACTCCTCGCCACCCCAACGCACCACGGCGTCGCCGTCGCGCAGCATGGCCTGCAGGCGGCGCGTCAGCTCGATCAGCACGGCATCGCCCGCGGCGTGGCCGTGGGCGTCGTTGACGCGCTTGAAGTGGTCGGCGTCCAGCATCAGCAGGGCCACGCCAGGGCGCTGGTCTGCTGGGCGGGCGGCGTTCTCGGCCGCCAGGCGCTGCAGCAGGGCCTCGCCGTAGCGGCGGTTGTGGGCGCCGGTCAGGGCGTCGTGCTGGCTTTCGTCGCTCAGCTTGGCCATGTCCTTGCGCAGGCTGCGATTGATGCGGCGCGAGCGGCTCAGGCGCTGCCAGGTGATGAAGGCCAGCAGCGCCACGATGAGGGCGGCGCCGGCCCAGGCGCGTTCGCGCCAGCGGCGCAGCTGGAGCTCGGCCTCGCCGCGCGCCTGCTCCAGGCGCAGGCGCTCGATCTCGCGCAGGCGCTGCTGCGCGGCCACGGATTCCTGCAGCTGGGCGATGGCCTGCTCGCGCTGCGAGCGGGTGAGCTCGGCGTCCAGCCTCACCCAGCGGCGCAGGGTCTGCAAGGCCGCTTGCCAACGGCCGGCCGCTTCCAAGGCATTGACCTGCTGCTCCAGCAAATCGGCCAGCTCGCGCTTGTCGCCGCCCGCCGCCAGGGTTTTTTCGCCAATGGCCACAGCCTGCTGCACCAGGGCCAGGCCGTCGTCGGCGCGGCCCAGGTGCACCCAGGCGACGCCGCGGTTGACCAGGGCAAAGGCGTAGCCGTTGGGGTCGCCCTTGAGGTCGGACAGCGCCTCGGCGCGCTGCGCGTAGTCGACCGCCTGGCGGTACTCGCCCACATCGTTGCTCAGCGCCGCCAGGTTGATGAGGGTGTTCTGCATCAACAAGTCGCCAATGCGCAGTTCCTCGGCCAGTTGCAGCAACTCCTGCAGTACCGCCTTGCGTTCGCGCGTCTCCTTCTGCTGCGCCAGGGAGTAGCTGTGGTTGAACAGCAGGCTGGCCAGCTTGTGCTTGAAGCCGATGGAGCGGGCCAGGGCAATGGCGCGGCGGTAGTACTCGTCGGCGCGCTGGAAGTCGCGCCGCGGCGCGTTGATGCGGCCCAGCAGCTCCAGCGCCACCACCTGGTCGGCCGGCCGCTGCTGGGTCGCCGCCAACTCGGCGGCGCGCAGCGCGTCGGCAATGGCCGGCTCGGTGTCCCCGAGGTTGAATTGCGCGCTGCTGCGGGCGATCAGCCAATCGATGAGCAGCTGCGGATCGCTCGGTTCCGGCATGGCCGCCATCTCGGCCAGGGCCTGGCGGATGGGTTCTGGCTCGCGGGGCCCTTCCAGTCGCAAGCGCACCAACAGCTGGCTTTGGCGGCAGGGCGCGCAGGCCTCGCGCTCGGCCATGGTCTGCAGGCGGCTCAGCGCGGCGCGCGCCAGGGCGTCTTCGCCCGCCTCCAGCGCCGCGCCGGCCAGGCTG
>JBDHSJ010000225.1:0-5993 GCA_039808065.1 Burkholderiaceae bacterium | reverse complement strand
TCTACTTCAGCGACCCAGACGGCAACCCCTTCGAGATCACCACCTATGAAGTGGCGTGAGGGCGGCTTGCGCCCCCGTGCAAGGCACCGGGCGCCACGCGGCCGGACGAGGAACGCCACCCCGCCTCAAGGACTGGCGAGGCTCAGCGGTACTTTTCCGGGTCGGGCGAGTCGGTCGGCTCTTTCAGCACCCGTGCCATCGAGGCCGGCATCGGCAGGTTCAGGTTGACGTTCTGCGGTGGCACCGGGCTCTGGAACCAGCGCTTGTAGAGCTGGTGAATCTCGCCGCTGCGAAACAGCTGGCGCAGGGCCTCGTCCACCAGCTTCTTGAACTCCGGGTCGTTCGGCGGCAGCGGCAGGCCATAGGGCTCGACGGAGAGGGCCAGTTCCGAGACGCTGTAGGCCTCGGGCTTGCGCGCGCTGGCCAGCAGGCCGCGCAACAGCACGTCGTCCATGGCGAAGGCCACGGCCTGGTCGCTGTCCAGCAAGCGGATGCTGTCCACATCGTCCAGCCCGGCCAGGATGCGCATGTTCAGGCCGCGCTCGCGGTTCAGGTCCTGCAGCAACTGGATGCTGGTGGTGCCGATGGTGCTGGCCACGGCCAGGCCGCGCAGCGCGTCCACATCGGGAATCGGGCGGCTGCGCTTGGAGAGCAAGCGGCTTTCCGCCACGAAGTAGGTCAGCGAGAAGCCGACGTTGCGGGCGCGCTCGGCGGTGTTGGTGGTGATGCCGCACTCGATGTCCACCGTGCGGTTGGCCACCAGGGGCAGGCGTGTGCCGCTGGTGACGGCCATCAGCCGCACTTCCAGATCGGCCAGGCCGGGCTGGCGGCGCAGGTGGTCGATGACGCGCTGGCAGATGTCCATCGTGAAGCCGATGGGTTGCAGCTGCGCGCCCAGGTAGGAGAAGGGCACCGAGGCGGTGCGGTAGCCCAGGGTGATGACGCCGGAGTGGCGCAGCTTGGCCAGTGTGGGGGAGGGCGTCTGGGCCAGGGCGGAACCCAGGGCCAGGCAGAGCAGCAGCGCGCGAAGGACCATCTCGTCAGCTTCCCCAAAAGTGATGCGGCCCCGGCGTGGCGCCGGGGCCGTGATTGTCAGCGTCGGAGCGCAGGCAGCCGTCCCCGCGGCAGCCGCCTGCGCTCCGCCCTCCCTGCTGCGCTCGAGGCTTGTCTTATTAGAAGTTGTGGCGCAGGCCGCCCGCCACCGAGCGGAAGTCGCCGCCGTACACGCCGGCCTTGCCGTCGTCCACCTTGGTGAAGAAGGCGTACAGCTTGGTGCGCTTGCTCAGGTTGTGGTTGATGCCCAGGGTGTACTGGGTGGCATCGCTGTCGTTCACGCTGCCGATCTTGCCGGCGCGACCCACATTCAGGTGGAACTCGTTGGCACCGGCCACATACATCCCGACCAGGCGCACATTGGTGCGGCTGCCCTTGACGCTCCAGGCGTCGTCGTCGCGCTGCACATAGCCGCCGAAGCCCAGATTGCCGGCCATGTAGAAGGCGCGGAAGGCGGCTTGGGTGGCGTCGCCGTTCTTCTCGTAGCCGGCGCCCAGCTGCAGACCGCCCACGGTGTAGTTCCAGGCCACGTCGTAGCTGTTGTTGGCGCCGCCTTCCTTGAGCGAGGTGGCCAGCTCCAGGCTCATGCCCTGGGCCATCGAGGGCAGGCGGTAGGCGATCTTGTTGCTGTTGCGGCCGACGTAGGCGTAGAGCGCGTCCGACGAAGTGCCGGTGTCGTGGTTGTGGTTGCTGATGTAGTCGGCGGTGGCGTAGTAGGCCTCGCTGGTCATCTGACCCAGGCGCAGCGTGCCGAAGCTGCCGCTCAGGTTCACTTCGGCCTGACGGCCCCAGTAGGTGGCAGCGGCGGCGCCGGTGTCCGCGCTCAGGCCCGACTCCAGCTGGAAGCCGGCCTTCAGGCCGTCGCCCATGTCCTCGCTGCCCTTCAGGCCCCAGCGCGAGCTGTTGTTCTGCAGCACGGTTTTGGCCGAGGCGCTGCCGACCTTCTGGTTTTCGACGCTGAGGTTGATGCGGCCGTACACGGTGACCGAGGACTGAGCCTGGGCGGCGCCGGCCAGCAGGGCGAAGGCGGCCAGGGCAGTAAAGCGGATCTTGTTCTGCATGGTGGGTTTGTTGTGGAGGTTGGAAAAGGAATCGCTCAGCGGATGACGGCCAGCGCATCGCGCTTGCCACCGTTGTAGGTGTAGAGGGTCAGGGCGCCGTTCTTGATGTCGCCCTTGGCGTCGAAGCTGATGGTGCCGGTGACACCCTTGTAGCCCTCGGTCTTGGCCAGCACGGGCAGGTACTTGGCCGGGTCGGCACTGCCGGCCTTGACCATCGCGGCCACCATCACGTTCACCGAGTCGTACACGTACGGTGCGTAGACCTGCACCTCGGTGTTGAACTTGGCGCGGAAGCGGTTGTTGAAGTCGACCATGGCGGTCTTGGCTTCGCCCTCCACACCACCGGCTTCGGCGCAGTACACCTCGGCGTCACCCATGGTGCCGGCGGCCAGCTTGGGCAGCTGGGCCGAGCAGATGCCATCGCCGCCAATCATCTTGGCCTTGATGCCGAGCTGCTTCATCTGGCGCAGCATCGGGCCGGCCACGGCGTCCATGCCGCCGAAGAACACCACGTCGGGGTTCTTGGCCTTCAGCGTGGTCAGGATGGCGCTGAAGTCGGTCGCCTTGTCGTTCGTGAATTCGCGGCCGACGATCTTGCCGCCGGCGGCCTTGACGCCCTTCTCGAACTCATCGCCCACACCCTGGCCGTAGGCGGTGCGGTCGTCGATGACGGCGATGCTCTTGCCCTTGAGCTGCTGCACGGCGTAGCGGCCCAGCGTGCCACCCAGGTGCACGTCATCGGCCACCACGCGGAAGGTGGTCTTGAAGCCCTGGCGGGTGTACTTGGGGTTGGTGGCCGAGGGGCTGATCTGCGGGATGCCGGCATCGCTGTAGATCTTGGAGGCGGGGATGGAAGTGCCGCTGTTCAGGTGGCCCACCACGCCGTTGACCTTGTTGTCCACCAGCTTCTGGGCCGCCGAGGTGCCCTGCTTGGGGTCGCCACCATCGTCTTCGGCCAGCAGCACCAGCTTGACGGGCTTGCCGCCGATCTGCACGCCCTTGGCGTTCAGCTCGTCGATGGCCATGCGGGCGCCCAGCTCGTTGTCCTTGCCCAGGTGGGCGATGGCGCCGCTGGTGGGGCCGATGTGGCCGATCTTGACGACTTCCTGAGCCTGGGCGGCGTAGCTGAAGGGCAGGGCCAGCAGGGCGAGGCCGACGGCGTTGAGCGACAGGCGACGCGACGCGCCGTGGGGGGTGTGTTGCATGGGATAGAGCTCCTCGGTTGGATGGGGTGTCGCCGTACAGCGCGACTGGGGCCCATTGAGCAGCGTTCGTGCCAGCTTCTGTTTCCGCTTGTATTTCCCTTTTGCAACAAGAACTTACGTCTCAAAGTCGGGTGCAACCTGGGAATCACCCGAAGAGGGTCAACCAGAGCGTGCGTGTGAGTTGCAACACGGCTGGCAGCCCCGGCTTGTGCCGAATTTCGCCCCTGCCGCCGGGAGGCGCAGGCGCGCGGATCCGGGCCTCGGCGATTCGTGTGGTGGATGAGCTGTCTGAAGCTTTGCTACATGTAGTTTGGCTACATCTGCAGCAACCATTTGTCTGACTTGGTCGGCGGTATAGGGTTCACGAGCTCAGTGAAGACCCTTTAAATGTGCCGAAATGGCCACGTCACCAAGGGTTCCACCCGAGCCGATGCCCTCGCTTCGGGATGGTCTGTAATCTAGTTTTAGTACAGAATTTGTTTCGTTCCGACCCGAATGGTGCGCGATGGCAAGGTGGGCTTGACCACGACGCGCCGATCCCCCACAGCCTAGGAGTGCGAAGCATGAAGAGTTCGAGCGGCGGGCGTGACCTGTTCAAGGTCAACGCGATCACAGCCGGTTGCCTGGTGGCCTTGATGGCCGGAGGCGTCCAGGCGCAAGAGGCACAGAAGCTGGACACCGTGGTGGTGACCGGTATCCGCAAGGGCATCGAAGACGCGATCTCGGTCAAGAAGAACAAAGACAGCATCGTCGAAGCCATCTCGGCCGAAGACATCGGCAAGCTGCCCGACACGACCATCGCCGAAGCCCTGGCCCGACTGCCTGGCGTGACCACCCAGCGCACCCGCGACGGCAAGGCCTCGACCATCAGCATCCGCGGCCTGGGCCCGGACTTCAATGGCTACCTGCTGAACGGCCGCGAGCAGACCAGCACCGGCGACAGCCGCGCGGCCGACCTGAGCGTCTACCCGGCCGAACTGATTGCCGGCGCCACCGTCTACAAGACCGGCGACGCCGCCCTGCTGACCGCCGGCCTGGCCGGCACCATCGACAACCGCCTGATCGACCCGCTGGCGTTCAAGAACCGCGTGATCGCCGGTTCCGCCGAGAAGACCGAATCGGGCCGTGGTTTGCAGGTGCCCAAGGGCAAGGGCAACCGCTACAGCCTGAGCTACATCGACCAGTTCGCCGACCGCCAGATCGGTGTGGCCCTGGGCTTTGTGCGCGCTGACGGCACCGCCTTCCAGCAGACCCGCGGCGGTTGGGGCACCGGCACCGTGGACGCCACCCTGGCCGGCGGCGGCACCGCCACCGGCGTGAAGATCCCCGACTGGGGCAATGGCGTGGACTTCAAGAACCGCCGTGTCGAAGACGAACGTACGGGCGTGGCTGCCATCCTCTCGTACAAGCCGAGCAAGGAGTTCCACACCCAGCTTGACGTCTTCTACGCCAAGATCGACAACTTCGCCAAGGAAGCCCGCATCCAGGGCGGCCTGAGCGGCCCGATCACCAACGCCACCGTGCAGGGCGGCGAGGCCATCAAGGGCACCTTCCAGCTCGGTGCCAGCCCCAACGGGCTGATCAACCGCCATGAGTCGATCTTCCAGGACGACACGCTGAAGTCGATCGGCTGGAAGAGCAAGTTCATGTTCGCCCCCGACTGGGCCGCGACCGTGGACCTGAACCACAACACCGCCGAGCGCATCGAGCGCAACATCGAGGCCTACGGCGGCATCCTGGCGGCCGACACCCTGACCTTCGACCGCAGCGGCGGCGGCGCGCCCCAGTTCACCCTGGGTCGCAAGGCCGAGTACACCAACCCCGCCTCGGTCTTCATCCGTGACCAGAGCGGCTGGAGCGGCGTGAACGGTCTGCCCCAGGCTGGCTATTCCAAGGGCCCGACCATCAAGGACAAGGTCAAGGGCCTGCGCGTCGACCTCGACCACAGCATGGAAGGCCTGTTCAACAACGTGCAGTTCGGCCTGGCGTTGAACAAGCGCACCAAGGACCGCATCACCGATGAAGGCGTGATCGCCTCGGTGGCCGGCAACGGCGGCCAGCCCTTCGCCTATCCGTCGGGTTCTTACGTCGAAGCCAACATCGGTGGCACCGGCTTCGACATGCTGACCTTCGATCCGCGCGAGACCCTGTGGGAAGGCGCGCGCATCATCCGCAAGTTCAACGACGACATCCTGTCCAAGACCTGGGGCATCGAAGAGAAGGTTACGACCGCCTTCGTCAAGGCCGATCTCGATACCGAGATGGCCTCGATCCCGGTGCGCGGCAATGTCGGCCTGCAGATCGTCAACACCGACCAGTCCTCGACCGGTTACCGCGCCAACATCGGCTCGGGCGTGGTGCTGACCAACCCCGCCATCGGCCTCAGCAAGGACGGCACCAAGTACACCGACGTGCTGCCCTCGCTGAACCTGTCGGGCGACCTGGGTTCCGGCAATGTGCTGCGCCTGGCTGCCGGCCAGCAGATTGCGCGTGCCACGCTGACCGATCTGCGCAACTCGGCCGCCATCTCGGAAGAGAAGAACACCGGTTCGGCCCTGTTCGGGCGCTTCATCGGCTCGGCCGGCAACCCGCACCTGAAGCCCTTCAAGGCCTGGGCGCTGGATCTGTCGTACGAGAAGTACTTCGGCACCAAGGCCTACATGAGCGCGGCGGT
>JBDHSJ010000224.1:0-6043 GCA_039808065.1 Burkholderiaceae bacterium | reverse complement strand
CACCTGTTCGGCCTGTCGCCGCCGCAATGGTTCTCGATTCCGAAGCTGGTGGCCGAAAGCCGCAAGGCCGAGCGTGCCGCCGCGGCCCCGGCCGCAGGTGCCAAGCCGACCGGGGTGACCTGGGCGGCGGCGGGCGCCTTCGACCTCGATGCCCTTGCGCTGCTGAAGAAGCGCTGCGACACCGCCCCCCTGCCCTGGGTGCTGGACTGGTCGGAACTGCAGCGTGTTGAAGCCGAGGCCCGCGAACCCTTGACCGACCTGCTGCGCGCCTGGGCCAAACAGGTCACGGAGATGCGCTGGATCGGCGGCGACCGCCTGCTTGACCTGCTGCGTGAAGCCACGCCGGTGGGTGAGCGCGATACCGACACCGGCTGGTGGATGCTGCGCCTGGAGGCGCTGCGCGTCGTCAACCGCCCCGACCAATTCGACGAAGCGGCGATTGACTACTGCGTCACCTACGAGGTGTCGCCGCCCTCCTGGGATCCAGCGCGCTGCAAGGTGCGTGTGACCAGCGGCAGCTTGTCCACCCAGGGGCCGAGTACCAATATCTCCGGCGCCGGCGGCTTGGCCTTCCTGGATTCCACCATGGAGACCGAGGAAGGCGGCAACGTGGCCCATCTGGAGATGTCCGGCCAGCTGGTTGGCGACATCACCGAAGTACTGAAAACCATGAGTGCCCAGATCGGTGCGGCCGTGCAGGTGCAGGTGGCCTGCCCGAAGCTGGTGCGACTGGACTTCATCGCTGCTGGCGACCTGTTGAACTGGGTGCTGAACCAGCGCAGCGACAACCGCAGCGTGGTGTTCACCGATGCGCACCGCCTGGTGGCCCTGTTCTTCGGCGCCATGGGCATCAACGAGCACGCGCGCATCAAAGTCCGCGTGGCTTGAATGTGGGCCCCCCGTCTCCGGCCCTGAGGTCTGAACGGACCAGGGCCTGCCCCCCAGGGAGCGCGCCGGCCCTCGGAGCGACCGGGCGGCCGGCTACTTCGCGCTAACCTCAGCGCCCCCTCTTTGGAATCAGCAATGAGCGACTCCCCCGTCTTCCACGGAACGACGATTCTTTCGGTGCGCCGTAAGGGCGTTGTGGCGCTCGGCGGCGACGGCCAGGTGACGCTGGGCAACATCGTCGTCAAGGGCACGGCGCGCAAGGTGCGCAGGCTCTACCGCGAACAGGTGCTGGCCGGCTTTGCCGGCGCCACCGCCGATGCCTTCACGCTGTTTGAACGCTTCGAGGCCAAGCTGGAAAAGCACCAAGGCCATCTGATCCGCGCCGCCGTGGAACTGACCAAGGACTGGCGCACCGATCGCGTGCTGCGCCGGCTGGAAGCCATGCTGGCCGTGGCCGACCGCGAGCACAGCCTGATCATCACCGGCAATGGTGATGTGCTGGAGCCGGAAGAAGGCGTGGTGGCGATTGGCAGTGGCGGCGCCTACGCGCAGGCGGCCGCCATCGGCCTGCTGCGCCATTCGGAGCTGAGCGCACCCGACATCGTCAAGCAGTCGCTCACCATTGCAGGCGACCTTTGCATCTACACCAACCAATCCCACACCATCGAGGTGCTGGAATGAGTTCCATGACCCCCCAGGAGATCGTCTCTGAACTGGACCGCCATGTCGTCGGCCAGGCCCAGGCCAAGCGTGCCGTCGCCATTGCGCTGCGCAACCGCTGGCGCCGCCAGCAGGTCGAGGGCAGTCTGCGCAATGAGATCGCGCCCAAGAACATCCTGATGATCGGCCCCACCGGCGTGGGCAAGACCGAGATCGCGCGCCGCCTGGCCAAGCTGGCCGATGCCCCCTTCATCAAGGTGGAGGCGACCAAATTCACCGAGGTCGGCTACGTGGGCAAAGACGTCGACACGATCATCCGCGACCTGATCGAGATCGCCGTCAAGCAGGAGCGTGAGGCGCAGGTCAAGCTCAAGCGCAGCCAGGCCGAGGATGCGGCCGAGGAGCGCATCCTGGACGTGCTGGTGCCGCCGCCGCGCGCCAGCGGCATGGGCTTTGGCGAAGAGGCCCCCAAGGCCGACAACACCGCCCGCCAGGTGATGCGCAAGCGCCTGCGCGAGGGTGCGCTGGACGACAAGGAAGTCGAGCTGGACCTGGCCGAGCGCGGCCCGGCCATGGAAATCCTGGGCCCGCAGGGCATGGAGGAAATGGCCGAGCAGCTCAAGGGCCTGTTCGGCCAGATGGCGGCCGGCAAGAAGAAGACCCGCAAGCTCAAGATCAAGGAGGCGCTGGCCGCGCTGGTGGATGAAGAAGCGGCCAAGCTGGTGAACGAGGAGGAGATCAAGCAGGCCGCGCTGCACAAGACCGAGCAGAACGGCATCGTCTTCATCGACGAGATCGACAAGGTGGCCTCACGCTCCGACGTGAGCGGCGCGGACGTCAGCCGCCAGGGCGTACAACGTGACCTGCTGCCATTGGTCGAGGGCACTACCGTCAGCACCAAGTACGGCATGGTCAAGACCGACCACATCCTCTTCATCGCCAGCGGCGCTTTCCACCTGGCTAAGCCCAGTGACCTGATCCCTGAATTGCAGGGCCGCTTCCCGATCCGCGTCGAACTGCAGTCCTTGAGCGTGACCGATTTCGAGGCCATCCTGACCAGCACGCACGCCAGCTTGATCAAGCAGTACCAGGCCTTGCTGGCCACCGAGGGCCTCACCCTGGACTTCGCGCCCGAAGCGATCCAGCGCATCGCACGCATCGCCTACGAAGTCAACGAACGCACCGAGAACATCGGCGCGCGCCGCCTGGCCACGGTGCTGGAGCGCCTGCTCGAAGAAGCGAGCTTCGACGCCCCGAACCGCGCGGGTCAGAGCCTGCGCGTCGACGCCGAGCTGGTGCAGCAACGCCTGGGCGAGCTGGCGCAGAACGAGGACCTGAGCCGCTTCATCCTCTGATCCCGATCAAGCCGGGGGGCCTCCGCCCGCCCTAGGCTTGGCGCATGCTTCCCCTCAACTCGCCCGCCAGCGCGCTGCATCTGCAGGCACGCTGGCAGTTGGTTGAACTGGCCGCGCTGCTGGCCACCATCCCGGCCTTCTACATCGAGCTGCTGGAGGACTACCCCCACCTTCTGGGCCGGCTGGTGTACTTGGGAGCGGCCATCGTGCTGGTGCTGGCGCAACTGCAGCTGGCGCGTTTGCATGCGCAGCGCTGGGCCTACCTGCGCCGACGTGGTCTGGATGCCGTGCTGGTGCTGGGCCTGCTGGTCAGTGCCGGCCTGCCGCCCAGCGTGGACCTGGCCGCAGCGCTACCGCTGCGGCTCGTCGTGGCGGGCCTCAGCCTGGCGCAAATGATCTCGATCGTGCGGCCCTGGATCACCCGGGGCAGCTTGCGCCATGTACTGGCGCTGACAGTCGCTGTGCTCGGGGCCTGTGGCATCGGCTTCTGGCTGCTGGAACCCCGTGCTGCGACCCTGGGAGATGGCTTGTGGCTCGCTTTCACGACCGCGGCCACCGTAGGCTATGGCGACATCGTGCCCACCACGCCCGCCTCCAAGATCTTTTCCGTCTTTGTGGTGATGCTGGGCTACGCAGCGCTGTCGCTGGTCACCGCTGGCATCGCGTCGGTATGGGTCGAAACCACGGAGCGCCAGCTGGAGCGGGACATCCTGCGCGAGCTGCACTCCGAACTGCGCACCCTGCGCGCCGAGCTGAGCAGCCTGCGCGCGCAGCACGGCGCTGCCCCGCATGCCGATGTCCCACCACCGGCTGCAGGCCCCTGTGCGTCGCCCACCCTGCCGCCCGCGCCGCCCCCACCCGCGCGCTGAGGGCTTGTGCAATCGCTGCGCCCGTCAGGCGGACGACGCCGTCGCCGCGCGTCGGCTTTGGTGCTCTGCCTCCAGGGCGAGCAAGCCATCAAAGATCAGCCCGTCGACCAACTCGTGCTCGATGTCCAGGGCCGGGGCGACCTTCCACGCCGCGCCGCCCGTCATCAGGGTCAGCGGCGGAATGCCGGTGCGCTGCAGCAGGTGGCGGTGCATGCGCTCGATGGCACCGGTGATGGCGTAGTTGCCCCCGCTGGTCAGCGCGTCCGAAGTGTTGGTGGGGAATTCGCGCACCTCGCCCGTGGGCACACGCAGACCGGCGGTACCACCTTCCAGTGCGCGCAGCATGATGCCGTGGCCGGGCAGGATCAGGCCGCCCAGAAAGTTGCCCTCGAGGTCGAGGGCATCCACCGTCACCGCCGTTCCCACCATCACAACCAGGCAGGGCTTTTGCAGGCCGCGGCGCAGCACCTGGCTGCGAGCCCCCACCAGGGCCACCCAGCGGTCGGCGCCCAGGCGCGTCGGGTGGTCGTAGCCGTTGTGCACACCGGCCTCGTAGGACGAGGGCACGACCCAGCGGGGTGCCAGGTCCCAGCATTCGAGCTGCTCTTCCACACGCCGTCGCACCGCATCGCCCGCCACATTGGCGCCGAGCATCTGCTGCGGCGCCGGCAAGGCCGACCACTCCCGCTCGGCCAGGTCTTCGATGTGTTCGAGAAAGACCGCGCCGTGGTCCAGCAAGGTGGCCCCAGGCTGCGCGCCGTCAAAGCGAGCCCACTTGAGGCGCGTATTGCCGATGTCGATGGCAAGAAAGCTCATGGGCGCGCAGCCTACCAGCGTGAACAATCGCCGGCACACGGGCCCGCACAGCCGGCGGCGCGATGCGAGGATCCCGTCATCCTCAGGAGACCATCCGATGCTGAAGAAGAGTCGTTCCCTGGCCTGGCAGATGTGGACCCCGGTGATCGTGCTGTGCGTGGTCACAGGCGCATCGGCCATCGGCCTGATTGCCCGCACTGTCCATCTGCTGGAGGAGTCCCGGCTGCAGCAGGTGGCCCAGACGGCGAAGCTCGAAGATTCGCTGAGCTGGCACCACCAGGCCCAGCTCTACGCCGCGCAGAGCCAGGCCCTGCAAACCGCGCCGGACGACCAGAAGCCCAAGTTGCAGAGCCAGCGCGAGGCCACACTGGCCCGCATCCAGGCCCTGCAGCAGGAACTTTCCAAGCTGACCGCCACGCCGGCCGAGCGCCAGGCCCTGGCCGCCGCCGAACAGGGCTGGAACGACTACAAGGCCCAGGCCGACAAAGGCAGCGCCGATGGGAGCGGCCCCCAGGCCATGCAAGACCTGCACAAATTCCAGCAGGCCGGTGCCGAAGAGCTGCGCAATGCCATCGGTGCGGCACGCCTGAAGTCGGTCTATGCCGTCACCGGCATCGTGGTGGCGATCTGCCTGATCATGGCGTTCAGCACCCTGCACCTGGTGCGCACCATCACCAACCCGCTCGGGCGCCTGACGCGACTGGCCAAACGCATTGCCGAGGGGGACCTGACCGAGGGCGTGGCGCAGGACCGCAGCGATGAACTCGGCCAGCTGCAGCACGCCGTGGAGGACATGCGCCTGGAGCTGGTGGAGATGGTGACGCAGGCCCGTGACGGTGCCGACAGCGTGCGCACGGCGTCCAGCGAGATTGCGCACGGCAATATGGATCTGAGCCAGCGCACCGAGCACACGGCCGCGCACGTGCAGCGCACCAGTTCGGCCCTCACCGAACTGGGCAGCGCCGTGCGTCACACCGCCGAGAGCGCCGCCACCGCCAATCAGCTGGCGCAGAGCGCCGCCGGCGTGGCCCAGCGCGGCGGTGACGTGGTGGGCCAGGTGGTGCAGACCATGGACGAGATCAGCGCCAGCTCGCGCAAGATCGCCGACATCATCGGCGTCATCGACGGCATCGCCTTCCAGACCAACATCCTGGCGCTGAACGCCGCGGTGGAGGCCGCGCGCGCCGGCGAGCAGGGCCGCGGCTTTGCCGTGGTGGCCAGCGAGGTGCGTTCGCTGGCCAGCCGCTCGGCCGAGGCGGCCAAGGAGATCAAGAGCCTGATCGGCTCCAGCGTGGAGCGCGTTGAGCATGGCAGCAAGCTGGTGCAGGATGCCGGCGCCACGATGCAGGAGATCGTCGCCAGCGTCGGACGGGTCAGCGACGTCATCGGCGAGATTTCGGCCTCGAGCTCGGAGCAGAGCCAGCACCTGGGGGGCGTGGCGGGCTCGATGACGGA
>JBDHSJ010000223.1:0-6056 GCA_039808065.1 Burkholderiaceae bacterium | reverse complement strand
TCGTCGCCAACCCCGACCACGAGGCGATGCTGGCCAGCGCCGACCCGCAGCTGGCCGCCAACAAGCGCCTGGTCTACGACTTCTGGCGCGAGGTCTTCGAGGCCCGCCAGCTGGAGCGCGCCGCGCAGTACCTGCATGCGGACTACAAGCAGCACAACCCGATGGTGCCCACCGGCCTGGCGGGCTTCCAGCAGGCCTTTGCCGGCGCCACGCCCAAGCCGGTGCAGGCGCGGGTGCAAAGCCCGCTGGTGGCCATCGTGGCCGAGGGTGATCTGGTGGTGCTGAGCTTCGTGGCCACGCGCCAGGATGCCGAGGGCAAGCCTTACACCACCACCTGGTTCGACCAGTTCCGCGTGCAGAACGGCAAGATCACCGAGCACTGGGACCCGGCGCTGAAGCGCTGAAGCCCCTGGCCCGTTCAGGGCTGGGTGCTTTGCTCCATCCAGCCCAGCCAGCGCATCGCCTGCTCGCGGCTGTCGCCGCACATCTCGGCGCTGGGTTCGAGCGAACCGCAGACGGCCGGGCGCTCGGGGCGGCCGAAGATCTTGCAGCGGTCTTCCTCATCCAGCTGGATGCAGCGCACGCCGGCCGGCTTGCTGATCCCGTTCACGACAGGCATGCCGGGGATGGGCGAGGAGATCGAGGGCGCGATGCAGCAGGCAGCGCAGCGGGGGCGGCATTCCATGGCGCCATGCTGCCAGATGAGGCTGGGCAGGGGCGCGCCACAGCGCTAGGCTGTGCGTGTGCATGCCGAGATCAACCCCTTCCAGCCCGCGCGCTTCCCCGCCCATGGGGAGCTGCACATCGACTGGAACGACCGCCTGCTGCTGATCCAGGCCCGCGGGCCCTTCAATGCCGAGCTGATGGTGCGTGGCACCACGGCCATTGCCGATCTGCGCGCCGCCCGGCCGGCCGATGGCCGGTATGTGGAGCTGGTGCACTGGCTGGACAGCATGCTGATGCCGCCCGAGGCCTGGGCTCGCTTCGAGAAGGCGGTGCGCCTGTTCGTGGGCGCCGGCCTGAACGGCACCCACACCCTGTGCGTGGCCGCGCCCGAAGTGGAAGCGCGCTGGCTGATGCTGCCGCGCATGGTGGCGCTGTGGCAGGAGAGCCGGCCGGTCGAGCTGTTCGAGCAGCTGGAGCCCGCGCTGGCCCGCGCGCGCGCGCTGACGGCCGAGCCGCCCGCCGCGGCCTGACCCAGGTCAACGCCAGTGCGGCGCGGCTGCGGCAGCATCGCAGCAGGAGACCATCCCATGACACAACGATTCGATTCGCTCGGCGCCGCCGTGGACGCCCTGCTCGCCCGCATTCCGGGCCCCATCGTGCTCGGCCTGCCGCTGGGCATCGGCAAGCCCAACCCCTTCGTCAATGCGCTGTACCGCCGCATCAAGGCGGACCCGACGCGGCGCCTGGCCATCGTCACCGCGCTCTCGCTGGAAAAACCCAGCGGCAAGAGCGAGCTGGAGCAGGCCTTCCTGGCCCCGCTGGTGGAGCGCGTGTTCCGCGACTACCCCGATTTCGACTACGTGAAGGACCTGCGCGGCCCCGGGCTGCCGCCCAACATCGAGGTGCGCGAGTTCTTCATGAAGACCGGCGACTACCTCAACAACCTGGCCGCCCAGCAGCACTACATCAGCACCAACTACACCTTCGCCGCGCGCGACCTGGTGGCCCAGGGCATCAATGTGGTGGCGCAGGCCGTGGCCGAGCGCTGGCAGGACGGCCAGCAGCAGCTCAGCCTGTCCAGCAACCCCGACCTCACCGCCGAGCTGGTGGAGCGCTGCGCCGCCGCCGGGCGGCCGCTGCTGAAGATCGCCGTCATCAACCGCCAGCTGCCCTTCATGGAGGGCGCGGCCGTGGTGGCGCCCGATTTCTTCGACGCCGTGGTCGATTGCCCCGAGGGCACGCACACCCTGTTCGCGCCGCCCAACGGCAAGATCAGCACGACCGACTACGCCATCGGCCTGCACGCCAGCTCCCTGGTGCAGGACGGCGGCACGCTGCAGATCGGCATCGGCAGCCTGGGCGACGCGATTGCCCAGGCCCTGATCCTGCGCGACCAGCAGGGCGAGACCTACCGCCACATGCTGGCCACGCTGTGCCCGAATGGCCAAGAAGGCCTGGAGGGCCGCGAACTCGGGCAGTTCGAGCAGGGCCTCTACGGCTGCTCGGAGATGTTCGTCAACGGCCTGCTGCAGCTGATGCAGGCCGGCATCGTGCGCCGCCGCGTGTTCGACGACCTGGCCACCCAGCTGGCCGTCAACGAAGGCCGGCTCGACCCCGCCACCCTGAGCGGCGGCATCTGCATGACCGGCGGCTTCTTCCTCGGCCCCGGCAGCTTCTACCAAGCCCTGCGCGACCTCACGCCCGCCCAGCGCGCACAGATCGACATGACGCGCATCGACGCCATCAACCGCCTGGACGGGCATGGCGGCGCGGCCATGGACCTGAAGCGCGCCCAGCGCCGCAAGGCCGCCTTCATGAACACGACGATGAAGGTGACGCTGCTGGGCGCGGCGGCCTCCGACGCGCTGGAAGACGGCCGCGTGGTCAGCGGCGTGGGCGGGCAGTACAACTTCGTGGCCATGGCACATGCGCTGCCCGACGCCCGCTCCATCCTGATGCTGCGCGCCACCAAGGAAACCAGCGACGGCCCGGTCAGCAACATCGTCTACCGCTACGGCCACTGCACCATCCCGCGCCATCTGCGCGATGTGGTCATCACCGAGTACGGCGTGGCCGACCTGCGCGGCTGCAGCGACACCGACGTCGTCAAGCGCCTGCTGGCGATTGCCGATTCACGCTTCCAGGACGAACTGATCAAGGAAGCCAAGCAGCACGGCAAGCTGGAAGACGACTGGCAGCTGCCCGAGGCCTACCGCCACAACACCCCGCAGGAACTGGATGCCAAGCTGCACCCCTTCACCGAACAGGGCCTGCTGCCCGGCTTCCCCTTCGGCACCGACCTGACGCCCGATGAACTCAAGATCGTGGCCGCGCTGCGGCGGCTGAAGAAGGCCACGCAGAACCCGGTGGACCTGGTGAAGCTGGCGATGAAGGCCTTCTGGGAAGGCAAGGAAGCGCCGCCGGCCTACCTGGAGCGCCTGGGGCTGGATGAGGCGCAGGGCTTCAAGGCGATGTTCATGCGCAAGCTGTTTGCGGGGAATTTGTAGGCGAGCCAAGCACGCCCGCCCCGTGCTCGCAAGTCAGGGCATACCGGATCGGGCCGCCACCAAGCGCGGAAGCAGGCGTCGGTCGGCAGGATGCGCGCCCGATCCCGCCCGCCAAGGCTCCGCCGTGCCCGTTTCTGCCCGTCGCCCAAGCGCCAAGCCGCCGCATGCCACGCCTTGCATGCAGTGCTGGGATCTGCTGCCGGCCGATGACCTGGAGGCCCAGGCCCTGCTGCGCGGCGCGGCGCAGACGGCGCTGCTGTTCGACGGCGTGCCGGGCCTGCTGTTCGTCGTCAAGGACGACGCAGGGCGTTACGTGAGCTTCAACGCCTCGCTGGCGCGACGCCTGGGCCGGCGCGCACCCGAGCGCCTGCAGGGCCTGCCGGCGCGCTCGCTCTGGCCGGCCGATCTGGCGCGCCGCTACGAGCTGCAGGACGAGTGGGTGGCCGCGCACCGCCAGCCGTTGCTCCAGCAGCTCGACCCCATCCTGCTGGCCGAAGGCCTGCCGGGCTGGGCGGTGACGCACAAGTACCCGCTGCTGAACGCGCGCGGCGAGCAGTGCGGGCTGCTGAGCCTGTCGCGCGACATCGAGGGCCTGGCGCGCGCCGCGGTGGACGAAGGCCTGGTGGAGGCGGTGGACCGCATGACCAAGCAGAGCGCCAGCCGGCTGACGGTGGCCGAGCTGAGCCAGCTGGCCGGCCTGCGCCCGGCCAGCTTTGCACGCCTGGTGCGGCGCATCTTCGGCATGGGGCCGATGGAGTTCATCGTGCACAACCGCGTGCGCGCCGCTGCGCTGCGGCTACAGGGCGGGGAGTGCCTGGCCGAGATCGCGCTGGCCTGCGGCTTCTATGACCAGGCGCAGTTCTGCCGCCAGTTCCGCCGCGTGATGGGCCTGGCACCCTCGCAGTACCGCGAGCAGGCGCGCCGCGCCCCCTCGCCCTGGCTGCAACCGGGGCTGGGGGCGCTGCCAAGCCTGCTCAGTTCGGCAGGCTGTAGTTCAGCGTGAAGCCGCCGCTGCCGCTGTAGGACTTGACCTCCCAGTAGTAATAGCCCGCGCTACCCGTGTAGCTGATGGACTCCTGGCTGGTCGGGCCCTCGGACTTGGCCACCACCACCCAGGCGCTGCCATTCCAGCGGTACAGGAAGAGCTCGAAGTCCACCGGCGCTGCCGGGCCGGTCAGCGTGGCCTTGAAGCTGCCGCCGTTGGCGCTGTAGTGGTAGCCGGGCGCGGCGCTCGGGAAGCTGGCCTTGCCGCCGCTGGCCAGGTTGCCGCTCACCGTGGTGCCGCCGCCCACGCTGCGCACCGTCAAGGTGGCGTTGTTGCTGACCACGCTGCCGCGGCTGTTGGTCACGACGACCGAGAAGTTCACGCCGTTGTCGGCCGCCGTGGTGGCCGGGGTGGTGTAGCTGGCCGCGGTGGCGCCGCTGATGTTGCTGCCGTTGCGGCGCCACTGGTAGCTCAGCGCCGCGCTGCTGCTGGCGCTGACGCTGAAGGTGGCCGTGCGGCCGGCGTCCACGGTCACGCTGGCGGGCTGGCTGGTGATGGTGGGCAGGTTCACCTGCGTGCCGGTATAGGAATCGAAAACCGCCTGGGCGCGCGCCTCGTTGACGACATGCCAGGGGTTGTTGAGTGCGCGCATGCGCGAGTTCTCGGTGGGGCGGTAGACCCCGCTGGTGCAGTACTTGCCGCCCTGGAACAGGCCCACGGTGCCATTGGCCACCGAACCGGCCTGCGTGGGCACCGGCGTGTTGGCGTTGATGGATTGGCGCCACTTGATGTTGGCGCGCGCGGTCTGGCGGGTCACATTGACCTCGCTGGGCTCGCTGCTGGTGCCGCAGGTGCCGTAGTCGTACTCGTCGGCCAGGTTGAAGGCGGAGTGGCCGATCTCGTGCAGCGCCACCTCGATGGACTGCGGGTGCAGGGTCATGGTGCCCACATTGCCCAGTGCCGCACCGCCGTAGGTCGTGCTGTTGGCCACCACCAGGTAGATGTCACGGCCATCGGCGGGCGTGAGCGGGCTGACGGTGTTGAGCACCTTGTTCTCGTCCACGCAGACCAGACGCTCGATGTTGTAGCAACCGATCACCGTGCCCAGCGCGGTGTTGCGCGTCACGCCGCCCTCGCTCACGCCGGACTGCGCGCTCGCCACATCCACGCGGCGGATGTTGAAGGCGTTCTTGTGGCGGGCGAACAGCGGGTCGGCCAGGATGCCGTCGGCGATGCGGCGCGCCTCGGTCTGCCAGCGGCCCAGCTCGGCGCTGGTGAAGCCGTCGCCGATCAGGATCAGGTCCATGCGCGCGCCGGTGGGGCCGGACTCCCACAGCATGGCACTGCCGCTGGCCACGGCCATCGGGCTGATGCGGCTGCGCGCCGCGGCATCGGCCTCGGCCAGGGCCTCGATCTCGTGGCGGCCGATGCGCTGGAGCGCGTTGGCCGCGCTGATCGTCATGCGGCCGCTGCGCTGCTCCTGCAGCTCCACACTGGCCAGTGCCTCGGGGTAGGGCAGGCGCACTTCCAGCGCGCCGGCGCCGCTCAAGTCCTTGGCCTGCTGGATCCTGCCGCTGCGCGGGTCGAACACCTCGGCACGGATGTGGTTGGGCCGGCGCGTGGCCTGGCGGAACAGCTCCTGGCCCTGGGCATCGCGCCCGATCACCCAGATCTCGCCCTCCGCCACCTCGGGCCGCGCGGGCTGCACGGCGAACTGGCCCTTCTGGGCATGGCTGATGCGGAGCTGCTGCTGGCCATCCTGCTGGATGCGCAGCAGCACCTGCTGGGCCTGGGCACCGGCGCTGAGCAGGCCCAGGGCGCTGGCCAGCAGCGCGAGGCGGGGGGTGGACATGGTCGGTCTCCGGTGAACAAGGGGACCGGCATGCTCGGCAGTTGCG
>JBDHSJ010000222.1:0-6074 GCA_039808065.1 Burkholderiaceae bacterium | reverse complement strand
CCGGCAGCCGCCGCGCCGCCTTGGCGCAGGCGGCCGCCTTCACCTTCCTGAATCCGCATGTCTACCTGGACACCGTGCTGCTGCTGGGCGGCGTGGGTGCGCAGCAGCGGCCCGAGCTGCAGCCGGCCTTCGTGGGCGGCGCCGCACTCGCCAGCCTGCTGTGGTTCGGCACGCTGGGCTTTGCCGCGCTGCGCCTGGCGCCGTGGCTGGCCCGCCCGGCCACCTGGCGCGCGCTCGATGCGGCCATGGGCCTGCTGATGCTGAGCCTGGGCATCGGCCTGATCCGACAGGCGTAAAAAAGCCCGGCCGGGGCCGGGCTGGGAGCAAGGGGAGCGTGCTTAGAAGCGGTGCACCATGTTGACGGACAGGGCACTGGCGTCGCGGCCGGGCTTGTCGGTGAAGCCATACAGCAGGCCTTGCGAGTAAGGCAGGATCTGCTGGACTTCCTTGTTGTCCACATAGCTGCCCGACAGCCAGATCGAGGTGCGCTTGCTCTTGATGTGCTCAAGCGCCAGACCGGCAATCGCGGCATCGGCATTGATGGCGCGCTTGTCGTTGTACATCCCGTAGCTGGCCACCAGCTTGTGCGTCGGGTTGATCTTGTAGTGCACGCCGACATAGCTGAGCGAGCCATCAAAACCGAGCGCGGTAGCGATCTGCGAGCCGTAGGCCAGGAAGGCCGGCTTGAGCGCGGCCGGGATGGCCGTGCTCGCGTTCAGCGTGGCGCGCAGTTGGGCGCCGAGCACCGGGTGCAGATCCTTGGCGCGGATCCACTGGCCCCAGAGCTTGAAGGGGCCGGTCTCGTAGCTGGCGCCGATCATCGTGTTCTCGAGCGAATCCAGGCCTTCCGAGGTTTTGCGGCGCTGGTGCGCAATGCCGAAGTCGAAGCCACCGATCTCGTACCCGGTGCTGATGCCCCAGAAGCGGCCGTTGCCCACTTCCTTCTCATCCGGCGAGTACATGACGTTGAGGCGGAAACCATCCTTCTCGGCCACGTATTGAATCGAGTTGTCGATGCGCACTTCCAGGCCGGTGGGCACCGTGAGCGTGGCGAAGGCGTTGCCCACGTTACCGGCCTGATGGGGGTCGAAGCGACCGAAGGTGGCAAACACCGGGCTGTACTGGCGGCCCAGCGACAGCGCGCCGGCCGGGGTGACGGCGGCCACCCAGGCCTGGCGATGCCAGAAACGGTTGTTCAGCGAGGCCTGCAGTGAGGCGCCGAGCTGCGGCACGAGCTGGTCGCGGATGGTGTTGGGGATGTCGACCAGCACGCGCGCCGGCAGGGCCGTGCCGCTGATGGGCGTTTGCTGGTTCTGCGAGCCGGTGTCCGCGTAGAGCTGATGCTCGATCTGGAACATGGCCTTCCAGCCCGGTGCGATCTCCTCGGTGCCCTTCAGGCCCAGGCGCGAACCGAGCTGGGTGCCGCTGGAGACGAACGTGCGCTTGCCACTGCCATAGCCTTCGATGCTCGTGACGCCGACATCCAGGATGCCGTAGAGCTGGACCGAACTCTGCGCCTGCACGGCGCCGGCTGCCAGGGCCAGAAGGCTGAGTGCGATGTGCTTCATGGTGGGGACTCCTGCCTTCGCGATCACTGGACCCAGCCCTTGGCCTTCAGGGCCTCGTGCATGGCGGAACCGAACTTTTCATGTGCGGCCACGGAGGGGTGCACGCCGTCGGCAAACATCGAGTTGGCCGGCGTCACGCCCGTCGGCAGTACGCGCAGGAAGGGGTTGCCCGCCGAACCGGCTGGCGCTGCGGTGATGAAGCAGAACGAGCTGCTGCTGCCCAGCGCCGCGGGCACGTTGCAGACCGGCGCCTGCACGTTGACGAAGCCATTCGCAGACGGGTTGCTGTACCAGTTGGAGGCCAGCGCACCGGCGTCGAACAGCAGCACGCCCGGATCCATCAGTTCGACTTCCTTCTTGATCTGCGCGTTGTAGGCGCCGCTCAGGGCCGTCAGCAGGGCCTGGGTGGAGGCGCCGCCGGCCACGCCGAAGGGGGTCTGCGCGGCGTTGGGGATGGTCATCAGCACCACCCGCTGCGCACCTGCCGCTTTGACGCGCTTGACCTGGGCGATCGCCGCCAGGCCGGCCTGCTCCATCTCGATGACGTACTTGGCCACGATGAGCTGGGTTTCGGCCGCGGTGAGCGCACGCCCGGCGGCCACGCTGGCGGCGGCAATGTCGTTGCCGGCCAACGTAGCGTTGAAGAACACGTCGTTGGCGCCGCCCCAGATCACGACCAGGTCAGTGGGGTTGAAATTGCCCTTGGCCAGCGCGCGGTCGATCTGCGTCACCAGCGGCACGGCGGCCTGCGCCGTGCAGGCGCCGGCTGCATTGGGGTTGCAGCCCACACCCGGCACCTTGGCCACGCGCGCGCCGCCCTGGGCGTAGTTGGTGGCATTGGCGGCGCTGTTGGCGCCGTTGCTGGCCGCCACAGGGCTGGCCGCGCCGACCTCGAAGCGCTCCGGCGCGATGGTGGTGCCCAGGCGCCGTGCCAGCACTTCCACCCACACCTCACCCGGGCTGTTGGTGAACTTGCCGACCAGATCGGCCGCCGCCTTGGGCACGCCGGCCTGGCTTTGCAGGATCAGCGAATTGCCACGCGAGTAGGCGCCGCCGTCGGTCAGGCTGTCGCCGAAGGCGACCAAGCGAGTGGTCGTAGTGGTGCTGGGGGGCGGTGGGCTGTTTTCTCCGCCGCCGCAAGCGGCCAGGGCCGCCAGGGCTACGGCACACAGGCCGAGCTTGAACTTCATGCAGGTCTCCAGGGTGCCAGGACCGGCGCCTGCCGGTCTCCTTCGAATGGCTGAAGCATGCCTTCCGTACGGACCGAGCCCGGCCCCGCTGTGGCGTCTTCGCCCCTAGGACAATCCCCAGCCATGCCCCTGTTCACCTGGCGCCTGCTGTGCGCCCTGCTCACCGTGCTGGTGAGCTGGCTGGCCCTGAGCCCGGCCCCACCCGATCTGGCCAGCACCGGCTGGGACAAGGCCAACCATGCCTTCGCCTTTGTCGTGCTGAGCTTCGTCAGTGCGCAAGGCTGGCCGCCCGCGCGCTGGCGGCACGCGGCAGCCTGGTTGACCTATGGCCTGCTGATCGAGCTGCTGCAGACCCAGCTGCCGCCGCGCCAGGGCGAAGCGGCCGATTGGCTGGCCGACGCCATCGGGATCGCCCTGGGGCTGGGTCTTTCCGTCTGGTGGGCGAAGCTCAGCGGGCGAGCGCGGGCAGGATGAGGCCACTGCAGACGCCCAGGCCAATGCGGCGCGCACCCGGCCGCTCGGCATAGGCGCGCAGGCTGAGCTCGTCACCATCCTGCAGGAAGGTGCGGGTTTCGCCCTCGCCCAGATCGATGGGCTGGCGGCCGCCCTGGGTCAGCTCCAGCAGCGAGCCCGCCTGCTCGGGCAGCGGGCCGGAAAGGGTGCCGGTGCCGAGCAGATCGCCGGGCTGCAGATTGCAGCCATTGCTGGCATGGTGGGTCAGCAGCTGCGCGGCCGTCCAGTACATGTGGCGCATGTTGCTGCAGGCCAGGCGCGTGGGGCCACGGCCGGCGGTGCGCTGCGCGGCGGTGTGGATCCAGACCTCCAGCTGCAGGTCCACGCCGCCCGCCACTTCATTGGCGTTGTGCCGCAGATAGGGCAATGGCGCCGGGTCCTCAGCCGGGCGCTCCATGGGGCAGCGGAACGGAGCGAGCGCCTCCCAGGTCACGATCCAGGGCGCCACCGTGCTGCCGAAGTTCTTGGCCAGGAAGGGGCCGAGTGGCTGGTACTCCCAAGGCTGGATGTCGCGCGCCGACCAGTCATTGAACAGGCTCAGGCCGAACAGATGCTCCTCCGCGCGCTCGATCGGGATCGGCTCGCCCAGGGCATTGCCCTGCGCCACCCACAGGCCCAGCTCCAGCTCGTGGTCGAGGCGCTGGCTGGGGGCGAACTGCGGGCTCTCGTCGTTCGGACCCTTGCGCTGACCCCAGGGGCGGCGCAGCGGGGTGCCGCTGACGACGATGCTGGAGGCGCGGCCGTGGTAGCCGATCGGCACCCACTTGTAGTTGGGCAGCAGCGGGTTGTCCGGCCGGAACAGCTTGCCCACCGTGACGGCATGGTGGATGCCCGCGTAGAAATCGGTGTAATCGCCGATGCGCGCGGGCAGGCTGAACTCGAGCTCGGCCTGGGCGATCAGCGCGCCCTGCAGACGCGCCTGCTGCGGACTGCCCTCTCGCAGGGCGTCGAAGAGTGCCTGGCGCAGCGCGCGCCGGGCTGCGGCGGGTTGCGCCATCAGCGCATTCAGGTCGCCGCGCGCCAGGGGCTCCAGCAGCACCTGGATGGCGCTGCTCCAGCGCCCGGCGCTGGCGGCCTTGGCCAGGTCCAGGGCCTGCTCACCGATGGCGACGACGATGCGCCAGTCCTGCTGCGTGCCGGCGCGGCGGGCGCGGGCGTACGGCAGGTTCTGCAGCGGGAAGTCGGTGTCGGCCGCGTTGGCGCTGGCCACCCAGCTCTGGGCGGCGGGGTCATGGGTGTGGTCGAGGGAATTCATGGCTGCTTGTCGTTGAACTGGTCGGCCAGGCCGGCCCAGCATTGGTCGTAATTCGATTCGAGCAGGGCGCCGCCGCCCAGCGCAAAGGGCGTGGGGCGCAGGCGCAGCCGGGTCTCGAACATGAAGGCCAGGGTGTGGTCGAGCTTGTGCGGCTTCAGTTCCGCATTCGAAGCACCGGCAAAGGCGTCGCTGTCCGGACCATGCGGCACGTAGGCGTTGTGCAGGCTGGCGCCGCCGGGCTTGAAGCCCTCGGGCTTGGCGTCGTACTGGCCGTACACCAAGCCCATGAACTCGCTCATCACGTTGCGGTGGTACCAGGGCGGGCGGAAGGTGTTCTCGGCCACCATCCAGCGCGGCGGGAAGATCACAAAATCCGCATTGGCCCAGCCCGGGGTGTCGGAGGGCGAGGTCAGCACCGTGAAGATGCTCGGGTCGCAGTGGTCGAAGCTGACGGTGTTGATGGTGTTGAAGCGGCGCGTGTCGTACTTGTAGGCGTACAGATTGCCGTGCCAGGCCACCACATTGAAGGGGCTGTGCGCCTGGCTGCTGCACCAGAAGCGGTTGTCCTGCTTCTTGACGATCTCGTAGGGGCCGGTGGCGTCTTCGAAGGCGGCCACGGGCACCAGGAAGTCGCGCGGGTTGGCCAGGCCGTTGGAGCCGATCGGGCCGAGTTCCGGCAGGCGGAAGGCGGCGCCGTGGTTCTCGCAGACATAGCCGCGCACCGGGCCGTCCACATCCACCTTGAAGGCCACGCCACGCGGCACCACGGCGATCTCGCCCGGCTCAACCGCCAGGCAGCCGAATTCGGTGCGGATCTGCAGCGCGCCCTGCTGCGGCAAGATCAGCATCTCGCCATCGGCATTCACCAGCGCGCGCCGTCCCATGGCGCGGTCGGCCGCGTACAGGTGCACCGCAATGCCCAAGCCGGCGTCCGGGTCGCCATTGACGGCGTAGCTGCGCATGCCGTCCACAAAGTCCAGCCCCGGCTGGGCCCAGGGCAGCGGCCCCCAGCGCAGCGGCTGCGGCGCGCTGGCGGCCACCTGCGCCGCGCCGCTCAGCCACAGGGGCTGGGTGTAGGCCTCGTAGCGCCCCGCCACCACCGAGGGCTGACGGCGGTACATCCACGTCCGCAGATTGGCCGCACGCGGCGCCGTGAACGCGGTGCCCGAGAGCAGCTCGGCATACAGGCCGTAGGGGCAGCGCTGCGGGCTGTTCTGGCCAGACGGCAGCGCGCCGGGCAGGGCTTCGCTGACATGCTGGTTGCCGAAGCCGGCGAGGTAGGACAGTGAGCTCATGGCGAGGCGAGAAAGTATGAAGGCGGGCGACCGGAATTCTGCCATTCCAAATTTGTTTGTCTATTTAGAATCGCCGCATGAACCCTTCGCGTGGCCGTGGCATCCAGAGCATCGAAGTGGGCGGCAGCCTGCTGCGCGCGCTGATGGACGCTGGGGGCAGCCTGGCACTGAAGGACCTGGCGCAGGCCGCCGGCATGCCCGCCGCCAAGGCCCATGCCTATCTGGTGAGCTTTTGTCGGCTCGGCCTGATGGA
>JBDHSJ010000221.1:0-6084 GCA_039808065.1 Burkholderiaceae bacterium | reverse complement strand
GGACCGTGAAACACCTCAGCGCCGATGATAGTGCGGATTGCCCGTGTGAAAGTAGGACATCGTCAGGCTATTAACACCCAAAACCCCCCGCAGTCAACTGCGGGGGGTTTTGCTTTGGGGGGTGAAGTTCCGTCGCGGGGGCCAGTTGGTCTAAGTCAGACAGTCGCGGCCTGACCCGCGCGCTGTTCAGGGTAGTTGGCCTCAAATTCGGCCGGTGGAATGTAGCCCAGGTGTTCCATCAGTCGGTGATGGTTGAACCAAGCAGCCTGTTCCGAGACCGTTGTATACCTCCCCCGATGCGCAGCTGAGTTCAAGTCGGTCCAATGCGTGCGTGGACAGCTTCTTCCTCATGGGTGCCAGGCCTTGGTGCGGGACTTGCCCACGATGCGCCTTAACGAACTGATTGATTGCGCCGACATCGCTCGCAAGCTCAAGAACCTGTACAAGCGCGAGGCCATCCGCCAGTTCGGCTTTCATCACGGGGCAAGACCCTCGGTCGCTTAGGGCTGCTGGTTTTCGTCCCACTGCCAAATGGTGACACCGTAGTCGCCGCCCAGGCTGGGCATCAGCTCGCCACACTGGAATTGGCGGCGGCTGTCGAGCTGGGCAGGGGAAGTCCAGAAGCCGCTTTGCGGGCAAGGCTGGCCGGATTCGCAGCGCAGTCCCGTCGACGCAGCGCTGCTGCCCGAGCCACTGGGGCTGAGGCGGTCCAGCACTTTGTGCTCGCGCGCCCAGTCCGCCAGATCCTTGGGGTAGACGATGTGGTCCCGAAAGCTGCTGTCGTCGATGTCGTACAGCACGCAGATCGCGGCGGCTTCGAAGGCCCAGTAGCCTTCGTAGTTGGAGTGCTCGTCGGTGACGACCAAATGCCCGTTGTGCCAAGTCACACCCTCGAAAGCCTTGTACCAGCCTTCGAGGTACTGCTTGACGAAGGCCGATGCCTCCAGCGGCGTCTCGGCCGTGAAGATGGCGTCGAGCAGTGGGTCATAGGGCTGCTCGTGGAAGAACTCGGTGACTTCGATGTCGGGGTCGGGGACGATCTTCTCGATCAGGGCTTCGTAAAGCATGTCTGAGTGGCGGGCCGACTGCATCAGCTTGGCGGCTTCGCGCACCGAATCGAACTCGCCGAGCAGGATGCCCAGGCTGATCAAGTCCATCACGAGTTGAAAGTGAAACAGGTCCTCGAACGGGATTGGGGTCATGTCCAGGCGCAAGTCCTGGCCGGTCTTGGATGCAAGGTGCTTTGTGTACTCGATGTCGGCGACGTGCCAAGCGCGGAACCAGTGGATTGCCTGAAAAAAGAGTGGACGCAGCGATTCGACAGGCTCCCCAGCGGTGAAATGCAGGCGAACCAACTTCAGTGCATTCTTGAACGAGCTTCCATTGATGTCGGAATAGGTTGAGTTGCTCGGCTCGATGCCCCCATCCGCCTGCGCCGCAACGTTGCGCTCGATCACGCCACGGCAATCAAGTTCGTTTAGAAGGAAGTACTTGGCAGTGAGGTACTTTTGACGGCGTCTCGTACGGAAACCAGCTTCGGCCATGACTGTTGATTAGTTGTTCAGCGCTTGCGAGTCTTGTTTGCCTTGCTCGCCATCTCGTCGGAAGGTTCAGAAGCAGTCTTTGCTTTGTTTGTGGCGCGCCTGGCGTCGTCTACTGCGTCGATCTCTCTTCCTTCCCAGACCTTGGTGACACCGTGCTCTTCATGTGGGTGCATCTCGGCAGCAGGCTTCTTCAACATGGCCTCCGGCATGGCTTACTCGTGATCGAGGGCGCCACCCGACTCGAAGGTCACAAGCACTGTCCGGCGCGTGTACCGGTTGGCATTGTTCATTTCAAGACGCCGGTGCATGCCACCGGGTAAGTCCTCTCGCTTAGCGCGATCCTCAACCCAAGCCTTGGACATCTGCATCAACGGCATCTGCGTCCCACGCTTGTCCGAACTGTCGGACAGCAGGTAATGCAGCATGCGCAGATCGTTGCTCACGCCGGTGATCCTCGGAATCTTGCCGTTACGTTCGCGTGTGCGGCCACCGTTGATGACGCTGAACTTGTTTGAGCTGGCCTTGGCCTCGGTCACAGTGATTTGGCCGTTGTGTTCCCAGACGGCATCAATGCCTGGCTGGCATACCTTGGTCAGGTCCTCCAGGCTCAGGTTGACAGGCCGCTTGTCCACGTTGAGCTTTTGCACGCTGGTCGGTGTCCACTTGCCGCGTGTGGTGTCATGCACCCATAAGCCGCCAAGGCGCTTGAGCTCGTGGTAGACCACCATGTGCTCGCCGACCAGAGCCTTCTCCAGATGGGCCAGTTCCTCGAACGCCTTGCGCGTGACCCGTACCACATTGGCCACCTGCCCGCTGCGCTGCTGCCCCTCCTGCTGCGGCTGGCTCTGCACCTTGCGCTGCGTCTGTCGCGCCTGTGCCTGGCCCTTGGGCTTGAGGGCCGCCGCGTTGTGCTGCTGCACCCGCTGACGGCTCCCCGGCGTGGCGCTGGCGGTGGCGGCGCGCTCGCCGACGGCCATCACCACCGCAGCCGCCTGTTCACCCAACAGGTCTTCCAAAAAGTGCCGAATCTCGTCGCTGGCGCGCTGCATGGGCTCGCTCACCTTGCCGCGCATGCCTTTGAGCGTGGGCAGGCCCGCAGTGGCCATGGTCTGGATGCCATCCGGTACCAGCCAGTCCTTCCAACCGCTGGCCGTGGCCAGAAACTCCATCAGACCGATGCAGGCCTCCAGCGCCTGATTGACCAGGGCAATGGCGGCCTGGGTTCGCGCCGCTCACTTGTCCAGCAGTTCCCTGCGGATCCAGGTCAGCGCGCCGCCCTTCTTCATGCCCAACATGCCTTCCAGCGCATGCAGGTCACTGTGCACTGCCCCTTTGGCAACCCTGCGCTGGCGGTACAGCGGCTTGAAGACCGTCTTGAACGCGCTGCCGATGGTGGGGATGGCACCAAAGGCCGTAAAGCCCAGGTTCACGATCTGATCGGTGGTGGCGTTCTTGAAGCCGCCCTGTTGGTTGATGCGGTACAGCGAGCCGCTGATGTCGCGCAGGTCCATCACCTGGTCCAGGACCGGGATCATCGAGATCAGGCCGCCGACGATCTCTGCAGCGGTGTTGGGCTTGTCGTCAAAGTCTCCAAGCAGCGAGGTGCGCAAAAAGCCTTCCACTTGCAGCCGCGTGCTCATGGCAGCTCTCCCGTGCGGATCTTGAGCGCCGCCCGGCGTGCTGGCTGCGGTGAGCCGCTGGGCCAGATCGGTGGCGGCATTCACTTGGGCCAGGGCCTCGGGTGCATCCATCTACGTGCACTGGGCTGAGCCGTAGGAACCGGCGCGGGCCTGCGTCGTCAGGTACAGGCCCTTGGGCGCGCGCAAGGACCCCCAGCCCTGCGTGCCCAGCTCCGCACCCATGCCGCGCCAGGCGCCGCGCGTGCTGGGCAGCGGGTTGTGAGCAATCCCCTCACCCAGGATCAACTTACTCTGGCCAAGGCTGGAAGCCATCCGGGTGCGAAGTGGCCCGCCCCGGCGTGTCATCCACCAGCCAATGGTTGTGTCCGGCCCCATCCAGGATGCTGGCCGGTCACGACGGGGCGGTCGATGTCGCCCTTGAGGTAGCCGATGGCGACCTCGGTGCCGCTGCGCCGCGGCCCGATCAGGGACTCGCCGCTCAGCGGCGCTGACCAAAGCCCTGGCCGCAGGCCCAGGACCGAAGCCGCGCAAGCGGCCGTTATCCCGCGGTGCAAACCAGAGGGAATTTCAAACGCTAGGCCAGGCGCAGGATGCGCGGCACGTCACGCCGGTAGACCAGCAGCAGACGCAGGCGCGCATCCACGCCCAGTTCCAGCCCCAGGGCGGCCAAGCCGCCCCACCCTGGGTGGCGCAGGGCCAGCTGCGCGTCCAACCAAGCGAAGTAGCCGTGCGGGGCCTCATCACCGACCGGCATCGGCGGCAAGGGCTGAGTCAGCAGATCACTGAGCTGGGCGTGCAATTGCGGCAGGCATTCGCTGGACGCCATCTGCTCGATCAGTTCGGAGGCCAGCGCAAAGGTCATGAAGGTGGCACTGCCGCCGAGTTCACCCAACTCGGGGTCGCAGCCCGCGCGCTGCAGATGTTCAACCGCGCGCGTCAGGGCGTCACCCGAGAGCGCATGGCGCGAGAGCATGCGCAGCAGCTCGCTGAGCGAGGCTTGCTCTGTACGGCTCAGTGCGGTGCGGGCACGGCCATCCGCTAGATCGGCGTCCATCACGGGGCAAGACCCTCAGTCTTTCAGGGCTCCTGGTTCTCGTCCCACTGCCAAATGGTGACGCCGTAGTCGCCGCCCAGGCTGGGCATCAGCTCGCCGGCTTGGAAGTGGCGGCGGCTGTTCATTAGGGCGGGAGAGTGCCAGAAGCCCGAGCGCGGACAGGGCTCTCTCTCCCGGGCACGTAGACCTAGTGCTGCAGCCTTGTCCGCGCTTTGCGCCGACAGCTCGGCATGCTGGCGGGACCAAGCAACGAGATCCTTTGGGTAGTAGAGGTACTTGTGCAGGCTGCTGTCGTCCTCAATGCCCAGCAGGATGACCGCTGCGCCGGCTTCAAAGCTCCAGTAGCCGAAGTAGCCGCCTTGATTGCCGGCCTCGTCGGGTTTGTGGCTGTCGTGCCAGGTGGTGCCGGCGAGGTTCCTGTACCAATGCTTCAGGAACAGGTCGAGTGTCCTGAGCCCCTTTTCGGGCGTGGTCTCAGTGAGTCCGTGAAAGAGCGGCTCGTAGATCCTTTTATGGCACAGCCAGTCGGATTCGTAGCGTGTGTCAGGCCCCATGCCGAATGCCATGAACTCTTCGTACAGGGTGTCGGAGCCACCTAGCGCGCCGTTGTCCCCGTCCTGCAGCGCCGCAATCCTGGGCAGCAAATCCCGCCGATGGAGCAGGAAGCAAAGACCGATGAGCTGCATCAGGTCCACGTAGCTGTCGAGTACGTCGAACTCCAGCACCGGCTCATTGCGGCTTTCGTTGGGCTTCCAGAGGAACTCACCATGCCTTTCCTGTGCAGCAACTGCGCGTTCCAGACGCCATCTCAGTGGCTCGATGGGATCGCCTGCGGTGTAGGCCAAGCTCAGCGCCTGCAGATGCATCGAGGCAATGTTCCGCCACGAAATCATCCAGCCTTCCAGTTCGGTGTCCCCTGACCCGGCGGGCTGGGTTGCGAAGTCCGCGATCAGCAGATCCAAGTCTCGGATCTCTCGCTTGTAATAGGCCTCGCCTAGAAAGACTTGGCGGCGTCGCTGGTCGAAATTCATGGTCATTAGTTGGAGCGACGAGACTTGGCGTCAATGCCCGCGCGGTCATTCACCACCTGCGCCATCTGGTTGTCGAGCCACTCGCGCGTTGCTTGGTGCGCGCCATGCATTTCAGCCTGGACGGGTTGACCGGCTGCATGCATGACGAGCGCTTCGGCGTGAGCTACAGCTTGCGGAATCGAGCAGAAGAGCACATGCCGAGTGAATCCTTCCTTGCTGATTGCTTTGGCAAAGACGGACCCGCGCACAGCTTTTGGCAGGCGCAACTCAATCCACGCTTTGCTCATCTGCGTGACCTTGCCGTTGGTCTGGCGAACGCCTGCAGCGCTACTTCCCGCGCTCTTGCGGCGCCGTCCGGCACCACCGCCTTGTCCACCAGAGCTTCCTGCCCCTGAGCCACCTCCGCCGGCCTTATCGCCTGCCTCCCCCAACAACCCCGCCAGGCTCTTGGCCGGATTGGCACTGGCCTTGGCCTCGATGATCGCGTAGGGCTTGGGTCCGGGGGTCTTCCACACTGCATCAATGCCGCGCCCACGTGCGATCAGGGGCCACAGTTGCACCAGATGGCTTGCGTCATTGAGCTTGGCCGGGTTCTTGCCGCCCTTGTCGTGCGCGGTTGGCGTGCCCCAGCCCTTGATGTCTTGGCAGTGGTAGTCCGCCATGTGCTCACCCGGCACGCCCAGCGCCTTCTGCGACAAGGTCTTGAAGCGCTCGGTCTTCAGTGTTGCTGGGTTGGGCGTGGTGGGTGCTGCGGCGTTGCTGTGGGCCTCGCGATTGGCCTTGCCCGTGCCGCTGGGGCTGGCCGGTGTAGCGGG
>JBDHSJ010000220.1:0-6204 GCA_039808065.1 Burkholderiaceae bacterium | reverse complement strand
GCCGCCATCGAGCGCTTGTTGACGATGATGGTCTTGGCCTTGTAGGCCTCCAGGATCGGCATGCCGTAGATCGGGCTGCCCTTGACCATGGCGGCGGGGTTCACCACGTCGTTGGCGCCGAGCACGATGGCCACGTCGACCTGGCCGAACTCGCCGTTGATGTCCTCCATCTCGAACACCTGGTCGTAGGGCACCTCGGCCTCGGCCAGCAGCACGTTCATGTGGCCGGGCATGCGGCCGGCCACCGGGTGGATGGCGTACTTGACCGTGATGCCCTTGTGGGTGAGCTTCTCGGCCAGCTCCTTCACCGCGTGCTGGGCGCGTGCCACGGCCAGGCCGTAGCCGGGCACGATCACCACCGTCTCGGCATTGCCGAGGATGAAGGCGGCGTCGTCGGCGCTGCCGCTCTTCACATTGCGCTGCTGCTGCGCGCCCTGGGCCGTGGCGGTCTCGCCGCCGAAGCCACCCAGGATGACGCTGAAGAACGAGCGGTTCATGGCCTTGCACATGATGTAGCTCAGGATCGCGCCCGAGCTGCCCACCAGGCTGCCGGCAATGATCAGCATGCTGTTGCCCAAGGAGAAGCCGATGCCCGCCGCGGCCCAGCCCGAGTAGCTGTTCAGCATGCTCACCACCACCGGCATGTCGGCGCCGCCGATGGGGATGATGATCAACACGCCCAGCACGAAGGCCAGCACGCACACGGCCATGAAGGCGTTCCAGTTCTCGCTGGCCATGAAGTAGCCGATCAATCCCAGCATCGCCAGGCCCAGCACGGCATTGAGCGCGTGCTGGCCGCTGAACTGCACCGGCGCGCCCTGGAACAGGCGGAACTTGTACTTGCCGCTGAGCTTGCCGAAGGCGATCACCGAACCGCTGAAGGTGATGGCGCCGATGGCCGCGCCCAGGCACAGCTCCAGCCGGTTGCCGATCGGGATGGCCGCGCCCTTGGGCAGGCCGGGGATCAGCGCATAGGGCTCGGCCACGGCGGCCACGGCGATGGCCACGGCGGCCAGGCCGATCATGCTGTGCATGAAGGCCACCAGCTCGGGCATCTTGGTCATCTCGACCTTGTTCGCCATATAGGCGCCCAGGCCGCCGCCGATCAGCAGGCCCACCAGCACATAGCTCAGGCCGAACCATTCATTGGCGGCGCCGAGCTGCTTGGCCAGGGTGCCGATCAGCGCGGCCGTGGTGATGCTGGCGATGGCCATGCCCACCATGCCGAACAGATTGCCGCGGATCGAGGTGGTGGGGTGCGAAAGCCCCTTGAGCGCCTGGATGAAGCAGACGGAGGCGATCAGGTACATCAGGGTGACGAGGTTCATCGACATCTCAATGCCCCTCCGCTTTCGCCGCCGGCTTTTTGTCCTTCTTCTTGAACATCTCCAGCATGCGGCGCGTCACCAGAAAGCCGCCGAACACGTTCACCGCCGCCAGGGCCACCGCCAGCGTGCCCATGAACTTGCCGAGATTCGTCTCGGTCAGCGCCGCGGCCAGCATGGCGCCGACGATGACGATGGCCGAGATGGCATTGGTCACCGCCATCAGCGGCGTGTGCAGCGCGGGCGTGACGTTCCAGACCACGTGGTAGCCCACGTAGATGGCGAGCACGAAGATGATCAGATTGATCAGGGTGGGGGATACGGCGTCCATGGCTTTCCCTTCTTACTTGCGCTTGACCTCACCGCCCTGGGCCATCAGGCAGGCGGTGACGATGTCGTCGTCGGTGGGCAGGGTGAACTTGGCGTCCTTGTCGATGACGAGCTTGAGGAAGTCCAGCACATTGCGGGCGTAGAGCGCCGAGCTGTCGGCGGCCACGGTGGCGGGGATGTTGGTCTCGCCAATGATCGTGACGCCATGCACCTGCACGGTCTGGTTGGCCACCGTCAGCGGGCAGTTGCCGCCCACGCCACCGGGGCCGCGGCCGGCGGCGATGTCGACGATCACCGAGCCCGGCTTCATGCTCCTGACCATCTCTTCGCTGATCAAGGTGGGTGCCGGGCGGCCGGGGATCAGCGCGGTGCTGATCACCACATCGGCGGCGGCCACGCGCTTGGCCACCTCCACCGCCTGGCGCGCCAGCCAGCTCGGTGGCATGGGGCGGGCGTAGCCGCCCACGCCCTCGGCCGCTTCCTTTTCCTCGGCGGTCTCGTAAGGCACCTCGATGAACTTGGCACCGAGCGACTCGACTTGTTCCTTCACCGAGGGCCGCACGTCCGAGGCCTCGATCACCGCGCCCAGGCGCTTGGCGGTGGCGATGGCCTGCAGCCCCGCCACGCCCACGCCCAGGATGACGACGCGGGCGGCCTTGATGGTGCCGGCCGCCGTCATCAGCATGGGGAAGAGCTTGGGGTAATGGTTGGCGGCCATCAGCACGGCCTTGTAGCCGGCCAAGTTGGCCTGGGAGCTCAGCACATCCATGCTCTGCGCCCGCGTGGTGCGCGGTGCGGCTTCGAGCGCGAAGGCGGTCAGGCCGGCCTGGGCCAGCGCCTGCAGGCCCTCGGCGTCGAAGGGGTTGAGCATGCCCACCAGCACGCTGCCGCTCTTCATCAGCGCCAGCTCGGCGGTATTGGGGCGCTGCACCTTCAGCACCAGCTCGGCCCCGAAGGCACCGGCGGTGTCGGTCAACTCGGCGCCGACGGCCTCGTAAGCGGCATCGGTGCAGGCGGCGGCCAGGCCGGCGCCGCGCTCCACCCGCACCGTGTGTCCGGCAGCCTTGTACTTCTTGGCGGTTTCCGGGGTCACTGCCACCCGGGTCTCTCCCGCCGCGCTTTCACGCGGGACTCCAATCAGCATGCGCTTCTCCTCGCAAGGGGCGCCGCAGCTTACACGCGCCGTTTGACGAGTCTTCGTGGGGATTCCAGCCTGCTGTCGCGGCTCGATCGCAGGGTCCGGCCCCCTGGCGCGGCACGGCCAGCCTGCGCTAGGCTGAATCGGCGGATCGGCCGCCACGGGGAGACCAAGATGAACTTGAACCGCATGCGGGTGGGCCAACGTCTGGGCCTGGGCTTCGGCTTGATGGCGGTGCTGCTGGCGCTGAGCCTGGGGGTGGCCATCCAGCAACTGAATCGCATGGAGGCCGCCAAGCAAGAGGTGCTCGAACTGGAGCGCCGCGCCGCCCTGGCCGAGGCCTGGATGAAGAACACCGATCTGAACGCCAACCGCGCCCTGGCGATCGCGAAGTCGGGCTACAACGAGGCGGTGGTCAAGCACTTCGACCCCTTGGTCAAGGCCACCACCGCCACCATCAGCGACATCCAGAAGGGCATCGAAGCGGCGGTGAGCAGCGAGCGCGGCAAGGCCTTGATGGCCGAGATTGCCGAGCGCCGCAAGGGCTATATCGCCAAGCGCAACCAGATCTTCGAGCAGCTCAAAGGGGGCGACCTGGAGGGCGGGCAGCAGAAGATCGACGCCGAGATGCTGCCGGCCGTGCAGGGCTACGTGAAGGCGCTGGAGAACTTCGTGACTTACCAGCGCGAGCTGGCCCAGGCCGCCACCGCGCGCGCCGCCGCCGACAAGGCCTTTGCCCAGACCGTGCTGGTGCTGATGCTGGTGGTCTGTCTGGCGGTAGCCTTTGGTGCGGGCTGGCTCATCACCCGTTCCGTCACCGGCCCGCTGCAGGCGGCGCGGCGCAACACCGAGGCCATTGCCAACGGCGACCTGACGCTGCATGTGGTGGCCGAGGGCGCCGACGAACTGGCCGAGATGCTGCGCAGCCTGGAGCAGATGCAGGCCCGGCTGCGCGGCCTGGTGGCCGAAATCCGCGCCGGCACCGATGGCATCAACACCGCCTCGCACGAGATCGCCAGCGGCAGCCAGGACCTTTCCCAGCGCACCGAGCAGGCCGCCAGCAACCTCCAGCAGACCGCCAGCTCGCTGGAGCAGATCACCACCACCGCCCGCCACGCGGCCGACTCCGCCGCCCAGGCCAACCAGTTGGCCGGCAGTGCCGCCCAGGTGGCGCGGCGCGGCGGCACCGTGGTCAGCCAGGTGGTCGAGACCATGGGCGCCATCAATGACAGTTCGCGCCGCATCGCCGACATCATCGGCACCATCGACGGCATCGCCTTCCAGACCAACATCCTGGCCCTGAACGCGGCGGTGGAAGCGGCACGTGCCGGCGAGCAGGGCCGCGGCTTTGCCGTGGTGGCTGGCGAGGTGCGCCTGCTGGCTCAGCGCAGCGCCGAGGCCGCCAAGGAGATCAAGACCTTGATCGGCAGCAGCGTCGAGCGCGTGGAGGCCGGCAGCCGGCTGGTGGGCGAGGCCGGCGCCACCATGCAGGAGATCGTCGACAGCGTGCAGCGCGTCACCGACATCATTGGCGAGATCAGCGCTGCCACCAGCGAGCAGAGCTCGGGCATCGGCCACGTGAACGAGGCCGTCACCCAGCTCGATCAGGTGACGCAGCAGAATGCCGCGCTGGTCGAGCAGTCGGCCGCTGCGGCCGAAAGCCTCAGCGAGCAGGCCACTCGGGTTGCCGCTTCGGTGGCTGTGTTCAGGACTTGAACCGCATGAGCGAGACGCGCTGGAAGCCCAATGTCACCGTCGCCGCCTACATCGAACACGAGGGCAAGCTGCTCTGGGTGCGCGAACTGACCTCGCGCGACGGCATCCGCATCAACAACGCGGCCGGCCACCTGGAAGCCGATGAAGACCCGCTGCAGGCCGTCTGCCGCGAGGTGCTCGAAGAAACCGGTCGGCCCTTCCAGCCCGAGGCCATCCTGGGCTTCTACCTGAGCGACACCCGCTTCACGAATGGCGAGCCGGTGCGCTTCCTGCGCATCGCCTTCGTCGGCACCGTGGGGCCGGTGGAGCGTGAGCAGCTCGATGAACCCATCATCGAAACCCTGCTGCTCAGCGCCGCCGAGATCCGCGCCCGCCCACACGAGCTGCGCTCGCCGCTGATGCTGCGCGGGCTTGATGACTACGAAGCGGGGCGGCGCTTTCCGCTCGATCTGATCCGCGTGCAACCCGAACCCTGAGCCCCATGTCCTACGCCCTTGTCATCCTGGAAGACCACGGCCAGCGCGCCGAGCGCGGGCTGGAGGGCGGCCAGGCCGCCTACGCCGCCATGCTGGCCTTTGCCGAACAGCTGAAGGCGCGCGGCCAGCTCGTCATGACCCAGGCACTGAGCACCGAGCAGACCCGGGTGCGCCGCAGCGGCACCGGTGTGGAGGTGCTGGACGGCCCCTTCATCGAGGCCAAGGAGCTGGTGGGTGGCATCTTCCTGCTGCAGAACGTCAGCCGCGAGCAGGCCCTGCAGATCGCCGCCGACTGCCCGGCCGCGGCCTGGGCCACGGTGGAAGTGCGGGCGCTCGGGCCCTGTTTCACCTAGGCCCTGTCGAATCGGGCTGGTTCGATTCGTCGTGCTGGCACAAGGAGGGTTCCGCCATGCACCCCGAAACCGCCCAGTACAACGCCAAACTGCCGCAAGACCAGCGCCTGCTTTGCGAGGCCCTGGCCCAGGCCATAGGCGCCCAGTTGCCTGGCGCTGAAAATAAGGTCTGGCATGCCCACCCGGTCTGGTTCCTGGCCGGCAACCCCATCGTCGGCTACAGCCAGCAGAAGCCCGGCATCCGTCTGATGTTCTGGAGCGGCGCCGATTTCGACGAGCCGGCGCTGAACGTGCGCGGCGCCAAGTTCAAGGATGCCTCGGTGTTTTTCAGCGATGGGGCTGACGTGGACCCCGAGGCCCTGCGGCGCTGGCTGGACAAGGCGGCGCGCATCCAGTGGGACTACAAGAACCTCATCCGCCGCAAGGGCCGGCTGGAGCGCCTGCCCACTCCCACGGAACCCGGAGCTTCTCTATGACCCAGATCCGCGTCGACTGCTTCTCCATTTCTGCCGACGGCTTCGGTGCCGGCCCGGCGCAAAGCCTGGAGCATCCGCTTGGCCGCGGCGGCGAGCGCCTGGCCGCCTGGCTGTTCCCCACGCGCAGCTTCCGCAGCCGCGTGCTCGGCCAGCCGGACGGCGAGACCGGCGTGGACGAGGGCTTTGCCGCGCGCGGCTTCGAGAACCTCGGCGCCTGGATCTTGGGCCGCAATATGTTCAGTCCGCTGCGCGGGCCTTGGGCGGATGAAAGCTGGCGCGGCTGGTGGGGCGACACCCCGCCCTACGGCGTGCCGGTGTTCGTGCTGACCCACCACGCGCGGCCCACCCTGGAGATGCCGGGCGGCACGGTCTTCCACTTCGTCACCCAGG
>JBDHSJ010000219.1:0-6244 GCA_039808065.1 Burkholderiaceae bacterium | reverse complement strand
GGCCGCGGCCCGCCATGTGGCCGTGGCCCTGCAAGGCAGCGGGCCGGAGTCCATCGACACCGCACTCGCCGCCCTGGGCCTGCAGCGCGAGCTGGCCGCCACGGTGGGCGGCTTTGCCGCCGCCCTGGCCCTGGTGCGCGACGCCGAGCTGGTGGCCTGCGTGCCCGAACGCCACACCGGCAGCCTGCGCGCCGGTCTGCACAGCTTTGCGCTGCCGGCGGAGCTGCAGATCGGAGCCCTGACGATCTCGCTGCTCTGGCACCCGCGCTGGGACGGCGACGCCGCGCACCGCTGGCTGCGCGGCTGTGTGCAGGAGGTTTGTGGCGATCCGGCTTAGCGCGGCAGCGCTTCCACCTGCAGCGGCAGCTCCACTGCATCGGCCGGCAGCGCCGCCGGGGCTTCCACACGCAGGCGCTGCAGGCCTTGGCCGCGCAGCCACTCGGCCATCGCGGCGGCACGCGCCTGGCCCAGTTGCTCCAGCGCCTGCGGGGCCAGGGGCTCGGCGGCCAGCAGGCGCTGCCACTGCAGCTCGGGCAGGGGCCGGCCGACCAGCTCGCTGCGTTCGGCCTCGCTCAGTGGCGCCGGGGCGCGGCCCAGAGCCTCTTTCGTGCGCGCCAGCAGACGCTGGGCCAGATTGGGCGGCGGGGCGGGTTGGGCCAGCGCATGGCGTTCCTCCAGGCGCTCCAGCTCGGCGGCGCCGAAGCGGCGCGCGAACAGCTGGCGCAGGGCCTTGGCCGATTGGGCGGGCAGCAGCAGCGCGTCCTCGGCTTCGAGCCGGTGGCCTTCGATCTGCGCCAGCGCCTCGCGCAGCTGGCGGGCCTTGAGCACCGGGGCATCGCGCTCGGGCGTGTAGCCGGCGCTCAATCGCAGCTGCAAGCCGGGGCGCTTGGCCAGGGCCTGGGCCAGCTGCTGCAGCTTCTCGCGCTCGGGCGGCGCCAGCTGGGCGCTGCCGGCCGGGAAGCCGATGCGGTCGCTCAGCTCCTTGTCACCGCCGAACAGCGCGCCCAGCGCGCGGAAGGGCGCGCTGACGATCTTGCCCAGCACATTGGTGATGACCTTCCAGATCAGGCCGCCGTAGCTGAACTTCGGTTCGTCCAGGCTGCCGCTGACGGGCAGGCCGAGGTCGATGCGGCCCTCGCTGTCTTCCAGCAGCGCAATCGCCAAGTCCAGCGGCAGGGAGCTGGCGCTGGGGCTTTCGATGCGCTCGCCCAGCACCAGGCTCTGCATGACGATGCGGTTGTGGCCCTGCAGCTGGCGCGCGCGCAGCTGGTAGTCGAGGTCCAGATCGAGCTTGCCCGAGGCGATGCGGCGGCCGGCGAAGGTGGCGGTGTAAGGGGTCAGCCGCGTCATCTCGATGTTGCGAAAGCGCAGCTGCACATCGCTGAAGCCGGTCGGGTCCAGCGCCTGCAGGCGGCCGCTGGCCTGGGCCTGGCCGTAGTCGTCCACCTGGCCGTCGAAGCGTAGCTCGGCCGGGGCGCTGCCGGGGGCCGTGTCCAGCCCGGCCAGCTCGCCCTCGCCCTGGTGGATGCGCACCGCGAAGGGCAGGGCCAGCGAGAGATCGGCGAAGTCCACCCGGGCCTCGCGCAGACGCAGGTGCTGCAGTCGCAGGCGCGGGGCTGGGGAGCTGGCCGCGGCGGGGGTGCCCGGCGGTGTCTGCCACAGCCCGTCCCAGTTGACGTTCTTCTGCGCGTCGATCAAGAGCTTGGCCTGCAGGCCGTCGATCTGCAGCCGACCCAGGTCCAGCTGGGTGGGCGAAAGGCGCAGGCGCGGCGCCTGCAGGCGCTGCCAGGCCAGGAAGGGCTCGTTCAGCACGCCGGGTTCATCGACGCGCAGCGCGGCCAGCGTGGCCTGGCCCTGGAACTGCCAGACCGGGGCCTGGCGAAGCCGGCCTTGCAGATCGAAGCGGCCGCCAGCCAGGTGCAGCGGCGTGTAGGCCGCCAGATAGGCCTGCAGCGGCGCCAGCGCCAGCTGCTGCAAGCCGAGCTGCAGGTCCAGCTGCGGCAGCAAAGACCCATGCGCGCGCAGCCGGCCGCCGCTGGCCAGTTCAGCCTCGGCCTGCAGCTGCAGTGCGGCCGCGCCCAGGCCCTCCAGCCGGGCCTGCGGCAGGCGCAATGCCCAGCGCTGGGGCGGCTGCACGCTGGCGTCGTCGAGCTGGGCTTGAGCGTCAGTCAGGGTCAGCGGGGCGATGCGGGTCTGCCAGGCCGGGCCTGCGGCCGACGGCGGTGCCGCGCGGCGCTGCAAGGCCGCCAGCAGGGGCAGGCCGCCGGTGGCGTCGCGCTGCAGATTCAGCGCCGCGCCCTGGAGCTGCAGCGGGCCCAGCTCCAGCTGGCGCGCTGCCAGGTCCAGCGCACCACCGCTGAGGCTGGCTTGCTGCAGGCGCAGCCAGTCGCCGCCGCGCAGGCCTTGGGCCTGCAGCTGCAGGTCCTTCAGCTGCAGCGCGGGCGCGCCCGTGCCGCCCCAGGCGGCCTCGGCGGCCAGCTGCAGCTTCAAGGCGTCCAGCTCGACGCGCTGCGGCTGCTGGAAGCCGGCCTCATCGACGCGCAGGGCCAGGCCTTGCAGATCGAGCGCGCCAAGCGCCAGTTGCCAGCGCGGGCCGGGGTTCGGATCGGCACTTGCGGCTGCGCTGGTCGGCAACCAGTCCTCGACATCGAAGCGCCCTGCGGCGTCACGCGCCAGCTGCAGGCGCCCCCCTTGCAGGCGCAGCGCGGCGAGCTGCAGGCGGCGCTGGCGCAGGTCCAGCCGGCCACCTTCCAACAGCAGGCGCGGCAACTCCAGCGCCGGCTCCACCGCCTGCAGGCCCTGCAGGCGCAGGCCGTCAATCTGCAGACGCAAGTCCTCAACCACCAGCTGCGGTGCCTGGCCGGGCTCGCTCTGCGCCTGGTAGCGCAGGCTGAAGCCCGCCTGGCCAGCGGGCGGCTGCACGGCCAGTGGCGGGTTGGGCAGCAGGGCCCACAGCTTGGCCAGCTGCAGCCCTTCGAGCTGGAACTGCCCTTGCGCGCGCGGCGGCTGCAGGCCAAATTCGCCGCGCCAGCGCAGCTCGCCGCCCAGGCCGGTGCGCGCCACCAGCTGATGCGCGCCGCGTTCCTCGGGCAGGGTGGAGAGATCGCGCAGCTCCAGCTGCAGGCGGTCCACGGTGTCGGTGCGCAGCGTCTGGGCACGCCGGTCCTCGTAATCGAAGCGGCCCTGTTCGATCTGCAGCAGCGCGATGCGCAGGCGCGGCGGCGCCGCATCGGGCTCGGAGGGCTGCGCCTGCAGCGCCGCCAGCAGCGCGCCCCAGTTGCTGCGCCCTTGCGGCAGCAGCAGCAAGCGCAGCTGCGGCCCTTCCAGGCGCAGCAGGTCCAGCGCCGAGGCGCGGTGGCGCAAGGCGCCCAGCAGGTTGATGTCCAGCCGCGCCCGCTGCACCGCGGCCAGGCGCTCGCCCTGCGGGTTCTGCAGTTGCAGCTGATCAACTTCGAGCGCAATGCGCCAGGGCGAAAAGCGCGCCGACTGAAAACGCAATGTGTGCCCGGCCAACCCGGCCTCGGCCCGCGTGAGGCCCCAGCGCAGCAGCGGCTCCACCGCCAGCGGCAGGGCGATGAACCAGAGCGCCAGCAGCAGGCCGAGCAGGGCCAGCACGGCGCGCAGCGGGCGTGAGGTGGGGAGCAGGCGGCGCGGCATGCGAGCAGCTTATGCCGGCTGGGTTCCGGACCCCATGGCCTGTGGTTCCGGATGCACCTGCCATATGCGGGAGCCCGCCGGGTCTCGGCCCGGCAGCCGACCATCGCGCCGTTTCCCGGCTGTTGGCTGCTTGGCTGCTGCCCCTATGCGCTGCCGAGTAGCGCAGCTGGCCCCGGCGGGGTCTCGCGATCCTGATATGTCCCGGCAAGGGCACGCTGAGCAAACTCCGCACTAGCATCCGCGCCCACACCCCAAGGAACCCCCATGCCCATCCAAACCCGCGCCGCCGTTGCCTGGAAGGCCGGCGCCCCGCTGACCATCGAGACCGTGGATCTGGAGGGCCCGCGCGCGGGCGAGGTGCTGGTGGAGGTGAAGGCCACCGGCGTCTGCCACACCGACGCCTACACGCTCAGCGGCGCCGACCCGGAAGGCCTGTTCCCGGCCATCCTGGGTCATGAAGGCGCCGGGGTGGTGCTGGAAAGCAAGGTGCCCTGGCTCCAGCCCGGCGACCACGTGATTCCGCTCTACACGCCCGAATGCCGCGAGTGCAAGTTCTGCCTCTCGCGCAAGACCAATCTCTGCCAGGCCATCCGGCCCACCCAAGGCAAGGGCCTGATGCCGGACGGCACCAGCCGATTCAGCCTGAACGGTGAGCCCATCCTGCACTACATGGGCACCAGCACCTTTGCGAACCACATCGTGTTGCCGGGCATTGCGCTGGCGAAGATCCGGCCCGACGCGCCGTTCGACAAGGTCTGCTACATCGGCTGCGGCGTCACCACCGGTGTGGGTGCGGTGCTGTTCACGGCCAAGGTCGAGGCCGGCGCGAACGTGGTGGTGTTTGGTCTGGGCGGCATCGGCCTGAACGTGATCCAGGGCGCCAAGATGGTGGGCGCCAACAAGATCATCGGCGTGGACATCAACCCCGCGCGCGAAGCGATGGCGCGGCGCTTCGGCATGACGGACTTCGTCAACCCCAAGGACGTGCCGAACCTGGTGGACCACCTCGTGCAGATGACCGATGGCGGCGCCGACTACAGCTTCGAGTGCGTGGGCAACACCACGCTGATGCGCCAGGCGCTGGAGTGCACGCACAAGGGTTGGGGCCGCAGCATCATCATCGGTGTGGCGCCGGCCGGGGCCGAGATCAGCACCCGGCCCTTCCAGCTGGTGACCGGGCGCAAGTGGGAAGGCAGCGCCTTCGGCGGCGCACGCGGCCGCACCGATGTGCCCAAGCTGGTGGATTGGTACATGGACGGCAAGCTGCAGATCAACGAGCTGATCACGCACAAGCTGCCGCTGGCGCGCATCAACGAGGCGTTCGATTTGATGCACGCCGGCGAGAGCATCCGCACGGTCATCGAGTTCTGAACATGAACGGGAACCCCGAAGTGATCGGCGAGTACCGCTGCTTCGGCGGCGTGCAGGGCTACTACCGCCAGGCCTCCGCCGCCATCGGCCTGCCGATGCAGTACAGCCTCTACCGCCCGCCCGGCACGCCGCGCGGCCTGCTGCTCTGCCTGGCGGGGCTGACCTGCAGCGAGGAAACCTTTCCGATCAAGGCCGGCGCGCAGCGCCTGGCCAGCGAGCTGGGCCTGGCCCTGCTGAGCCCCGACACCAGCCCGCGCGGCACCAACATCCCCGGCCAGGCCGATGACTGGGGCTTCGGCGTGGCGGCCGGCTTCTACCTGGACGCCACCCAGGCCCCCTGGGCCCCGCACTGGCGCATGGAGACCCATGTGATGCAGGAGCTGCTGCCGGCCGTGCAGGCGCAGCTGGGTGGTGTGCCGGTTTCGGTGCTGGGCCACTCGATGGGTGGGCATGGTGCGCTGACGCTGGCGCAGCGCCACCCCGGGCGCTTCCGCTCGCTCTCGGTCATCGCGCCCATCAGCGCGCTCAGCCAATGCCCGTGGGGGCAGAAGGCCCTGCCGGCCTATCTGGGGCCGGACGAGGCGCCATGGGCCGCGCATGACGCCAGCGCCCTGATGCGCGCGCAGACCACGCCGCCATTCCCGGCCGGCATCCTGATGGACCAGGGCGAGGCCGACCAGTTCCTCAGCGAGCAGCTCAAGCCTGAGCTGCTCGAGGCCGCCTGCGCGGCCGTGGGCCAGCCGCTGACCCTGCGCCGCCATGCCGGCTATGGGCATGGCTATTACTTCGTGGCCACCGTCATCGACGACCACCTGCGCCACCACGCGGCGGCGCTGGGAAGCTGATCAGGGCTTGGGCCGGCGCAGCCAGCGGCCTACCCAGAGCAGGCAGCCGTAGGCGCCGCTGAAGAGCACGCAGCCGATGGCGATCAGGCCCAGGGTCAGCGGCCAGTCGTCGGCCCCCATCCAGACGGCCACGGCCAGCAGGGCCAGGGCGTACAGCAGCAGCAGGCGCACCAAGCCCGGCCCGGGGCGCCACACCGCCCACAGGCCGGCGCCCAGGCCCAGCAGCACGGCCGAGTAGCTGATGGCCACGGCCAGCATCCAGTCGCTGCCACCATGGGCCCAGGCGGCCGGGCTCAGGCCCGCGGTCAACAGGGCCAGGCCCCCGCGCGCCGCGCGCCTCACTCGCCCGCCCCGCAGCGCGCCGCACCCGC
>JBDHSJ010000218.1:0-6255 GCA_039808065.1 Burkholderiaceae bacterium | reverse complement strand
ACCAGGGTGGCGAAGACGATGGCGCGCGGCGCGCCCGATTCGGCTATGGCATTGATCTCGTGCACCACCTCGCGGGCCTTCTCCGCCGTGTCGATGAAAGGGCGGCGCACATGGCGGGGCTTGACGGCGAACTGGGCCAGGATGGAGTTGCCGAAGGTTTCGGCGGTGATCCCGGTGCCGTCCGAGAGAAAGTACACGGTGCGGTCGGCCATGGCGAAGCTTGGTTACGCGGGATTCCGATGGTAGGGGCAGGCCGTCTCCCTAGAATCCCGGCCATTGCGTTCGCCGCCAGATTGCCCGTGTTCCGCTGCCTCCCCCAGAACCAGAACATGACGCGTGGCAGCGTGTCGGCCCTGCGGCAACCCCGGTTTTTTCACCATCGAGGAGTTGTTCCATGTCTGCACGCTTTGAGCCGACCGCCCTGGTCGTTCCGTTCGAGCACTTAAGAAACGAAGACGTCGAAGTCGTCGGCGGCAAGAACGCCAGCCTGGGGGAGATGATTTCCCAGCTGGCTGAAAGCGGGGTGCGGGTGCCCGGTGGCTTTGCCACCACGGCCCATGCCTTCCGCGAGTTCCTGCAGGCCGGCGGCCTGGATGCGCGCATCCACGCCAAGCTGGACGCCCTGAACGCCGATGACGTGCGCGCCCTGGCCGAGGCCGGCGCCGAGATCCGCGGCTGGGTGATGAGCCAGCCCTTCCCGCCGGCGCTGGAAGACGCCATCCGCACCAGCTACGCGGCCTTGGCCGCCGGTAGCCCGGATGCCAGCTTCGCCGTGCGCAGCTCGGCCACCGCCGAGGACCTGCCCGACGCCAGCTTTGCCGGCCAACAGGAAACCTTCCTGAACGTGCATGGCATTGAGGACATCCTGCACAAGGTGCGCGAGGTCTTTGCCTCGCTCTACAACGACCGCGCCATCAGCTACCGCGTGCACAAGGGCTTCACGCACAGCCATGTGGCGCTGTCGGCGGGCATCCAGCGCATGGTGCGCTCGGATCTGGGTTCCTCGGGCGTGATGTTCACGATCGACACCGAATCCGGCTTCAAGGACGTGGTCTTCATCACCAGCAGCTACGGCCTGGGCGAGACCGTGGTGCAGGGCGCCGTGAATCCCGACGAGTTCTACGTCTTCAAGCCCGCGCTGGCCAAGGGGCAGTTGCCCATCATCCGCCGCAATCTGGGCAGCAAGCTGATCCGCATGGGTTTTGCCACCCCGCAGGAGCGCGCCGAATCGGGCAAGCTGGTGAGGACCGAGGACGTGGTGGTCGAGCTGCGCAACCGCTACTCGCTCAATGATGCCGACGTCGTCGAACTGGCGAAGTACGCGGTCATCATCGAGCAGCACTACGGCCGCCCGATGGACATCGAGTGGGGCAAGGACGGCGAGGACGGCAAGATCTACATCCTGCAGGCCCGCCCCGAGACGGTGAAGAGCCAGAGCCAAGTCGAGCACCGCTACCGCCTGAAGGCCGGCAAGGACAGCGTGGTGCTGGTGGAAGGCCGCGCGATCGGCCAGAAGGTCGGCACCGGTCCGGTGCGCCTGGTGGAGAGCACGGCCGAGATGGAGCGCGTGCAGCCCGGTGACGTGTTGGTCACCGACATGACCGATCCGAACTGGGAGCCGGTGATGAAGCGCGCCGCCGCCATCGTCACCAACCGTGGCGGCCGCACCTGCCACGCCGCCATCATTGCGCGCGAACTCGGCATCCCGGCCGTGGTGGGCTGCCACGATGCGACCGAGAAGCTCAAGGACGGCCAACTCGTCACCGTGGCCTGCTCGGAAGGCGACACCGGCTTTGTCTACGAGGGCCTGATCGAGGCCGAGGTCACCGAGGTGCAGCAGCAGGAGCTGCCCTACTGCCCGGTCAAGATCATGATGAACGTCGGCAATCCGCAGCTGGCCTTCAACTTCGCGCAGATGCCTTCGGGCGGCGTGGGCCTGGCGCGCCTGGAATTCATCATCAACAACAACATCGGCGTCCACCCCAAGGCCATCCTGGACTACCCGGCGATTGATGCCGACCTGAAGAAGGCCGTGGAGAGCGTGGCCCGTGGCCATGCCAGCCCGCGTGCCTTCTATGTGGACAAGCTCGCCGAGGGCATCGCCACCATCGCCGCCGCCTTCTACCCGCGCCCGGTGATCGTGCGTCTGTCCGACTTCAAGAGCAACGAATACCGCAAGCTGATCGGCGGCTCGCGCTACGAGCCCGATGAAGAGAACCCGATGCTGGGCTTCCGTGGTGCCAGCCGCTACATCAGCGGTGAGTTCAGCGACGCCTTCGCGATGGAGTGCGAGGCCCTGCGCCGCGTGCGCACCGAGATGGGCCTGACCAACGTCGAGATCATGGTGCCCTTCGTGCGCACGGTGAAGCAGGCCGAGCGCGTCGTCGGCATGCTGGCCGACAAGGGGCTGAAGCGCGGTGTGGACGGCCTGCGCGTCATCATGATGTGCGAGGTGCCCAGCAACGCCATCCTGGCCGACCAGTTCCTGGAGCATTTCGACGGCATGTCGATCGGCTCCAACGACCTGACGCAGCTGACCCTGGGCCTGGACCGTGACTCCGGCCTGGAGCAGCTGGCGGGTGACTTCGACGAACGCGACCCGGCCGTGCGCAGCCTGATCAGCCGCGCCATCAATGCCTGCCGCGCCACCGGCAAGTACATCGGCATCTGCGGCCAGGGCCCCAGCGACCACCCGGACTTCGCCGACTGGCTGGCGGCCGAGGGCATCACCTCGATCTCGCTGAACCCCGACACCGTTGTCGAGACCTGGACCCGTCTGGCGGGCGTGAAGTAAGTCCGGCGGTCGATCGCGCCAAGCCCGTTATACTCGCGGGCTTTCCCTTGCCTTGGGCGTCCGACGCCGCTCAAGGCTTCCATTCCTGGAATCCACAAGGAGTACACATGCGTCACTATGAAATCGTGCTGCTGATCCACCCGGATCAGAGCGAACAGGTTCCGGCCATGCTGGAGCGTTACAAGGGCATCGTCACCGCCGCCGGCGGCAAGGTGCACCGCGTCGAGGACTGGGGCCGCCGCCAGCTGGCCTACATGATCCAGAAGCTTGCCAAGGCCCACTATGTGTGCCTGAACATCGAGACCAGCAAGGAAGTGCTGAACGAGCTCGAGACCGGCTTCCGCTACAACGACGCCGTGCTGCGCCACATGACCATCAAGAAGGACAAGGCCGAAACGACCCCGTCCGTCATGATGAAGGCCGTCGAGCGTGAGGAATCGCGCAAGGCCAATCAAGAGGCTGCTGCCGCCTAATTGGCGCTGACGCTTTCGGAGGACAAGACTGCAAACCCCTGCATCACCGGCTGAGGCCTCGGTCAACTTACTGACTTTGAGTGCCCGGTGGGTGGAGCGAGCGGCTCTGCGCTACACACCGGCGGGCCTGCCGGCCCTGGATCTGACCCTCGAGCACTGCGGCGAAGCCGTGGAAGCGGGCAAGCCCCGCAAGGTCGAGATGCGCATCCGGGCCGTCGCCATCGGGCCCCTGGCTCAGCAACTGCTGGGCCTGCCGAGCGAAAGCCCGGTTCTGTGGAGCGGCTTTCTGGCTGCAGCGCGTAATGGCAAGGGGGTGGTGTTTCACATCACCGCAGCGAGTCCGACGAACACCTGATCAACACAGTACGAATTTACGAGGTCCATCATGGCCATTTCTCGAGGCAAGGGTCGCTTCTCCAAGGACAAGAAGCCCAAGCGCAACCAACAATCCCTGCTGTTCCGCCGCAAGCGCTTCTGCCGCTTCACCGTCGCCGGTGTTGAGCAGATCGACTACAAGGACGTGGACACCCTGCGTGACTTCATTGCCGAAAACGGCAAGATCACCCCGGCCCGTCTGACCGGCACCCGCGCGATCTATCAGCGTCAGCTGACCACCGCCATCAAGCGTGCGCGCGTTCTGGCCCTGCTGCCGTACACCGACCAGCACAAGGCCTAAGGAGTACCGACCATGCAAATCATCCTGCTGGAAAAAGTGGCCAACCTGGGCAACCTCGGCGAGATCGTCAAGGTCAAGGACGGCTATGCCCGCAACTTCCTGATCCCGACCAAGCAGGCGCGCCGCGCCACCGAGTCGGCGATCAAGGAATTCGAAGCCAAGCGCGCCGAGTTGGAAAAGATCGCCGCCGAGAAGCTGGCCGCTGCCCAGGCTCTGGGCGAGAAGCTGAACGGCAAGACCATCACCGTGACCCAGAAGGCCGGTGTGGACGGCCGTCTGTTCGGCTCGGTCACCAACGCCGACATCGCCGACGCCATCAAGGCCCAAGGCATGGACGTGGTCAAGGGCATGGTTCGCCTGCCCAACGGCCCGCTGAAGCATGTGGGCGAGTTCGCGCTGCAGGTCGCCCTGCACTCGGACGTCGTGGCTGACATCCACGTGCACGTGGTCGCCGCCGCCGAGTAATCGCGCGCTGCACGCTGTGCCGCAAGGCCGGGCCCGCAAGGGTGCCGGCCTTGTTCTATTTCGGCCCTGAGTTTTCCCGCGCAACCCACCGCTCACGCACCGCTTGCCCACAGCCTTGTCCACAGAGGTCCCGGGCCGGCGCTCCTATCATCGACCGATGTCCGCAGACACCCGATTTGCCCCCGCGCTGGTGCGCGAAGACGACCTGGCCCGCCTGCGCGTGCCCCCGCACTCGATTGAGGCCGAGCAGTCGGTGCTGGGCGGTCTGCTGATCGACAACAGCGCCTGGGATCGTGCCGCCGATCTGGTGGCCGAGGGCGATTTCTATCGCCTGGAACACAAGCTGATCTTTGCTTCGATTGGCCGCCTGATCACCGCCGGCAAGCCAGCCGACGTCATCACGGTCAACGAAGATTTGGGGATGCAAGGCAAGGCCGAGGACTGTGGCGGCCTGGCCTATCTGAACGCGCTGGCCCAGGCCGTGCCCAGCGCGGCGAATCTGCGCCGCTACGCGGAAATCGTGCGCGAGCGCGCGGTGCTGCGCAAACTGGTGACGGCCAGCGACGAGATCGCCTCGGCCGCGCTGGCGCCGCAGGGCCGCACCGTCACCAGCATCCTGGATGACGCGGAAAGCAAGATCCTGCGCATTGGCGAAGAAGGCAACCGCAGCGGCCAGGGCTTCTTCCGCATGGACAAGCTGATGGTTGAGCTGATGGAGCGCGTCAACGAGCTGGCCGAAAACGGTGCCAACGACGTGACCGGCGTGCGCACCGGCTTTTACGACCTGGACCGCATGACGGCCGGCCTGCAGCCCGGCGACATGATCGTGCTGGCCGCCCGCCCCTCGATGGGCAAGACCGCCTTTGCGCTCAACATCGGCGAGCACGTGGCGGTCAACGAAGGCCTGCCGGTGCTGGTGTTCTCGATGGAAATGGGCGCGGCGCAGCTGGCGCTGCGTCTGGTCGGTTCGATCGGCCGGGTGGACCAGAGCCATCTGCGCACCGGCCGGCTGCAGGACGACGAATGGGGCCGCATGATGGAAGCGGTGGAGCGCCTGGGCCGCTCGCCGATGTTCATCGACGAAAGCCCCGGTCTGAGTCCTTCCGAGGTGCGTGCCCGCGCCCGCCGCCAGGCGCGTGAATGTGGCCAGCTCGGCCTGATCATCATTGACTACCTGCAGCTGATGACCGGTGAGAGCGGCGGTAGCGAGGAAAACCGCGCCACCGTGCTGGGCGAAATTTCTCGTGGCATGAAGGCCCTGGCCAAGGAACTGCGCTGCCCGGTGATTGCGCTCTCCCAGCTCAACCGCTCGGTGGAGCAGCGCCCCGACAAGCGCCCCATGATGAGTGACCTGCGCGAATCCGGCGCCATCGAGCAGGACGCGGACATCATCATGTTCATCTACCGCGACGAGTACTACACCAAGGAAGAGTGCAAGGAACCTGGCGTGGCGGAGATCATCATCGCCAAGCAGCGTAACGGCCCGGTGGGCACGGTGAAGCTCGGCTTCCAGCGCATGCACACCAAGTTCGAGAACCTGGCGCCGGACTACCAAGGTGGCGGCGGGGCGGAGTACTGAGCTTTCTCGGCATGCCCTTGCAAGGCCAGCCCTCCGGCTGGCCTTTTGCTTTCTGGGGCTTTGACAGCCGTGCCGAGCGCGCTAGAGTACTGGATATAAATACAGTATCCGGATGCGTTTCCGGATGCGCTGTGCCGTCCTTGCCTGCGCCTGCCGTGATCCCCGCCCCGCCCCTGCTCGATCTGTTTGGTGAACCGCTGCGCCTGCCCACGCGGCGTGAGCGCCAGCGCGTGGCCACGCGCCGGCCCGGCCCGGTGCCGCGCGGTCC
>JBDHSJ010000217.1:0-6406 GCA_039808065.1 Burkholderiaceae bacterium | reverse complement strand
CGCTGCGCGACTGCCGCGTGCCCACGGTCTGTGCGGTGAACGGCGTGGCCGCCGGTGCGGGCATGAGCCTGGCGATGGGCTGCGACCTGGTCTACGCCAGCGATGCCGCCGTGTTCGTGCTGGGCTTCAACAAGATCGGTCTGATCCCCGACTGCGGTGCCACCTGGTTGCTGCCGCGCCTGGTGGGCCGCGCCAAGGCGATGGAAATGGCGCTGCTGGGCGACAAGCTCAGCGCCACCGATGCCGAACTGCTCGGCCTGGTGGCCCGCACCGTGCAGGCCGAGCAGCTCTTTGGCGCCGCCAAGGCCGCTGCCCTGCGTCTGGCCAGCCTGCCCACCCGCGCGCTGGTGGAAACGCGCCGCCTGTTCGATGCTGCCCAGCGCAGCGAATTCGAGCCCGCGCTGCGCGCCGAAAGCCGCGCCCAAAGCCAACTCGGCTTTGCGCATGACTACTCGGAAGGCGTGGCCGCCTTCATGCAGAAACGCGCCCCCAAGTTCGATGACCGCTGAGCAACTGGCCCAAGCCGTGGCCGACGCCATGTGGGCGCAAGACCGCGCTTCGCAGGCGCTGGGCATGGCGCTGGAAGACGTCGGCCCCGGCACGGCACGGCTTTCCATGCCCATCCGCGCCGACATGCTGAACGGTTTCGCGCTCTGCCATGGCGGCTTGATCGGCACCCTGGCCGATTCGGCCTTTGCCTTTGCCTGCAACAGCGGCAACCAATTCACCGTGGCCTCGGGCTACAGCATCGACATCGTGGCCGGCGCGCGCGAAGGCGATGTGCTGACGGCCCAGGCCCAGCGCAAGGCCACCACCGGTCGCACCGGCCTGTATGACGTGCAGGTGCACAACCAGCGCGGCGAGTTGATCGCCGAGTTCCGCGGCCGTGCCTATCGCTTGAAGGACCGCCGCGTGGTCCCCGAACTTCCCGTGTCAGGAGACTGATCCATGTACACCCAATCCCTGAGCCTGGAGCAGGAAGCCAAGCTGGCGGCCGCCACGGCCGAAGAGCAGGCGCGCGAGGCCGCGTTTGAAGCCCGCATCGACGCCGGCGACTACATCGAGCCCAAGGACTGGATGCCGGCGCATTACCGCAAGACCCTGGTGCGCCAAATCAGCCAGCATGCCCATTCCGAGATCGTCGGCATGCTGCCCGAGGGCAACTGGATCAGCCGCGCCCCCACGCTGAAGCGCAAGGCCATCCTGCTGGCCAAGGTGCAGGACGAGGGCGGCCATGGCCTGTACCTGTACGCCGCAGCCGAAACCCTCGGCACCAGCCGTGACCAGATGCTCGACGCCCTGCACAGTGGCAAGGCCAAGTACAGCTCGATCTTCAACTACCCCACCGTCACCTGGGCGGATGTGGGCGTGATCGGCTGGCTGGTGGATGGCGCGGCCATCATGAACCAGGTGCCGCTGTGCCGCTGCTCCTACGGGCCGTACGCCCGCGCCATGATCCGCGTCTGCCGCGAAGAAAGCTTCCACCAGCGCCAGGGCTACGAGAGCCTGCTGGTGATGATGGAAAAGGGTACCGAGGCCCAGAAGGCCATGGTGCAGGACGCCGTGAACCGCTGGTGGTGGCCGTCTCTCATGATGTTCGGCCCGCCCGACAGCGAGAGCCTGCACAGCGAGCAGAGCATGCGCTGGGGCATCAAGCGCAACAGCAACGACGACCTGCGCCAGAAGTTCGTCGACGCCACCGTCGACCAGGCCAAGCTGCTCGGCATCACCCTGCCCGACCCCGACCTGAAGTGGAACGAGGAACGCGGCCACTGGGACTTCGGCACCATCGACTGGGACGAGTTCTGGCGCGTGGTGGGCGGCGACGGCCCCTGCAACCGCGAACGCCTGGCCACACGCGTGCGTGCCTGGGACGAAGGCCAGTGGGTGCGTGATGCCGCCCTGGCCCATGCCCGCAAGCAAGCCGATCAACACAAGGAAGCAGCATGAGCACCAATGAATGGCCCCTGTGGGAAGTCTTTGTGCGCGCCAAGAGCGGCCTGGACCACAAGCACTGCGGCAGCCTGCATGCACCCGATGCCGCGATGGCCGTGCAGATGGCGCGCGAGGTCTACACGCGCCGCCAGGAAGGCGTGTCGATCTGGGTGGTGAAGAGCGAGCACATCGTGGCCAGCGACCCCGGTGAGAAGGGCCAGCTCTTCGACCCGGCGGATGACAAGGTCTACCGCCACCCGACCTTCTACAAGCTGCCCGCTTCCGTGGACCACATGTGATGAAGCTCAGCAATTCCCTGCATCAGCGCTACCTGCTGCGCATCGCCGACGCCGCGCTGATCCTCAGCCAGCGCAACAGCGAGTGGTGCGGCCATGGCCCCATCCTGGAAGAGGATCTGGCCCAGGCCAATATGGCGCTGGACCTGCTGGGCCAGGCGCGCGCCCTGCTCACGCATGCCGGCGCGGCGGATGGCCTGGACGAAGACCAGCTCGCCATGCTGCGCCTGGAGCACCAGTTCCTGAACCCCGTGCTGTTCGAACTGCCGCACGCGGTGGATAGCCGCCGCCCCGGCGACTTCGCCTTCACCGTGGTGCGCAACTTCCTCACCGCGGCCTGGTTCAACTTGCTATGGACCCAGCTGCTGGACAGCCGCGACACCGAGCTGGCCGCCATCGCCGAGAAGTCGCTCAAGGAAGCCCGCTACCACCTGCAGCACAGCGCCGACTGGTGCGTGCGCCTGGGCGACGGCAGCGCCGAATCGCAGGCCCGCATGCAGGCCGCGCTGGAGCGCATCTGGCCCTATCTGGGCGAGCTGTTTGAAAGCGACGAGGTCGATGCGGCCGCAGAGGCACAGAAGCTGGGCCCGGCCTGGGCCAGCCTGCAGGCCGAATGGCGCGCCCTGGTCGAGCCCGTGCTGGCCCGCGCCACGCTCAAGCTCCCCAAGGACCGCCCGAACGCCCACCGCGGCCGCCACGGCGCGCACAGCGAACACCTCGGCCACCTGCTGAGCGACATGCAATACCTGCAGCGCGCCTACCCGGGCGGCACCTGGTGATGAACCTCGTGCAGTCGCGCCGCGATGCCGCCTGGGCCGTCCTGCAGACCGTGCTGGACCCCGAGGTGCCGGCGCTCTCGCTGGTCGAGCTCGGCATCGTGCGCGAGCTGCGCGAGGACGAAGACGGCGGCTTCACCGTGGTGCTGACGCCCACCTACAGCGGCTGCCCGGCCACCGAGCTGATCGAGGCCGACGTGCGTGCCGCGCTGAAAGACTTTCAGCCCCTGCGCATCGAGCAGCGCCGCAGCCCGGCCTGGACCACCGACTGGATCAGCGAGGCCGCGCGCGAGAAGCTGCGCCAGTACGGCATCGCCCCGCCCAGCGGTACGGCGGCCGTCACCCAGCCCCTGCGCCTGCACGAGTCCATCCCCTGCCCGCGCTGCGGTTCGCCCAAGAGCGAACGCCTCTCGGCCTTCGGCTCCACCGCCTGCAAGGCGCTCTACCGCTGCACGGCCTGCCGCGAACCCTTTGAATATTTCAAGCCCCTATGAGCCTCCATTTCCATGAGCTGAAGGTCGCCGCGGTCGAGCCCGATACCGAAGAGGCGGTGATCGTCCGCTTCGACGTCCCCGCCGAGTTGCGCGAGGTGTTCGCCTTCACCCAAGGCCAGTACCTGACCCTGCGCGCGATGGTGGACGGCGAAGACCTGCGCCGCAGCTACTCCATCTGCGCCGGCATCGACGACGGCCTGCTGCGCGTGGGTGTGCGCAAGGTGGCGGGCGGCAAGTTCTCCAACTGGGTCAACAAGGAGCTCAAGGCCGGCGACACCCTGCAGGTCTTCCCGCCCCAGGGCCGCTTCTTCGTGCCGCTGGCGCCGGCCCAGGCGCGGCACTACGTGGGCATCGCCGGCGGCTCGGGCATCACGCCCATCCTGTCCATCATGAAGACCGTGCTGGCGCGCGAACCCAAGAGCCGCTTCACGCTGCTGTACGGCAACCGCCGCGTCAACTCGACCATGTTCAAGGACGAAATCGAGGACCTGAAGAACCAGCACATGGGGCGCCTGGCCATCCACGCCGTGTTCAGCGACGAGGCGGTCGAGTCCGACCTCTTTGCCGGCGTGATGAACCGCGACAAGGTCGCCGCCTTCCTCAACACCTTGGTGCCGCCGGCCAGCATCTCGCACGCCTTCATCTGCGGCCCCTACCAGATGAACGACGAGGCCGAGGCCGCGCTGCGCGCCGCTGGCGTGGCCGAGGAGCGCATCCACATCGAGCGCTTCGGCACGCCCGAAATGCAACAAGGCAAGCCCGCCCCGCACGAGATCAAGGCCGGCGACGTGGCCCAGGCCCAGGTCACCGTGATCCGCGACGGCTTCACCCGCGTCATCGAGGTGCTGGCCTCTGACCCCAGCCTGCTCGACGCCGCCGCCCGCGCCGGCATGGACGTGCCCTATTCCTGCAAGAGCGGCGTGTGCTCCACCTGCCGCTGCAAGGTGCTGGAGGGCAAGGTGCGCATGGACCGCAACTTCGCGCTGGAGAAGCATGAGCTGGCGGCGGGATTTGTGTTGGCGTGCCAGGCGCATGCGTTGACGCCGACGGTGACGCTGAGCTTCGATGAGCGGTGAACTGCTTTGCGGTGAGGCTGAACCGTGATCACTAGCGCCGAAGAGTTTGTAAGGCTCCGTGAAAGCGATTGTTCGGAAGAGCAATGGCGCGCGGGCACGGATGAGGCGCCTGAGACGGTCTGGTGGGATGTCCTTGCGCGCTTCCCACACAAGCGGGTTTGGGTGGTGCGCAACAAGACGGTTCCACATCTGATCCTTGAGCATCTGGCATGCGATGCGGATGCCGGCGTTCGATCAGAAGTCGCTAGAAAGCGCAAGCTACTTCCCCAACTTCAGATGCAGCTAGTGCGCGATCCCGATGAAGTGGTGCGTCGCGCATTGGCCTGCAATAAAAAGTGTGTTCGCGAAGTCTTGTTAGCGCTGGCTATGGACCCGCTCCCGGGCGTTCGTGGACTAGCCGAACGGCAGTTGCAGGCTCGCTTTACAGAGCCAAGGAGCTGCCAGTGAACGCGACCAACCCCCGCGAGCAAGACATCCTCGCCGTCTCCGCCCGCCTGTTCGCCCAGAACGGCTACCCCGGCACCGCGATGAGCCAGGTGGCCCAGGCCTGCGGCCTGAGCAAGCCCGCGCTGTACCACTACGTGCCCGACAAGGCCGAGCTGCTGGCGCGCATCTGCGAGGCGCATATCGAGAAGCTTGCCGCCCTGGTGCGCGAGGTGCGCGCGCAGCACCTGGAGCCCGAGGCGCAACTGCGGGCGCTGGTGGCGCGCTTTCTGGCCGTCTACACGGCAGCGCGCCATGAGCACCGGGTGCTGACCGAGGACTTGAAATTCCTGCCCGAACCGCGCCAGCAGCGCGTGCGTGAGCTGGAGCGCGAGGTGGTGAACGGTTTTGCCGCCGCGCTGGCTGCGTTGCGCCCGGGGCTGGAAACCGCGGGCCTGGCCAAGCCCGTGACCATGCTGCTGTTCGGCATGATCAATTGGACCTACACCTGGCACCGCCCCGAGGGCCCGGTGAGTGATGCGCAGTTGGCCGAAGTGGTGGCGCAATTGCTGCTGGGTGGGCTGCCCGCCGTGGCGGCCTGAGTTTTTTTGTTCAAAGGGAGAGAAGACACACCATGCTCGATCACATGACCTTCCGCGTTGCCGATCTGGAACGCAGCGTCGCCTTCTATGCCGCCGCGCTGACGCCGCTGGGCTACACCTTGGGCCCCGGCTTCGAGCACGAGGGCCAGCGCATGCAGGGCTTCGTTCAAGACGGCAAGCTCGACACCTGGCTGATCCAAGGCCCCTCGCCCTTTGGCGGCGCGGCCGCCACCACCGCCTGCCATCTGGCCTGGCGCGCGGCGAATCGCGCTCAGGTCGATGCCTTCCACGCCGCCGCGCTGCAGGCCGGCGGCCGTGACAACGGGGCGCCCGGCCTGCGCCCGCACTACCACCCGAACTACTACGGCGCTTTCGTCATCGACCCCGACGGCAACAACATCGAAGCCGTCTGTCACGAGCCGGCATGACCGCGACCACGCTCGTTCGTCGGCTCGGCGCCGAGGATGTCGAGGCCTACCGCGCCCTGAGCCTGCGCGCCTATGCCGAGCATCCGGATGCCTTCACGGCCACTGTGAGCGAACGTGCGGCCCTGCCGATGAGCTTCTGGCTGGCGCGCTGCAGCGAGGCCGCTGATGCACCCGAATGCGTGTTCGGCGCCTTTGCCGATGGCGTGCTGGTGGGCAGCGCCGGCCTGGAGTTCGAGAGCCGGCCCAAGACCTGCCACAAGGCCCTGCTGTTCGGCATGTACGTCACGCCCGAGGCGCGCGGGCTGGGGCTGGGGGCGGACCTGGTGCAGGCGGTGCTGGCGGCCGGGCGTGAGCGGGAGTGGGTGCGGGTGGTGAA
>JBDHSJ010000216.1:0-6539 GCA_039808065.1 Burkholderiaceae bacterium | reverse complement strand
CCAGCACCAGCACCAAGCCGCGTGCGTAGCGGGTCTGCCTACCCTGGCACAGGCGGGCCGCTGCCAGGCGCAGGTGCAGATCGGCCCCTTGGCGCACGATGCCCGCCAGCTCCGAATCGGCCCACTCCAGCATCCAGCTCATGCGGTGTCGAAGCGGAACCAGACGCTGGGCTCGTCGTCCACCACGCGGGCTTCGCGCGTCAGGTTCTGCAGGCCCAGGCTGGGCAGCAGCCGGGGCCAGAAGGCATCGGCGAAGCGGTTGTGGGCCAGGTAGTACAGCTCCCAGGCGCCGGGGTGCCGGCGCAGCAATTCAGCGAAGGCCTGGCGCGCCAAGCCCTGGCCGCGAAAGCGCCGCACGATGAAGAAGTAGCCCAGGTTGAATGGCTGGCGCTCGGGCTCCAGGCCATCACCGTCCACCACCGCGAAGCCGGCCGGTTCGCCGTCGACCTGCACCAGGTAGGGCCGCGTGCGCGGCTCGGCCCAATAGGGCGCCTTCGGGCGCAGGCGGTAGAGGCCGTGTTCGGCCAGGCGCACCGGGTACCAGGCGCTGAGCTCGTAGTTGAAGAACTGCATCAGGTTTTCGATGCAATCCAGCTGCGCCCGCTCGGTGGCGGGAACCAGGCTCGCCGCCATCACTGCGGCCGGTGGTCGTAGCTGAGCACGCGGTAGAGCTGCCAGCGTCCGTCCACGCGCAGCCAGGTGTGCACGAAGCGGGCCTGCGAGGTCGGGCGTTCGCGGCCATCAGGCCCGCGCAGGAAGAAGGCGTGGCGCCCGCTCTGCACCGCCCCGTAGAGCTCGCCATGGGCGTAGAGCGGGTGGCTTTCCAGGGTGCCCGGCAGCAGGCGGCGCAGCGGCTTGTCGCCCTGGCCACTGCAAATGTTCTGGCGCACCGCACGCTCGAAATCGGCACGGTCCTGGCGGCCGGCCTGGTCGTGCAGGAACTCCAGCTGCGGGTGCAGCAGCGCGTCCATGCGCCCCAGCTCGCAGCGGTTGAACAGGGGCTCGAACAGGGCGGCGTCGAGGGCGTCGAGCTCCTGCTGCAGGGCCGGCGCAGTCTGGGCCCGGGCCAGTGGCGCGAGCAGGCCGAGCAGCAGGGCGATGAGGGGGGCGGTGCTTTTCATGCTGGGCGCGAAGCGTAGCGGCTTCAGGTCTTGATGGCGGTGGCCTGCGACCACACCGCCAGCCATTTCCCCTCGCGCCGTTCATAGGAGTCGGTGTGCCAGACCTGGAAGGGGCGTTCGTCGCCGCCGGCCAGGGTCAGGGTGGCGCGGTAGCGCAGCAGGGCCATGTCGGAGCCCTGGCGCACGGCGACTTCGCCCAGCTCCCAGCCCAGGTAGACCAGCTCCGCGCGCTCGAGCTTGCCCAGGTACTGCTCCAGGGTGAAGGCGCCACCGCCGGGCGTGATGAGCTGGTAGTCGGGCGCATGCAGCGCACGCGCGCCGGCGATGTCGCGTCGCAGCAGCGCCTGGGTGCGGCGCCGCTCCAGCGCGATGAAATCTTCGGCCCTCATTCGGCCTCCACCAGGCCCATGGCGCGCTGCACGCTGGCGGCCTTGAAGGCCTCCCAGGCGGCGGCGTCCATGGGGCGGTCGGAGATGCGGCTGAGCTTGAAGCTCTTCCAATCCGGGTTGTCGGGCAGCGCATGTTCGAAGCGCTCGATCAGGCGGTCCTTGGCGTTGACCCAGAGCGAACCGGTGACGCCACCGAAGGCCGGGCCGCCGACTTCGAAGCGGTGCGTGGGCACGCCGTCCAGCGCTTCGTCGCGCAGGTAGCGGAAGTAGGCCTTGCCCTTGTCGATGAACAGGCCCTCCATCACGCCGGCGTTGGGTTTGAAGCGCTCGCGCAGGGCGGCGAAGTCGGGGTCGATGACGCCGATCTCGAAGTCCGCACGCGGGTTCTTCAGCAGCGGCAGGGTGAGGTTCAGGCTGCTCAAGTCGAAGTTGTAGACATGGGCGGGCAGGTGGCTGGGCGCCACCGGCATCTGCGTGCCGGCCACGGCCGCCACCAGGCGCTGTGCGCTGCCGTCCATCTGCATCTGCAGGCGGTCCTTGCCGGGGCCGTTCTCCAGGCCGTTGAAGCTGCGCATCCAGGTGGCGGTCAGGGTCTGTGGGTCCAGCTTGGCCTGCACCCGGGCGATGTAGCGGCCGTCGCCCTCGACCTTCAGCGCCTCCACCTCGAAGGGCTGGGCGAAGTAAAGCGAGAGCACCAGGCGTTTGCTGCCGTCCAGGTTGGACTTGACGTAGTTGACCAGCTGGCCCTGCGGGGCGCGTTCCGGTTTGAGTTCGTATTGATCGAGTGACTGGCCGGGTGCGGCATGTGCAGCGGCGCCGCAGAGCGCCAAGGCGAGCAGCAGGGGGCGGAAGACGGGCATGGCAGGGGCTGCGATGGAAGGAAAGACGGGCAGCCTAGCCAGTGCCGGGCCGGCGCGCCAGACCGGCAGGACGGAGTGCGGACACCCCGGGACGAGGCGGCAGATGCGAGGGGCGAGCTGCATCCCCTGGCTTTTGGCCGGCCGGCGAGCCGCTGCCTAGCATCGGGGGCATGCCCCCGCTCGCCCCGCTTGAACTCGACACCCCGCGCCTGCGCCTGCGCCCCTTCACCGGTGCCGACCTGGACGACTTCGCCGCGATGTCGGCCGACGTCGAGGTGATGCGCTACATCGGCGACGGCAGCGTGCTGGACCGCGCGATGAGCTGGCGCGCGCTGGCCGGCATGCTGGGGCACTGGGCGCTGCGTGGCTACGGCCAGTGGGCCATCGAGCGCAAGAGCGATGGCGTGCTGCTCGGCCGCACCGGCTTCATCGACCCGGAGGGCTGGCCTGGCTTCGAGCTGGGCTGGCTGCTGGGCCGCGCGCACTGGGGCCAGGGCTATGCCTTCGAGGCCACGCAAGCCGCGCTGCGCGAGGCGCCGGCGCTGCAGCAGGGCAGGCCGCTGATCAGCCTGATCCGCCCGGCCAACGAGCCGTCGATGCGCCTGGCCGAACGCCTGGGCGCGCGGCGCACGGGGGAGCTGGAGCTGCTGGGCGGGCCGTCCTGGGTCTACACCCACGCCTGATCACAAGGGCAGCCGAAAGCCGAACACCGCTAGCCCCTGCTGGCTGAAGTTCAGATCGCGTTCGCGTTGAAATTCCAAGACGTGCCGGGCCAGCACCCAATCGCCTCGGGCTTCAGGGTGTGGTGCGGCCCCCCGACGCGGTGACCCAGACGAACTGCTGATCGCCGGCGATCCAGACCGTCTTCGCATCCAGTGCCTTCACGAAGCGCAGCGGTTGCTGGGTATCAAGGGCCTGCCGTTCCCAGCTGGCGCCGCCGTCGCGGGTGGCGAACACCAGGCCCGCGTGGCCGACGAGCCAGCCGTGCTGGGCATCGGCGAAATCCAGGTCCAGCAGCCCATGACCGCCACCGCCCGGCAGCGCCACGCGGTCCCAGCTGGCGCCGCCATCACGGGTGCGCAGCAGCAGGCTGTCCTGGCCCAGGATCCAGGCGTTCTGGTGGTCGACCCTGCGGAAGCGCCAACCTGAGCTGGGTGGGATCGTGGCCAAGGTCTGCCAGCTGCGTCCGGCATCGCTGCTGCGCTGGATCAAGGTTCCGCCCGGCTGGTCTTCGCTGCGCAGTGCGACATCAGGCGTCAAGAACACCAGCTGGCCATAGGGCTGCACCGTGCCGGAGGCAGACCAGCTCTGGCCACCGTTGTCGCTGAGCAGGATGCGCAGCCCACAACGACCGGCGATGGGGCAGGGGCTGTTGCTGGCGCTCGCGCGCAGCGTTGCGCCGGCCGTGATCTCCAACCGCTCCAGGCCGGCCGCGGGCAGCGTGCCCGTCTGCAGCCAGTTGCGGCCGCGATCGCTCGTTCGCAGCAGCACCCGGCCATCACTGAGCCAACCGATGCCGTCGTCCTGCAGGCTCAGGCCGCGGATGGCCGTCAGACCCGAAGCGCGCGCGGCCCAGCGACGGCCGCCGTCCTGGCTGTCGAACAGCACCCCGTCGGACGCGATGGCTTGCGCGTGGCCAGGCTCGCTCGCCCAGAGGCCGATCAACCGGGCCTCGCCAGCGCTGCTGCCAAACAGCTCGGCCTTGCACCAGCCCGTCTGCGCCGGTCCGCTGCAGCTCAGGCCGGCCACCAGGGCGGCACGCCCGCTCTCCACCCCGAAGGGCGGCACGGGTGCGGGGGTGACGGGGGAGCCGCTCGCGCCGCCGCCTCCGCCGCAAGCCGAAAGCAGGGTCAGGGCCAGCGCGCTGGAAAGGGCCAACGCGTGGTGGCGCGGGAGATGGAACTTCACGGATCGAGGCGCAGGCTTGATAGAGGGCCGAGATCCTAGGCGCACCACGCACGCCCCAGGTCGCCCAAAGGAACGAGGTCGGAGAGGCGATGGATGCAATGGGCCGTAGAAGGCCAGGCTGCGTCAGCGCATTGCCCAGGCAGTGGCTTGGGCGCTCGCCAGCAATCTCAGGGCACCACCTGCGCACCGGCCTCCTCCAACAGACCGCGCAGCAGCGAGCGGTGGCAGCGCGCTTCATGCTCGCAGTAGCAACCGACGGCAAAGCTGCAGTGGGTGGAGAGCGTAGCCAGCAGCGCAATGGATTGCGCCGCAGCGGGCTCGGCCATCTCGCGGCGGTAGGCCTTGGCGAATGCCTGCCACTGCGCCTCCGTCTCAACCGCCTGGCCCTGCTTCATCAGCTCGGCGCTAGGGGCCAGCAGGGGGAGCCAGGTGTCGTACCAGTTCTGGCGGGCGAACTCGGCCTTGGGCACGCCGCGGGGTGGGCGGCGCACGGTGCCGATGCGTGGGCCTTCGTCGGCAGCGCGCGGGCTGCCCAGGCGGACGATGTGGATGGGCATGGCGGCCTTCCGTCGGCGGGGAGGAGCGCGGACTGTAGGCTTGCCGCCATGGACACCCTGCTCACCCTGCTGGCGCAACACGGCCTGCTGCTGGTCTTCCTGGCCGTGCTGGCCGAACAGCTCGGCGCCCCCCTGCCTTCGCTGCCGCTCCTGATGCTGGTGGGCGGGCGCGCTGCGCACGAGCCGCTCTTCGGCCTGCAGGCGCTGCTGCTGGCGGCGCTGGCGGCCACCTTGGCCAACAGCCTGTGGTTCTGGGCCGGGCGGCGCTGGGGCCGCCAGGTGCTCAGCACCCTGTGCCGCATCTCGCTCTCGCCCGATCTGTGCGTGCGCCGCAATGAAGCCAGCTTTGCGCGCCGCGGCGGGCTCACGCTGGTGCTGGCCAAGTTCCTGCCGGGCCTGAGCATCCTGGCCGCGCCGCTGGCCGGGGCCATGGGCATGCCGGCGGCGCGCTTCATGCGCCTGAATGGCGCCGGCACCCTGCTCTGGGGCGCCACCGGCCTGGGCCTGGGGGCGCTGTTCCATCGCCAGATCGAGCAGCTGCTGGCGGGGCTGGCGCAGCTGGGCCAGCAGGCCCTGGTGATGCTGGCCGGCTTGGTGCTCGTGTACCTGCTGTGGCGTTTGCTGCGCCGCCTGCACGAGCAGTTCGCCCTGCGTGGCACGCGCAGCATCGGGCCCACCGAGCTGGCCGCGCTGCAGCAGCAGTTCCAGGCCGCACCGGTGCTGCTGGATGTGCGCGCGCCCCTGCCCGGCCAGCCGCGAATCCCCGGTGCGCAGGGGCTGGACCTGGGCGCGCTGGACCCCGCGCTGCTGCAGCGCTGGCCCAGCAACGCCGAGTTCGTCACCTACTGCGCCTGCCCGCACGATGTCTCCGCCGCCAAGGCAGCGCGCTGGCTGCAGCAGCAGGGCCGACGCGCGCGCGTGCTGCGCGGCGGCATCGAAGGCTGGCAGCGCGCCGGGCTGGCGCTGGAGCAATCGGCATGAAGCCCGTTGCGCTGGCCCTGCTGCTCGCTGCCTGCGGCGCGGCCCAGGCCGCCAGCTTCGACTGCCGCAAGGCCCAGCTGCCGGCCGAGCGGCGCATCTGCGCCAACCCCGAACTGGGCGCGCTGGACGAGGCCGTGGCCGCCGCCTTCCGTGCAGCGCAAAAACAGAGCATCGACACCGACCCGCTGCGCCTGGACCAGCAGCGCTGGCTGCGCAGCCAGCGCAACGCTTGTGCCGACGACGCCTGCCTGGCGCGCGTGCAGCGCGAGCGCCTGGCGCAGCTGCAGGGCTGGCAAGCTTCGGCGCCCTGGCCGGCCGACGCCGCCGGCCACTACCTGATGCCGCGCCGCATCCAGGTGCTGGACTTTGAGCGCCAGCAATGGGTGAGCAGCGCCGCGGCCGATTGCCTGAGCCTGCAACCCCACCCCGATGGCCGCTGGCAGCTGGCGCTGGAGCTTGTGCAAGCCAATGCCCACACCTGCACGCTGGAAGGTGCGGCCGAGCGTGTGGGCGAGGGCCTGGAGCTGCGGCCCGCCGACTCCGTCATGCCGGAGCGCCCCTGCGTGCTGCGCCTGCGCTTCAAGGCCTATAGCCTGGTGCTGGAAGACCCCGAGGGCCATTGCCGCGCGCAGTTCTGCGGCGTGCGCGCGGGCTTCGAGGGGGTGGAGTTCCTGCGCGGCGGGCGCGCACCCGCGGGTGCGGCGCGCTGCGGGGCGGGCGAGT
>JBDHSJ010000215.1:0-6717 GCA_039808065.1 Burkholderiaceae bacterium | reverse complement strand
GCCCGCAGCGAAACCTTCTGGTACCGCGGCATGCACAAGCGAATCATCGACTTCGATGTGCTGGATCCTGAGCGCTGGGCGCAGAAGGCCGGCCCCTGCGTCTATGCGGTCTTCGACATCTCGGGCCGGCTGCGCTACGTTGGCAAGCACATCGCCCAGACGCCCCTGCGCTCGCGCTGGGTTCGGCATGGCCACCTCCACCACCAGCAGGCCAGTCGCACGGCTTATTTGGAGCACCTGGATGGCCAGCAGGGGGCCTTGCAGGTGCACGTTGGCCACGGGGACAGCCTGCGCCGGGCGCTGCCGGTTGCGCAGCGGCTGGCCTGCGATCGCCAGTTGGCCACCGCGGTCGAGGCCCTGTGGATCGACCGGCACTTCGGGCGCATCTGGAACCAGCGCCGCGAGCCGCTGCAGCCGGGCTTCAGCGACGGCATGACTTCGGCGACCCGCTTGGCTGCCGCCCAACTGCAGTAGGAGGTCCGATGCTCACGCTGTTCGCTGGCCTGGATTCGACCGGGCAACTGCGCTTCATCGGGGATGTGCCTCGCGGTCTTGCTTGCGGCTGCCGTTGCCCGGTGTGCGGGAGCGCCCTGGTTGCCAAGCAAGGTGCAGAGAAGGATTGGCACTTCGCGCACGAAGCCGGCCAGGAGCGGCCGGAGTGCCAGGCCGGCGCCGCGAACCTGCTGCGCCGGCTCGCCGTGGCGTACCTGCAGGGGAAGGCCGACCTCACGCTGCCGGTGTTCCGGCGCGAACTCCGTGCGCGGTCGCTGCTGGCGAACCATTCCGAGGTGGTTTCCAGGGCGCCCAAGCTGATCTCTGCGTTGCAGCCGGCGCCGTCGCCCGTGCGCTCAGGCCCGGTGCTGCACGGCGTCCTGGACGGGAATGTGCCCCTGTGCGTCGCGGTCGAAATCAGCCCGGAGCCGCCGGCAGCGACAACCGAGGCGGACAGTGCGCTGCTCTCCCTGGTGTGCCGGCTGCCGGACCCCGGGCAGGTGCGCACGCTCGATCAGGCCATGGCCTTCCTGGCCGACACCAGTGTGCTGGTCTGGCGCTGGTTTCCGGACGCGGACGGCCAGGTCCAGGCCGCCGAGCAGCGGTTGCAGGCCTTGGTCTTGGCGGACGAGGAGACGCTGGCGCGCAACCGTCGCGCCCCCCTCCCCGCGCCTGAAGGATGGCGGCCGGCCGGCGGCGCTGCGCCCGACGCCGTGGCACAAGGTGCCGCTGCACTTCGTTCGGTGGGCACGCCGATCCCGGATTCATTCGACTGGGCGCCAGAGCGCAAGCCCAACACGAGCTTCGTGTTCTATCGCCTCAAGGATGGGCCGGCGTGGATCCTGTACACGCTGCAGGATGGCTCGATGGCTGCCGTCGCACCCGACAGGCAGCCCGGCTGGGAAACCGCGCTACGCCACCTGGGCGCCGAGTTGGATCCGGCCCTGGGGGTGCTGCGTGTGCCGGACCGGATCGCGCTGCAGGTGTGGCTCGGCCAGCGCGCCGGTGTTGTCAGAACCGGCGGGGACCCGCGCGAGTTCGACGCGCTCTGAGCTTGGCATGCGCTGTGGCTGCGCACGCGGTGTGTTGTTGCGGACGCTCTTGAGCTGGCTGCTGCGCCAGCCAGTTGTTCGGTCGCGACTTAATCGGTGAAGTCGCGACGCAATGAAGAGCCGCGCCGTGGGATTGATGGATTGCGGCCATGGGCACGGTCCGGCCCACTGCTGGAGTGGGCGCCTGCCGCATCTAATCAGGCCGGCGCCAGCTCGCAGTCCGCCTGCGCGTTCAGGGCGGCCACGCAGCGCGTCGCCAGCTTGGCGAAGTGCTCGCGGTTGTGAGTGCGGATGCGGATGATGCGATCACCAAGGCTCGGGCGCAGTTCGACGAGATCGATGGTGTCGAACTGGCCTTGAATGGTGCGCGCCAGGGATTGGGCCGTGACAGGCTTGCCGCAGGCCCAGAGCGCTTCAGCAGCCGTTGTGGCCAGGTAGGTGCCAATCGCTTCCGTGCGCTCGACCAGGCGCAGCATTGCCACGCCCTGCTCGACCAGGTCCTGGCTCAGCGGGTGAAGGATCTTGACGAGCGCAAAGCGCTGGTCGCGGGGCAAGTAGTTGAGGTCGAGCCACGGAGCGCCCGGGCGGTAGATGTCGTCCAGCATGGTCAGCGTTGGACCGCAGCCGGTGGAGTTCAGGGTGTGGGACATGCTCGTGTCGTTGTCTTTGCGAAAGCAGCATTGTCGAAAGCCGGCCGGCTTCGTGGTTGCTGCAATCCCCCAGAACACGAGGCGTTCGGGCGCATGCCTGGCGACACCTTGTGGGGGGTGGAGCTGGGCACAATTCGCGCGCCTTCGGACTACACGCGATCGCAATGCTCATCGACTGGTTGTTGACCGCCCTGGCCACCTGGGGCATCGCGGCACTGCTGAACCACACGGCGTTCCAGCGCGAACCTGCCTCGCGGGCCACAGCCTGGATGCTCACAGTTGGATTCTTCCTGGTTGCTCTGGTGGTGATGACCATTCTGCAGATCCTGCGCTATCAGGCGCTCTCCGCAGAGCTGGGCCACAGAGTCCGTCCGCCACAGGCTTTGGACTTCCTTGGAGCGTTCTTCTGCACGAACATCTTCTTCGCGCTCCTGAAGAAGCAACCCAAGGGGGGGACACCCGCCGCAGATCGCCCTGCAGCACCTGCAGTACCTGCCGCCCCTCCCCCTTTGCCATCCGGCCGCACGGACGTCGCGCTGCCGCCAGTGGAACCCACCGGCAATGCCGATGCGGCCTTCCGCGTCTCTTCGACCCTTCCCGCTGAGAAACCTGCCGTGTCTATGCCTTCTTCCTCCACGCCGTCCCCAGCTCTCCCTGCGATCGAGGAGCAGGCCTGGGCTACCGCTCTTGCCGAGGTCGATGGCCCAGACAGGCGGCCCGGCGTGTGGGCGAAGTGCTTTGCGCTGGCCAACGGCGTGGAGGCGCAGGCCAAGGCCACCTATTTGAAGGAGCGTGTGGCCCAGCTGCTCGAAGAGCATCAACAGCGCGAGTCCGAAAAGCGTGCGCAGCAGGCCCTGGAGCTGGCCGCGCAAGCGCAAGCGATGGCTGTGCAGCAGGCGGAGGTCGCGCGCATTCAGTCCTCCTATGTCGCTGGCAAATCCCCGTCCGAGGAGGAGGTCATGATCCTTGCGGTTGCGGCGCAGAGGGATCCCAAGATGGTTCGGCTGTGGGAGCGGTTCAGGGGCGAGACCTTGCTGCACTGGGCCGCACGCTATGGACTTGCCGCCGAAGCGCGCAGCCTGCTCGCCTTGGGTGCCGATCCGTGTGCTGCGAACTCCAATGGGCAGCAGCCGTACATGCTTTGCACGGATCGTGCACTGCGCAGCGAGCTGCAGCGGGCGGCCGGTCGTGGAGAGGATGCCTGAGTCGGTTGCTTCGAGGTGCGCAGCTTTCCTGGCGTTCCAGTGCTAAACGCCCCGTCCTTTGCGAAGCCAGGCAAGCTTTGAGAAGGCGGCCCAGAGGTGTGCGCCGCCGCCGATCATCGACAGGCCCAGGGCCAACACTGAAAGCGGGATGAGGTTGGCGACGATGCTTGCGCCCCAGCCTGCGAACGCTATGCAGCGCGCGATGCGCTGCCGCGGGTCGGTCGACATAGGGATCATGACCAGCATGACCGCGCTGAGCACGATGTTCAGCAGATGAATGGGCTCTAGGTGATCAAACATCGTCCGGCTCAAGTTCTGGCGCGGCACCTTCATGAGTCGGTGCGGAGCCCTCGAATGGAGCTCCCAACAGCTCCTGCGCCGTCAGCCCATCAATGCGTTGCACCCCAACCGCTGGCTGGCGCCCCAGTTCCGCAAGCGAGGCGGTCCATTGCAAATAGTCCAACTGTCGTTCCGGATGTTCTGCGGGCAATCGGAGTCGCTCCGCGACGGCGCGGACAACACGGTGGATCTGCAGTTCTTCCCAGCCTTCGGCGCGCAGGTACTGGTTCGCCTCCAGGTAGGGATGGACTGCATCAACTGCGATCCCTCGCGACAGCGAGTGGAAGAAGGCCCTGATGAGTTGATGGCAGAGGTATTCCACCGTCCACGGCTGCATGAAGGCAGGACGGGTCGCCCAGCGAGGGCTCTGTTTCATTCTGGCGAAGCGCGCGTGCCGATTCTCAAAGCGCCAATCAGCGGCATCAGGTGTGGCCGTTGCCATGGTCGTGTGCGGTGACATCTCTTTTCTCATGCTGGTGCCGCGCCGAGCCGCTGATCAGCCGCCTCTGCGTCACCCACGGCCCTACGGCCGCCCTCCGTGATGAAGTATTTGGTCCGTGGCAGCGCGTCCTCTTCTGCAGGGCCCTCTTCCTCAGAACGCACCCATCCTTGGTGTTCAAGACGGCCCAGGATCACATAGACCTCGCCGCGCCCGACAGTGCCATTCGACAGCGCCGCAATCTCCGACCCGTATGCCCCGGAGCAGCTTGCGAGCGCTCTAAGGACTTCGATGTCTTTCACTGGTGTCTCTCCTCGCCCGGCCCTATACCTGCACCGCCTGGATTCTGCCGTCACTGGTTCGGCCCAAACCTGTAGGCACCAGCGAGCAAGTACTCCAGGTGCTGCTCGCTGGCCAACCAGCGGCGCCCCGCCATCTCGGCCGCCTTGGCCGTGGTGAGCGTGCCACCCATCGGATCCACCACCAGGTCGCCGGGCCTGCTCAGCCACTCGACCAAGAAGCGCGCCAGCTCGAGCGGCATCACGGCGCCATGGTCAGGCAAGCCGGCCGCCCTGGCATGGCGTCGCAGTGCCTGCTGGTCGGCACAGTTGTGCCGGATGCTCAGCACGTTGCGCGGAATTGCACCGGGCGTTTCCGAGGCATAGGCGCCCGGGCGAACCCGGTGGGCGCCATCGCCGTAGGAGCGCCGGCGGTTCTCTCCCCCGTTGGCAACCAGCGCGCGGTGGCGCTCGCTGTGAGGCCGCAGCACCCGGCGGTTATCCGCGAAGCACGCGGCGGGGTCGTTGCAGAAAACATAGACTGGTTCGTAGGCCGAGTTGAGCTGCACGCGCTGGCGCGAAGCCCATTGGATGGGCCCAGGGGGCCTGGCCGGGTTGTGCCAGATCAGCTCGTCCAGCTTGGCCATCCCAAAGCGCTCTTCCATGGCGATCACGAACCGCTCGCGGTAGTTGCTGCGCGCCGGGCTGCCGGGCATGAAGACGTCGTTGCCCAAATTGACAGCGATGGTTCCGCCGGGCAGCAGGCGCTTGACGATTGGCTCCAGGGCCCTGCAGATGAAGTCGATCCACTCCGAAGGCCTTGGCCCTCCGTAGGCCCGAGCCTTGGCGATCGGGTACGGTGGTGAGGTGATACAGACGGCGACCGACTCCGAGAGGCTGCCGAACACGGTCTCGCAGGCGCCCCAGATGGCCGCACCCAACTCGGTGTCGAACGCCAGCATGGCCACGCGCGGCGGCGCCGGCGTGAGGGCGCCTTCCTTGCGCCCCTTTTCGGTCGCCCGCCACACGCCGCGCTGCCCTTCGACGCGCTCGATGACGCCCATCGCCTTCAGGGTCTGCTGGTGCCAGCGGATGCGCCGCTTGGCCAGGCACACGTCCTGCTGTGCGCGGCCGACGGGTGCGCGCTCCTTCAGGTCCTTCGGGGCGATGCAGCCCGAGGCCTGCAGCAGGCCGTAGAGCTGCTGCTGGTTGAGTGCTGAGGAGGACTGGTAGGCCTTCTGAAGACCCTCGAAGAGTGAGAGTTGGTGCATGGGAGGAACGCAGTGCCAAGTTGGGCGATGTGTTCAAGATGCCCGAGGTTCGTCAACGAGCAAGTCGACGCAGCGAAGCGTTGGGGAAACTGCGCGTTCCTATGCTTCTGGCCGTGCCCTATGGCGCGGGCGTTCCGGTAGCGGCCGCGGCCGCTTCAATCTGCTTGTACGGCGCGAGTTCTGGGATCTCGGCCCAGTCTTCCGGCCCAGCGGGTCCTGCTTCCTCTCGGCGCACCGACTCTTGAAGCTGCTTGAGCTTTACGTCTGCGAGGGCTTTGAACTCACTCTCTGGAATCCCTCGCCGGGTGGCTGCGAGCGCCAGTGCTTTGGATTGGGCTGTGGCCCACTCGAACTGGCGTTGGAGCATCCTCCTCAGCACCACAAGCTCGAAGTCTTCCGGAGCCTCCAAGGCCCATCTGAGGTTGAGGGCCGCGTTGCCATCCAAGCGGTCGCGGCTTGCGTTCCCAGTAGCGCTCATCGCGCGAAGGTCCCAGCGACCCAGATCGGCAAGAACGGGATCGACGCCGGCCGCCAGTGCATGCCCGTGCCATCGGTCCCAAAGCGGCTGATCCTTTGAAATTGGCTCCAGGCCCAGCATGGCGCGTTGGCCCATGGCGGTGATGCGCGCGATGGCAATCTGCGCGTCTTCCGCCGCATCCGCGAAGTAGGCGCCCCAGGCTGGCCCCCTCGATTGGCAAACTGCCTTGAGGGATGCAAGGCGCATCTGTGCGTCTTCGATGGCGGCAATCAGCTGAGCATTTCCTTGGTGGTCCATGGGTTCCAAGCCGTTGTCTGTTCTGGGTCAGCATACGGGCCGCCTTCTGATGAGCAAGGCCTCCGCTAAGCGTGCAGCAGATGCCTTTCGTGGCGCTTGTTCCGGCGACCCTCAGATCGCTTTTACCAGGTGACCTCGACGTTGATAGGCCCATCGGGCGCCATCAACCTGAATCACCCCAGGGCTTTAGCCCTGGGGAGATTCAGTTGGCGGTGG
>JBDHSJ010000214.1:0-6784 GCA_039808065.1 Burkholderiaceae bacterium | reverse complement strand
GCGCCTCGCGCAGGGCCTGCAGCAGCTGGTGGCGCGCCTGGATGGCGGCTTCGTGCGCCGCGTCGAAATAGCACAGGCTGTTGCGGCCCATCTGCTTGGCGCGGTAGGAGGCCTGCTCGGCGCCGCGCAGCACGCGCTGGGGGTTCTCGCTGTCGTGCGGGTAGATCGCCACGCCCAGGCTGCTGGTCAGGCGGATGGTGTGCTGCTGCAGGCTGAAGGGTTCGGCCACGATGGCCTGCAGGCGTTCCAGTACCTCGCGGCTGGCCTCGGGTGAGCCCATGTCGCACAGCAGCAGCATGAACTCGTCGCCGCCCACGCGGGCCACGGTGTCGTCCTCGCGCAGCGTCAGCTGCAGGCGCCGCGCCAGCAAGCGCAGCAGCTCGTCGCCCAGGCCCTGGCCCAGGCGTTCGTTGATCTGCGTGAACTGGTCGATGTCCAGATGCGCCACCGCGACGCAGCGCTGGTGGCGGTGCGCGTTGGCCGCGGCCTGGCCTAGGCGGTCGCCCAGCAGGGTGCGGTTGGGCAGGCCGGTCAGGCTGTCGAAATGCGCCACCTGCTCCAGGCGCTGCTGCTGGCGCTTGAGCTCGCTGATGTCGCTGAACAGGGCGACGTAATGCTGCAGCGTGCCCTGCGGGTCTCCCACCGCGCTGATGCTCAGCATTTCGGGGTAGACCTCGCCGTTCTTGCGGCGGTTCCAGATCTCGCCGCTCCAGTGGCCGCGGTGCAGCAGCGCGTCCCACATCGCGCGGTAAAAGTCCGGGCTCTGGCGTCCGGATTGCAGCAGGCGCGGGTTGCGGCCCAGCGCCTCTTCGCGGCGGTAGCCGGTGACCTGGCAGAAGGCCTCGTTCACTTCCAGGATGGTGCCTTGCGGGTCGGTGATGGTGATGCCCTCACGCGCATGGGTGAACACGCTGGCCAGCAGGCGGGTGCGCAGCTGGTGGGCGCGTTCGGGGCGCAGGTCGCGCACAAAGGCCAGCAGCGCGGTGTGGTGGGCGCGCGTGGGGCCCGCCACGGGCTGCAGCGTCAGCTCGGCCGGAAAGGGCTGGCCGGCGGCGTCCAGCGCCACCAGCTCAGTGCGCAGCTCGGCGGGCTGGGTGCCCTGCAGGCGCGCCAGGCTCTGTCGCCAAGCGCCCTGGGAACCCGGTGCAAGCAGGGGCGCGAAGGCCTGGCCGGCTTGCAGCGCCGGGCCGAACAGACGGGTGGCGGCGCGGCCCCAGAAGCGCAGGTGGCCGCTGCGGTCCAGGCTGAACACGGCGTCGCGCGAGGCATCGGCCAGCATGCCCACGCGGCGCACGCTGCGCGCCAGCCGGCGGCGTTCCCATAGCAGCACCAGGCCGGCCAGCGCACACAGGCCCAGGGCGCCCAGGCCCAGGCCCAGGCCGACCCGGTGCCGCAGCCACAGCTCCCGCAGCAGGGCCTGGCTGGTGTCGTCGAAGGGCGGCTCGCCATGCGCGCGCAGCACCGCCACCACCTCGCGGTAGTCGGCCGGGATGGTGAAGCCCGCCAGCACCTGGCCGGGCTCGGCTGGCATGGAGAGCAGAGCCGCTGCCACGCGTGCACCCTGGGCCGGGTGCAGCTGCGGACTCAGCAGCGCCGGCCATTCCGGGTAGAGCCGGGTGGAAACGCGCAGCGGGAAGCGCGACCACTGCTTGGCACCCAGCACGCGGATCTGGCGCAGGTCCAGCTGGCCGGCCGCGGCCAGATCTTCCAGCACGCCCGTGCGCACGAAGCCGGCCGCCGCCTGGCCCTGCAGCACCGCCTCCACCACCGCCCATTGGTTCGGGCCCACCGGGTGCAGGTGCTGGGCCTGCGGCGCCGGCAGGCCTTGCTCGATGAGCTCCCGCGCCTGCATCTGGTAAGCGCCCAGCCAGTGCCGGTCGGGCGCGGCGATGCGCGCCAGGGCCAGCTCGGCGAGGTTCTGCGGGTGGCTGGCGCGCTCCAGCGTGAAGATCACGCCGCCAAAGCTGCTCAGGCCTTCGGCCGCCTGCGGGTGCGGGCGCAGCAGCCGGGTGGCGATCGGGCTGCCCACGCGCTGCTGGTGCAGCAGGCTCACGGCATGGCCGGGGTGGGTGAGCACCAGGTCGAGCAGGCCGGCCTCCAGGCCGGCGTCGAGCTGCTCGCGCGTCTGCACGGCCAGCGTCACGCGCTGCTCCAGGCTGCGTGCCAGGTGCTGCTGCAGTGGCTGCCACAGACTTTGCTCCTGGCCCGGATCGCCCACGGCCAGCACGCCCACGCGCAACGGGGGGGCAGGCGGCTCGGCGCGGGCGGTGCTGACAACCGACAGCACCAGGGCCAAGGCAAGGAGCCCCCCGGCGCGCACGGCTCAGCGCAGCCGCAGCTGGAACACGGCCACGGCGTCCACCAGCTGCTGGGCCTGCTGCTGCAGGCTGTCGGCCGCGGCGGCGCTTTGTTCCACCAGGGCGGCGTTCTGCTGGGTCACGCGGTCCATTTCGCTCACGGCCTGACCGACCTGCTGCACGCCGCTGCTTTGCTCGGCGGAGGCGGTGCTGATCTGCGCCATCAGCGCACGCAGGCGCTCGGTGTGCTGCACCACCTCGGCAATCGTCTGGCCGGCCTGCTCGACCAGGCTGTTGCCCTGCTCCACCCGCGTCACGCTGGTGCCGATCAGGCTCTTGATCTCGCGCGCGGCGTCGGCACTGCGCTGGGCCAGGGCGCGCACCTCGCTGGCCACGACCGCGAAGCCGCGGCCCTGCTCGCCCGCGCGCGCGGCCTCCACGGCGGCGTTCAGGGCCAGGATGTTGGTCTGGAACGCAATGCCGTCGATGACGCCGATGATGTCCCCGATGCGCCGTGAGCTTTCATGGATGCCGTGCATGGTCTGCACCACCTGCTGCATCACGCTGCCGCCGCGCTGGGCCATGTCGGCCGTGCCCAGCGCCAGCTGATTGGCCTGGGCCGCGTGCTCGGCGTTCTGGCGCACGGTGGCGCCCAGCTGTTCCATCGAGGCGGCGGTCTGTTCCAGTGCGCTGGCCTGCTGCTCGGTGCGGTTGGAAAGGTCCTGATTGCCCTGCGCGATCTGCGTGGCCGCGGTGGCCACGCCATCGGCGTTCTGGCGCACGCCGGCCACCACGCAGGTGAGCTGCTCGTTCATGCGCTGCAGGGCACCCAGCAGCTACCCGGCTTCGTCGCGGCTGCTCACGTCCACCTCGCGGCGCAAATCGCCTTCGGCCACCGCCTGGGCCAAGCCCACCGCCTGGCCGATGGCGCCATGGGTGTGCGCTGCGACGCGCCAGAGGATCCAACCGGCCAATGCGGACAGCAGCAGCAAGCTGCCGAGCAGCATGGCGATGGCCTGGCGCGCCGCGCCGGCCTGGGCCAGCACCTGCTCGCGCAGCAGCTCCAGCGCCCGGTCCATCAGCGCGAATTGGCGGTCGATCTGCTGCGTCTGCTGGGCGTAGAAGTCGGCCGGCTTGAGGCTGGGCTGCTGGCCTTCCACCAGCTGCACCTGGCTGAGCGCCAGTGCGGCCAGCGCGGCCTTGCGGGCATCGGCCAGCGGAATGGCCAGGGGCGCGAGTTCGCGCGGGCGGGCGGCCAGCGCCAGGTCGAAGGTGCGTTGGACCTGTGTCACCAGCTGCTGCGCCTGCTCGAGCCGGGTCTCGATGCGGGCGCGTTCCTCGGCGGCGATGCTGGCGCCGCCCAGCGCCCGGGTGCCGCGCACGCGCAGCTGGCCGAGCAGTTCCGTCAGCCGCGGCAGCTGGGTCAGCACGCCGGCCTGCAGGTTCAGCAGGGCGGGCTGCGGGTCTAGTGCCAGGCCGCTGGCCTGGGCCAGGTCTTGCAGCAGGCGCAGTTGCTGGTCGATGAGTTCGCCGTGGCGGCGCAGGCTCTGAGCGCCATCGAGCTGCTGCTGCGCCACCGCCTGCATCAGAGCCTGGGCCTGCTGCTGGAGTTCGCCGGTCTGCTTCGGCAGGCCAGCCCTTTCGAACGGGGCGAGCGCGCTCAGCAGGCGCTTGGCGCTGGCCTCGGCCTGCGCCTGCTTGGCGGCGCGGGCGTCCGCCTGGCTGCGGTCGCCGGCTAGCAGGCCGGCGGACAGGCCGCGGTGCTGCTGGCTCAGCCGCACCCATCGCAGCAGCTCGGTGGCTGGAGCGATGCCGGCGGCCTCGCGCTCGGCTACCTGCCAGGTCCGCCAGTCGTCCTGCAGCAGCCGCGCGCTGGGCAAGGCCAGCATCAGCATGGCCAAGGCCGACAGCAAGGCGAACTTGCCCCGCAGGGGCAGGTTCTTCAGCCAGTTCGAAACACCCATCACGCACTCCGCTTTCAAGCAACGCGGCGATGCTGGGTGCAGGGCGATTGGATGACCTTATTGCAGGTCAAGTCCCAGGGGCTGGGCCCTCCGGGACTGTGCGGTCTGTCGCGGCGGAGCCGCGCACCCTCCTCCTAACGAAGGAGGGCGCTGGCGCCTCAGCGCCCGATCACATCCCCATCGTTCTTGCTGATGACGATGGTGGCCGAGCGCGGGCGCTTGCCGGCGCCGTAGCCGGCGTTGCTGGGCCACTGGCTGGTGTACTTCGTCGGGTCGGCGACATTCGCCATCGCCGTGCCCTCGCCCGGGTGCTGGATGTTGACGAACAGGGCCTTGCCGTCCGGGGTCTCGCAGATGCCGGTGATCTCGCAATCGCGCGGGCCAACCAGGAAGCGCTTGAGTTCGTTGGCCGCCGGCGTCTTGCCCACAAAGGTGTCGACGTTCAGCGCGCCGCCGCTGCTGCGGCTGTAGCTCAGGGTCTTCTTGGCGCCGTCGCCCACCTGGCCGGGGAGGGCGGCCAGCATCATGCAGTTGGTGACGTCGGTGTAGGCGCCGTCATCGGTCTGGATCCAGCAGATGCCGGTGGCGGGGCTGAAGGCCAGGCCGTCGGGGCTGCTCATGTCCTGGTCGGCGGTCAGGTTGCTCAGGTTGACCATGCCGGGCGCGGCGCTGGCCTCGGCGGCGAACAGGTAGACGTCCCAGGTGAAGGCGGTGGCGCCGGCGCCGCCCGTGCCTTCCTTGATGCGAAGGATGTGGCCGTTGGGGTTGCCCACCTGGCTGCTGCTGCCGTTCTTGATGTCGGTGTAGGCGCGCGGGTTGGCGCTGTCCGGGGCCAGCTGGCTGCCGCCGGCGGCGGGTTCGGCGCGGCGGTTGCTGTTGTTGGTCAGCGTGAAGTAGACCTCGCCGTTCTTCGGGTTCACCGAGCACCACTCGGGGCGGTCCATCTTGGTGGCGCCCACGGCGTCGGCGGCCAGGCGGGTGTTGACGCAGATGTCGGCCTGGTCGCTGAAGGGGTAGACCGTGTTGTCGCGCACCTGGGGGGTGGTCAGGCTCAGCTCGACCCACTGGCCGCTGCCGTCGGCATTGAACTTGGCGACGAACAGCTTGCCCTGGTCCAGGTACTTGGCGCCGGTGGCGAGGCGGTCGGCCGGGCTGGCGTCGGCCTCGCTCCACAGCGCGGTGGAGACGAATTTGTAGATGTACTCGTTGCGCGAGTCATCGCCCATGTAGGCGGCGATCGGCTGACCGGCCACGGGCTTGCTGAAGGCCGCGCTCTCGTGCGCGAAGCGGCCCAGCGCGGTGCGCTTCACAGCCTTCCTGCTCTTGCTGTACGGGTCCACCTCCAGGATGTAGCCCTGGCCGTTCATCTCGTTGCGGTAGTCGTCGCTACCGTCCACCGAGACGCCGCTCTTGCTGATGTTCCAGCGCTGGTAGCGGTCGTCGGCGCCGCCGGTTTCCCAGCCGTGGCGCGACGCCGCACCGGCCGCGCGGCCGTAGCGCTTGAGGGCGGTGACGCTCTTGTCGTTGCCGCGCACGGTGTCGTCATTGCCGGCGCGGAAGAAGTAGCCGGCCCAGTTTTCCTCGCCCGAGACATAGCTGCCCCAGGGCGTCTTGCCGGCACCGCAGTTGTTCAGCGTGCCGCGCGTGGTGCTGCCGGTGGGCGAGAACTTGGTGATGACCTGCAGGCTGCCGCGCACCGGGCCGGCCAGGTCCACCTCGGTGTTCTGGTGGATGCGGAAGTTGAAGGCGGAGTCCTTCACATAGGCCCAGCTGCTGCCGGTCTTCTTCACCTCCACCACCGAGATGCCGTGGATGGCGAGTTCCTTGTCCACTTCGGCGGCCGGGCGCGGCAGGGTCTTGGTGCCGCCGTTGGCGTGGATGAAGAAGGAGCTGACCTCGTCCGTGGTGGCCTCATGGTTGATGGCCAGCAGGCCGCGGTCCACCGCGGTGGCGAAGGGCACGCCGCTGCTGCTCAGGCCGAACCAGTCCATGCCGTCATGGTGGTCGCCGGCGCGGTTCTCCCAGTCGGTGTCGCTGCCGTCGTTCTTGAAGTCGCCGGTGGCGGCGCGCAGCGGGTCGCCCAGCGCGTAGAGGATGCTGACGCTGTAGCCGGCCGGCACGGTGACCTTGTCGTCCAGGTTCTTGGCCACGGCGGCAAAGCCCAGGGTGGTGACGATAGGCGAAGGTGCGGGCGCGGGCGCCGGTGCGGGGGCCGGAGCAGGAGCAGGGGCCGGCGCGGGGTCATCGCTGCCGCACGCGCTCAGCAGCACGCTGCCCAAGGCCGCGCTGCTGGCACCCAGGCTGCCGCGCAGGATGCTGCGGCGGCTCAGGCGCGCGCTGAGCACCTGGTCGAAATGCGGGTTGTCGCTGCGGTTCGAGTCTTCGTCGTTGAAGTCGATGCGATGGGCGTCGGTGCGCTGGCTCATGGTGTGCGAGGGTTGGGTCTACAGACCCGCGCACTGTGGTCAGCGTCGATGAAAACCCTGTGTCGCGCTCATGACGATTCCGTGACCGCGCGCGGCG
>JBDHSJ010000213.1:0-6832 GCA_039808065.1 Burkholderiaceae bacterium | reverse complement strand
GGCCTGCTGCTGGCCGGCTGGGGCGCGCAAGGCGCCTATCTGTTCGATCTGCTGAGCTTCGTGCTTGCGCTGGCCTTCATCGCCTTCATTCCACGCGCGCGCATCACCCTGCCCGAGCCGGACGGGGAGCGGCCGCATCTGCTCGCCGATCTGGCCGCCGGCCTGCGCTTTGCCTGGGCCCGCCCCGAACTAATGGGCACCTATATCGTCGACATCGTTGCCATGGCCTTCGCCTTTCCGGTCGCGCTGTTCCCGGCCATGGCGGCGGCCAGCGGGCGGCCGGATGCGGTCGGCTGGCTGCTCTCGGCCATGGCGGTGGGTGCCTTGCTGATCGGCCTGTTCAGCGCCTGGACGGGCCGGGTGCGCCGCCATGGCCGCGCCGTGGTGCTGGCCGCGGGGGTCTGGGCGCTCGGCATCGTCGCCCTGGGTTTCGCACCGGGCCTGCTGGCCGCGCTGCTCTGCCTGGCCCTGGCCGGCGCGGCCGACATGGTCAGCGGCGTGTTCCGCAGCACGATCTGGAACGAGACCATTCCGAACGAAATGCGAGGGCGCCTCGCCGGCATCGAGATGATCAGCTACCTCACCGGCCCGCTGATCGGCAATGCCCGCGCCGGCTTCATGGCCGATGCCTGGAACGTGCCGATCGCGATCTGGAGTGGTGGCTTGGTCTGCCTGGCGGCCGTCATCGTCACCGGCCTGTGCCTGCCGCGCTTCTGGGCCTACCGCAGCGTGGCCAAGTCCTTGTAGGCCGCCGGCACATTCAGCCCCGGGTGCACCCAGTCGAACAGGGCATAGCCGCGGAACTCGGGCAGCTTGAGCTCGGCCACGGTCTGCTCCAGGCTCAGGCCGCGCGCCAGCGCGTCCTTGACGCCGGCCTGCACCGCCGTGAGGTAGTCGATATGCCAGCGCAGGCCTTCGCGACCCATCGGCACGCCGTGACCGGGCACCACCGTGGCATCGGCGGGCAGGAAGTCGTAGACCTTCTGCAAGGTGGCGAGCGTCTGCAGCAGCTTGCCGTCGAGCAGCCAGGGCAGCGCCGGCTTGGCGGCGATGACCGGGTTGCCGGCCCACATCGTCTTGGACTGCGGGTCCCAGACGAACAGATCGCCACCGGTCTGCGCAAAGCCGAAGTCATGGATCTCGACCTGGCGGCCGCCCAGGTCCAGCAGCAGCTTGCCGCCGGCGGGCACCAGGATGTCAGGCGCGCGTGCCTGGATGGGCTCGATGCCGCGCCCCTGGCCGAAGTGCTGCAGCATGAAGGCCTTGTCCTGCTCCAGGTGCGCGGCGATGAAGCGGGCCGTGTGTTCGTGCTGCACCAGCCGGGTCTCGGGCGGCAGGAACATGTTGCCGAAACTGTGGTCGCCGTGCGAGCTGGTGTTGACGGCATAGAGCAGCGGCAGCTTGCCGGCCTTGGCCTTGGCCAGTGCGCGCACCTGATCGTGCAGGCGGCGATTGAGCATGGTCTCGATCAGCAGCGCCCCGCGGGTGCCGACGATCAGCCCCCCGCTGGTGGCGGCCGCACCGCCCTTGGCGTTCAGCTCGACGGCGTCGGCTGGCAGATGGGCGAACACGCCGGGGGCGAGCTGCTGGCTGCGCATCTGCACCTTGTTGCCGTCCCAGATCGGTTCGTGGGCCAGCGCGGGGCCGGCACCGAGTGAGAGAAGGGCCAGGCCGAACAAGCCGACCCAGCCGGACTTCAGCGTGCGCTTCAGGAACATGAGAGAACTCCGTGGAAGCACCGGCCGCGCCGGCATGGAGCGCACTCTAGAAATCAAATCTGCAAATCAGCCATCAAAATCCGCAAGATGAATTTGCAAAAATGAAAGACAAGCACCCGCTCTGCCTGGACGATTGGCTGCTGGTGGCCGAAGTGGCCACGCGGGCCAGCCTGGTGCGGGCCGCCGAGGCCCTGGGCATCAGCCACGCCACCGCTTTTCGCCGCCTGGGCGCGCTGGAGCAAGCCCTGGGCGTGCGCCTGTTCGAACGGCGCGCCGGTCGTTACCAGCCCAGTGCCGCCGGCGAGACCCTGGCCGCAGCTGGCCGCGCCATGCGGGCGCAGGCCGACGCCACCTTGCTGCGCGTGCAGGGCCAGGACCAGCGCCCGCGCGGCCTGGTGCGCATCGCCAGCACCGAGGGCGTGATCGGCGGCCTGCTGCTGCCCTTGCTGCCAGCGCTGCGCCTGGCGCTGCCCGAGATCCAGCTGCAGGCCTCGGCGCGCAACGACTTTCACAACCTCTCGCAGCGCGAGGCCGACCTGGCGCTGCGCCCCGCGCCGCAGCCACCTCCGCACCTGATCGGCCAGCGCATCGGCCCGCTGCGCCATGCCATCTACGCGCAGCGCGCCCAGGCGCGGCGCTTTCAGCGCGCGCCGCTGGCGCAGCAGCCCTGGCTGGCGCTGGACGACTCGGCCGCGGGCAGCAAGGCCTTGCAGTGGCTGGCCGGGCAGCTGCCGCTGGAGCAGGTGGCGCTGCGCTTCTCGGGCCTGCTGATGGTGCGGGCCGCCTGCCTGCAAGGCCTGGGCCTGGCGGTGCTGCCCTGCTTCCTGGGCGATGCCGAGCCCGGCCTGCTGCGCCTGGGCGAACCGCTGGCCGACTGCGACTCCGAACTCTGGCTGCTCAGCCACCCTGAACTGCGCGAGACCGCGCGCGTCAAGGTGGTTCGGGTGCATCTGCTGCAGGCCCTGGCGGGCCAGCAGGCCTTGCTGGCCGGCGAGCGGCCGCAGGCCTGATGCGCTCAGCCCAGGCTGGCCAGAAAGATATCGCGCTCGCGCGACAGCGCCGCCCCTTCGCCACCACTGGTGGCGCTGGCGGCGTAGGCATGCGCCCAGCGCACCGCCGCCTCGCGGGCGCGGGCGGCGGATTCGGCATCGCCACGGGCGATGCAGCGACCCATCTCGCGCCGGTACATCTCGGCCACCGAGATCAGCACGCCCTGGTAGGGGCAGCTGTCCAGCATCAGGCGCTCGGCCTCGGCCAGGCGGCCATGGCCTTCCAGGGCTTCGGCCTGGCGGGCCCATTCGGGGCGCTCGTCGTGCACCAGCGCTTCCGGTTCGGCCGGTTCGGCCAACTCGCTGACGAACTGCAGGCTGTGCAGCAGGGCCTCGGCCAAGTCGCCGGCCTGCGAAGCCGCTGCGGGCGTGGCGGTCACGCGGGCGCGCACGACGAACCCCTCTTCGGCGGGCAACAGCAGATGCATCTGTTCAAGCGCCTGGTCGCCGTCGGCTATGCCACGCACGGCCAGGCCCAGCACGTGGCCGCATTGCAGGCGCAGGAACTGCGGTGTCGGGTAGTCGGCGCGGGTCTGTGCCTCAATCTGATCCAGCAGGGCGCTCAAACCTTCGGGCGCAACCAGGCGCTGCAGGCTGATCTGCACCGAGTTGTCGGGGTGGAGCAGCAGCAGCCTGCGGCCGTCGTCCAGCGCATGCCAGCCGGTGGGCAGGGCCAGCACGGCCTGCAAGGCCATGCTGGCCACCCAGGCACGGCCGTTGGCTTCGTCGGCGGCGCGAATCGGCGGGGCAAAGCCCTGGCCCTGGTTCAACCAGGCCTGCTGCAGCGGGTGCTCCTGCTGCAGCGTGGCCAGGCCGCCGGGCAGGGCGAACTGGCCGACATCGGCCACCGGTGCATCGGCCGGGGCCTGGTGCACCGCGGGCGCCGGGGCCAGCGGCACGCTCGGCCCCTGCGGCGCGGCCAGACGGAAGCTGCGCAGCACCTGCTGCCAGGCCTGCCAGGTCTGGGCCTGCAGTTCCTCGGGGCCGGTGAGGCTGAGGTGGATCAGCCGGCCGCCGTCTTCGGCGAAGGCGAAATGCGTCTGCATGGGCCCCATGTCGGATTCAGGCGCGCACTGGCCCAGGATGGCGGGCAGGCTGCCGAGCTGCCCCGGCCCGAGCGTGCGCAGGTCCACGCCATGCTGCTCGATCAGCCAGCGCGCCCAGTCCTGCACCGTGCCGTCATCGAAGGCGGGGCGGGCAGCGGCGGTGAACACCAGGGCGGCATAGGGGGCATGGGCCGCAGCCAGGCCGAAGAGCTTGCGGGCGTCGGAGAAGTCCGGCTCTTCGTCGGGCAGCTCCAGCGGCTGCCAGTTCTGCGGCAGCTCCACGAAGAAGCCCAGGTTGGCGATGCGGGACGGGAACTCGCGTTCAATGAACGAGGCGGTGGTCATGGCCGTGCAGCGGAAGTGATTGGCGCCATGATGCGCGGCCCGGGTTTCAGTCGCGCTTCGCGCGCTAGGCCCGGCCGCAACGATTGAAACCTGCCCTGCCGCCCGCCATGCCCCCTGCTGACCCCCTGGACTGGGCCCGCCCCGCCCCCGACGCCTTTGCCAGCGGCCAGGCCCCCGTGCCAGGGCTTCGCAGCGACGGACGACCGGTGCAGGAGCAATTGGTGGAGGAGGCGCCGGTCACCCTGGTCTTCAATGACGAGGTGGCGCTGACCCTGATGGCCACGCCGCTGGATGCCGAGGCCCTGGCGCTCGGCTTTTGCCTGAGCGAGGGCCTGGTGGAGCACGCCGATGAGGTCCTCGACCTGCAGGCCCTGCCGGCTGGCGCCGGGCAGTCGGTGCTAATCCAACTGCCTGAGCCCCGCCTGCAGACCCTGCGCGCCCGCCGCCGCCTGGGCGCGGTGCCGGGCGGCTGCGGGCTGTGCGGCATCGAAGACCAGCGCACGCTGCTCGCCCTGCCCGCGCGGACGCTGGCGCCGCTGCAGCTGGCCGACGACGCCATCGAACGCGCACTGGCCACCCTGCCCGGCCGGCAGGCGCTGAACACCGTCACCGGCGGCGCCCACGCCGCCGCATTTGCCAATCCGCAGGGCGAACTGCTGGAGCTGGCCGAAGACGTGAGCCGCCATTGCGCGTTGGACAAGCTGATCGGCCGGCTGGCAAAGCGCCCGCTGGACCCAACCGGCGGCTTTGCCCTGCTCACCAGCCGCGCCAGCTTTGAGCTCGTGCACAAGGCCGCCCGCGTGGGCCTCCCCTGCCTGGTGGCGACGAGCGCCCCCACCGCGCTGGCCCTGCGCGCCGCCCAGGCCACCGGACTGCAGCTGTTCGCCTTTGCCCGCCCGGGGCGCTGGACGCGCTACCACCCCTGATTCGTATCAACACCCGGCCGACCGCCGTGGCTTGATCCGCTTCAAGCCGCGCGCCCAGCCCGGCGCCGACAATTCGGCACATGAATGACGCCCTGACCTGGACCGACGCCCTGGCCCTGCAACAGCCGCAGATCGACCGCACCCACCAGGAATTCGTCGAACTGCTGAACGCCCTGGCCGCGGCGGTGCAGCCGCAGGCCGGCGCTGCGGCCCTGCCCGCCTTCGACGCCCTGCTGGCCCACACCGAGCAGCACTTTGCGATGGAAGAAGGCTGGATGGCCGCCACCGGCTTCACGCCCGAAAACTGCCACAGCCGTCAGCACCAGATGGTGCTGGAGCTGATGCGCGAGGTGCGCAGTTGCGCACTGGACAAGGGCGAATGGGAGCCCCTGGCCCGCCTGGTGCCGGCCCTGGCCGAATGGTTCCCCCAGCACGCCGAAATGATGGACGCCGCCCTGGTGTTCACCATGCAACAGCTGGGCTTCGACCCCGCCCAACCCCAGCCGGTGGCCGCGCCCAGCAGCGCCGGGGCCGGCTGCGGCAGCTGCGCAACCTAAGGGTTGACCCGGACTCACGGGGCCTGGCGCGGTGTGACCTGGGGTCTCCTCCCTTCGGGGGGGCCTGTCACAGAAGCCGCGCATGGGCTAGCGTGCAGGCCCATGTCTGCGCATTTCGCTTCCCAGGCCCCTTCGGCGCACCGCGCCGCGGCGCCGCCCAGCCCCGCCACCCGCCTGGCCCAGAAGGCCTGGCGGCTGTTGCACACGGACGCCGGAGCGGCCTATGCGCTGATTGAGCAGGCCTGGGCGCGCGCCGACCAAGGTCAGGACGCCGTGGGCCTGGCCTGGGCGCAGCTGGTGCGGGGCTTTCATCGCCTGTCCTTTGCCAGCCCCACCGCGGCTGCCGCCGAACTGAGCGCGGCACGCAGCCGCTTTGCGGACCTGCACGAGCGCGCACCCGAACTGCTGGCCGTGGCCGGCCTGGCGCGCGCGCTGTGGCGCCAGGGCCAGGTGCAGCGTGCCGCCGACCTGCTGCACCCGCTGCGCGACGAGGCCCTGCGCACCCTGCGCCATGAGCAGCTGGCCATCTACCTGAACGCGCTGGCGGGCTGCCATTCGGCGCGCGGCGACTCGGAGCAGGCGATGGCCTGCATGGCCCAGGCGCTGCGCGAGGCCGGCCCCAAGCGCGGCCTGGGCTACGACGTCGCCCTGCACGCCAACCTGTCGCACGAGCTGCTCGAGCTCGGTGACCTGCACGAGGCCCTGCGCCAGATCGAGCGCGGGCTGGAGCGCATCCACCAATGCAGCCATGGCCGCGCCCACACCGTGCTGCTGGTGAACCGCGTGGTGGCGCTCACGGGTCTGGGCCGAGCCCGGGAGGCCCTGCCCGATGTGCACGCCATCGCCAGTGCCCAGCCCGATGGCAGCGGCCGCGGCCTGCTGCCCATGCACTTCGAGGCTCTGGCCCTGTGCGCGCTGCGGGCTGGCGTTCCCGAGCTGGCCCAGGACCTGATGGCGCGCGTGAACCCCGCCACCCAGCTGCCCGATGACCGCCTGGAGCTGGGCATGGCCCAGGCCCTGGCCACCCACTTGCGCGGCGACACGGCGGGCGGGCTGGTGCGCCTGCAGGTGCTCCAGGACGCCTGCGAGCGCGCCCTCGGCGATGCCCGCCCCGGCATGCGCCTGCGCTGCGACCTGGCCGAGCTGCGCGCCGAGCTGCTGGAGGCCAGCGGCGACGCACCCGCCGCGCTG
>JBDHSJ010000212.1:0-6876 GCA_039808065.1 Burkholderiaceae bacterium | reverse complement strand
GGCAAGGCCCTGGAAGCGCGCCTGCGCCTGGAGGCCCGCACCATCGCCGACAAATACCTGGCCCCGCCCCACACCACCGACTTCGCGCTGCTCTTCCTGCCCACCGAGGGGCTGTACGCCGAAGCCCTGCGCCGCCCCGGCCTGTTCGAGGCCCTGCAGCGCGAGCACAAGGTGATGCTGACCGGGCCGACGACCTTGCTGGCCACCCTGGGCAGCTTGCAGATGGGCTTTCGCACCCTGGCGCTGGAGAAGCGCAGCGCCGAGGTCTGGAGCGTGCTGGGGGCGGTCAAGACCGAGTTCGGCAAGTTCGGCGAGGTGCTGGCCAAGACCAAGAAGAAGCTGCAGGAGGCCAGCAACACCATCGACGCCGCCGAGGTGCGCACCCGCGCGATGACGCGCCAGCTTAAGACCGTGGAGGCCCTGCCCGAGACCGAGGCCCAGCGCCTGCTGGAGATTGCCGACGCCGAGGACGAACCCGCTTGAGCAACCAGCTGCCCGCGGGCTTCTGGCGACTGATCGCCGCCATCGTGGCTGTGCATGCCTGCATGGCCACCACCCGCGTGGCCAGCACGCTCTGGCTGCTGCACACCGGCCATGGTGAGGTGACGGTGGGCGTGCTGCTGGCCCTGGTGGCCCTCGCCCCGGCCCTGCTGGGGCCGGCGGCGGGTGCCTGGGCCGATCGCTACGGCCTATGGAAGCCGCTGCAGATTGCCACTGTCCTGGCGCTGGTGGGCACGGCCGCGCCGCTGCTGTGGACCCATGTCAGCACCCTGGTCATCGGCGCCATCGGCACCGGTGGGGCCATTGGCGTGGCCGCCATTGCCGTGCAGCGCGAGGTGGCACAGCGTGCCCGCGAGCTGACCGACCAGAGCGCTTCGCAGCGCATGTACTCCTGGGTGGCGCTGGGGCCGGCGCTTTCCAACACCCTGGCGCCGCTGCTGGCCGGGGCCTTGATCGACACGGTCAGCCACCGGGCGGCGTTTGCCGCGGCAGTGCTGATGGTGCCGGTGGGCCTGTGGCTGTTGCGCGCGCGCCGCCACCTGCCGCGCCCGGTGCTCACCCAGCGCGTCAGCAGCCGCCCGGCCTGGGACCTGCTGGAGGCCAAGAGCCTGCGCCAGCTGCTCGTCATCAACCTGGTGCTGGCCGCCGCCTGGGATGCGCACAGCTTCGTCGTGCCGGTGCTGGGCCATTCACGCGGCTACTCGGCCTCCACCATCGGTGCCGTGCTGGCCTGCTTTTCGGTGGCGGGCATGGCGGTGCGCCTGCTGATCATCCGTTTCGCCGGCGCCTGGAGCGAGCGCAGCATGCTGCGCAGCGCCATGGGCGTGACGGTGGCGATGTCGGCCGTCTACGCCTTCCTGCCCGGGCCCCTGGGCCTGATGCTGGGCTCGGCCCTGCTCGGTCTGGCGCTGGGCTCGGTGCAGCCCACGGTGCTGGCCGCGCTGACCCACGCCACCCCACCCGAGCGCCACGGCCAGGTGCTGGGCCTGCGCATGATGGCCACCAACGCCGCGGGCGTGACCCTCCCGATGGGCTTTGGCCTGCTGGCCGGCCTGGCCGGCGTGGGCGGACCGCTGTGGCTGACCGCTGCGATGGTGGCGGCGGTGTGGCCGGCCACCAAGGTGCTGCGCGCGGTTTGAGCGGGCTGGCGCCTGAAGCGCGTCAGCGCCCGCGCTGCCGGTAGCGCGCCGGGCTCTCGCCCACCAGACGCCGGAACAGACGGGAGAAAGTGGGCACATCGTGGTAGCCCACGGCTTCGACGATCTGCGCCGTGCTGAGGCGCGCCTGACCGAGCAGCTGCTTGGCCTTGTGCACGCGCGCCTGCTGCAGCAAGGCCAGCGGCGTGCTGCCGGTTTCCTGACGGATGCGCCGCAGCAGGGTGCGGCTGCTGACGTGAAACGCTGCGGCCAGCCGCGCCAGCTCGAAGGGCTCGGTCAGATGCGCCTCCAGCCAGCCACGCACCGCCTGTGCGAAGGAGGGCGGGGCGGGCGGCAGCAGGCGTTCGTCCACATAGGGCGCCTGGCTGCTGCGGGGCGGCTGCAGCAAGGTCACGCGGGCGGTGCTGCTGGCCACGCGGGCGCCGTACAGGCGCTTGATGAGGTGCAGGGCCAGGTCGAACACCGAGCTGACGGCGCCGCTGCTCAGCAGCGCGCCGTCTTCCACCAGCACCTGCTGGGGCTGCAGTTGCACCTGCGGGTAGCGCGCCGCAAAGGCTGGGGCGAACAGCCAGGAGGTGGTGGCGCGGCGGCCGTCCAGCAGGCCGGCCTCGGCCAGCAGGAAGCTGCCCAGGCAGACCGTGGCCAGCGTGCTGCCCTGGGTCGCGCAGCGGCGGATGAAGCGCTGTTCCTCGGCCAGGCCCTGCAGCCGGGTTTCCAACTCGTCGATCCGGCCCAGCTCCATGCCGGGCACGAGCAGCAGCTCGTAGCGGCCGCGCGGGCGCCCTGGGCTGAGCGCAAAGCCGCCGGCCAGGCGCACCGGGCCGGGGCGCAGCGCGACCAGCTCCACGACGATGGGGCGCTGCACCGCCCGGCTGGCCTCCGGGCCCATGGCCTGGGCCAACTGGCCCGCCAGGCGCAGCAGATCGGCCAGGCCCAGCAGCTCGGTGCCCAGGCAGCCCGGGTAGGCCAGCAGGGCGATACGCAGGGCTTCCGGTGCTTTCCGTGTAGAGCCAGGAGTGGCCATATCGAACCCAAAGATGGCGATCACGCCATGCTGCCAGAAGGAGCCCAGCCGCGAGCATGGCGGCTCCTTCGATCGACCCCGAATGCCATGCAGATCACCCAACTTCGCAGCGCCACCCTGGTCATCCACAGCGGCGCGCACCACATCCTGGTGGACCCGATGCTGGCGCCCCGCCATGCCCTGCCGCCGCTGCGCCTGCTCGACGGACGGCGCGAGCGCAATCCCACGGTGGAACTGCCCGCGCAGGCCGAGGCCGCACTGGAGCGCGTGACGCACGCCCTCATCACCCATTGCCAGAAGGGCCATTTCGACCACCTGGACCGCGCCGGCAAGGCCTGGCTGCGCGAGCGGCAGGTGCCGGTGATCTGCACCCCCATGACGCCGACTACCTGCGCCAGCGCGGGCTGAACGCGCAGCCGCTGGCCATGGGGCATGAGCAGCCGCTGCCCTTTCTGGGCGGACGGATCCGCACCCTGCGCTGCACCCATGGCCGCGGCCTGGTGGGCCGGCTGATGGAGCACGGCGTGGGGTTTTTTCTGGAGCTGCCCGGCGAGCCCACGCTCTACCTGGCCGGCGACACGGTGCTGACGCCGGCCATCCGTGAGTTCCTGCAGCGCCAGCAGCCCGATGTCTGCGTGCTGCCCGCCGGCGGAGCGCGCTTCGAACTCGGCGGCGAGCTCATCATGGGGGTGGACGAGGTGCTGGCTTGTGCCAGGCTGATGCGGGGTCGCGTGGTGGCCAATCACCTGGAAGCCCTGAGCCACTGCCCGGTCTCACGTGTCGAGCTGAGGCGGGCCGCCGAGGCCGCTGGCCTGGCAGCGCGCCTATGCGTGCCGGAAGATGGTGAGACCCTGAACCTGGGCGAGCCAGGGTCGCTCGACGCCGATTGAACGTCTGGCGCCGCTCAGCTCTTGGGCGGCAGCGGCTTGGCGCCAAGCTCCAGCAGCAGTTCGGCCAATGCCTTGCGCTCCTCTCCCTGCGCCCAGGCCAGGGGCGGGGCGCCTTCAATGTCGCGGGCGTCCAGGGGCGCGCCCTGGGCCACCAGCCAGCGGATCAAGGCCGGCCGCTCGCCTGCCACCGCCAGGTGCAGCGGGGTCATGGCCAGTCCCCTGGGCAAGGCGGCGCGGTCCACCCGGGCACCGTGGGCTCGCAGGGCTTGCGCCACGGCCAGCTGGCCGTCGCGGCAGGCTTCCATCAGCGGCGTGAAGCCAATGGAGTCCGCTGCATCCACCTCGGCGCCCGCCTCCAGCAGGGCCTCGACTGCCTGCAGCCGGCCCGCGCGCGCGGCCCGGGCCAGTAGCGGGCGGCCGGTCTCGTCGCTGCCATTGGCCTGGGCGCCTTGCGCCAGGGCGCGGCGCAGGGCGGCGGGGTCATCGGCGTCGATGGCGTCCAGCAGCGCCTGGGTGGCGGCATCGGGTGTGTGCAGCGTGCCGCGGTGCGTCAGCAGGCGCTTCAGCACGGGCTGGTGGCCACGCCGCATGGCCACCTGCACGGCATCGCCATGGCCCACCTGGTCGGTGCGGGCGCCATGGGTCAGCAGCAGCTCCACCAGGGGCAGATCGCCGTAAAACGTGGCCCAGTTCAGGGCCGGATCGCCAAAGGAGTCCACGGCGTTCACGTCGGCACCGTGCCGGAGCAGCAGCTCGGCCATGGGTGCGTTGCGGTTGTTGACTGCAAGCATCAGTGCCGTGGCGTTGTAGTAGGAGGCCAGCCGCGGGTCGGGCGGCGCGCCCCGCGCCAGCAGATGCTCCGCAATGGCCAGGTGCCCGCGCGACGCCGCGATCAGCAGCGGTGCCGCCTGCTCGGCGCGGTCGGTGGCCTGGGCTGAGACACCCGCCGCCAGCAGGGCCGCCACCCGCTCGCCATCGCTGGCCCGGATGGCGGTGGCCAGATCCTCGTATGCCGTGGCGGCTTGGGCAGGGGCCAGGGCGCAAACGCTCAGGGCGAGAAGAAGGATGCGCAGCATGGCCAAACTTCAGGGCGTGAAAGCCCGGCAGCATGCCGCTCCGGGCGGTGTCCGCGCAGTGCCGAAAGTCGGCGCCGCCCAGATTCCTGGCGCTGCTTCACAGCCAGATGCAGCCCCAAGCGGATCAGAGCCAGGCCGCCGAGCCGGCGGCTGCCCCCGCTGCCAAGCCGTCAGCGCCCGACCGTCATTACGGCGCGATGACCTTGAAGGCATGGGCCCAGTCGCCGCGCAGCAGGCCGGGCAGGCACCACAGCTGGCACAGCGGCTCGGTGGCGCGTGCGCTTTCGATGCGGCCGCAGTCATAGGGTTCCCAGCCGAAGGCGCGGATCAGCGCGGCCACCTCGGCCTTGGCCGCGGCGTCATTGCCGGCGATGAACATGGAGCCCGGACCGCCGGCAAAGCGCGGCTGTACGAAGTGCGCCGCACCCACCGTGTTGAAGGCCTTGACGATCCGCACGCGGGGGAAGGCGTTCTGCAGCCGCTCGCCCAGCGAGTCATTGGGGCCGGTGAAGAAGCGCAGCACGCCGTGCTCGGGGGCGGCGTCTTCGATGGGGTTGGTGGCGTCGATGAGCACCTTGCCGTCCAGGGCGCTGCCGGCGGCGTCCAGCACCGCCGCCGCCGCCAGGCCCTTGACGGCCAGCACCGCGGTCTGGCCGAAGGCGGCAGCCTGCATGTAGTCGCCGGTCTGGGTGCCGGTCTCGCGGGCGAAATCGGCCAGCGCGGCGGCAGTCTTGGCGGCGTCGCGGCCGGCCAGCATCACAGGGTGCCCGAGGCCGCGCAGTCCGCGCGCCAGGCTTTTGGCGACATCACCGGTTCCGAAGATGGCATAGGGGGTCATGGAGGTCTCCGAGGGGTTCAGGGTGGCAATGGAGCGAATTGTGGGAACGCCATGCCGCGCCGTGAAGACACAATCGATATTCAGACTGTCACCGAAACTTGACAATGAACGAACAGGACCTGCGCACCCTCTGGGTCTTGAGCCGCGTGGCGCAGCACGGCAGCTTTGCCGCGGCGGCGCGTGAGCTGGGCCTGACCCGCGCCGCGGTCAGTCGCCTGGTGGCGCAGTCCGAACGCCGCCTGGGTGTGCGCCTGGCCGAGCGCAGCACGCGCCAGGTGGTGCTCAGCGAAGCGGCGCTGCACCTGGTGGAGGCGGTGCAACCGGCGCTGCACACCCTGCAGGCGGCCTTGACCGCATTGCCAGAAGCGCACCACGCCCTGCGCGGGCCGGTGCGTCTGGCCTGCAGCCACGCCCTGGGCCAGCACCTGGTGCTGCCGTTGCTGCAGCACTTCCTGCGCGCGCACCCCGGCGTGAAGCTGGAGCTCTTGTGGTCGGACCGCGTGGAGGACCTGGTGGGGCAGCGCGTGGACGTGGCCGTGCGCCTGGGCGATCTGCCCGACAGCACCCTGGTGGCGCGGCCGGTCGGGCGCGTGGCGCTGGCGCTGGTGGGCGCGCCGAGCCTGTTCGAAGGGCGCCGCCCGCCGCGGCGCGTGGCCGAGCTGGCGGCCTGGCCGCATCTGGTGCTGCGCCCGCCGGGCGTCAGCGAAGCCCGCCCCTGGCGCTTCGTCACTCCGACCGGGCGCGAACACTTCCGACCCCGTGCGCCGGTGGCGGAACTGAGCGCACTGGAGTCGGCGGTGGCGCTGTGCCGGGAGGGCTTCGGCCTGGCGATGCTGCCGCGCTATCTGGTGGCCGAGCACCTCGCGGTCGGCCGCCTGCGCGCCCTGTTGGCCAGCCAGGTGGCCGAAGGGCCGGCGGTGCATGTCTGTACCACGCAGCGGGAGCTGTTGCCGCAGCGCGTGCAGGTGCTGCTGGCCACGCTGGTGCCGGGGCTGAAGGCGGCGCTGGCGGCTGCCTGATGCAACCTGAGGCAGCCTGAGGCTGGGGCCCCTGGGGGATGCCTGGGCCTGGCGCGCCCGCCACGCTGCCGACAATGCCCCGCATGAGTTCCTTGCGCCAAACCCTGGCCCGCATCCCTGAAGGGGCGGGCGTGCTGTTCTTCATCCAAGTCGTGTCCACGCTCGGCTATGCCGTGCTCTATTCCAGCCTGGTGCTCTATGCGAGCCAGGCCCTGGGCTACAGCAATGACAAGGCCGCGCTCATCATGGGTGTGTTCGGCGCCTTCAACTACGGCCTGCACCTGTTTGGTGGTTACCTGGGTGGGCGTTTCCTGAGCAATCGCAACCTCTTTCTGGGCGGCATGGTGCTGCAGGCCGCGGGCTGTGCAGCC
>JBDHSJ010000211.1:0-6878 GCA_039808065.1 Burkholderiaceae bacterium | reverse complement strand
GCAAGGCCGGCCGCGCCGAAACCGCCACCGACCCCGCGCCGCTGGAGATGTTCGAAACCACCGTGCGCCTCAAGCCCCGCGAGCAATGGCGCCCCGGCATGACGCCCGACAAGCTGGTGGAAGAACTGGACCGCGCCGTGAAAGTGCCCGGCCTTTCCAACATCTGGGTGCCGCCCATCCGCAACCGCATCGACATGCTGGCCACCGGCATCAAGAGCCCCATCGGCGTCAAGATCAGCGGCACCAACTTGGCCGAGATCGAGCGCGTGGCCCAGCAGGTGGAAAAGGCCGCCCAGGCCGTGCCCGGCGTGTCATCGGCCCTGGCCGAGCGCCTGACCGGCGGGCGCTACATCGATGTCGACATCGACCGCATCGCCGCCGGCCGCTACGGCCTGAACATTGCCGAGGTCCAGTCCGTCGTCGCCACCCTGATCGGCGGCGAGACCGTGGGCGAAACGGTGGAGGGCCTGGCCCGTTACCCCATCAGCCTGCGCTACCCGCGCGAATGGCGCGACAGCGTGGCCGCCCTGCAGGCCCTGCCCATCCAGACCGCGATGGGCGAGCGCATCACCTTGGGCAGCGTGGCCAGCGTGCGCGTCAGCGACGGCCCGCCCATGCTCAAGAGCGAGAACGCGCGCCCCTCGGGCTGGGTGTTCGTGGACGTGCGCGGCCGCGACCTCGCCTCCACCGTGGCCGAGCTGCGCCAGGCCGTGGCCCAGCAGGTGCAGCTGGCCCCCGGCATGAGCCTGGCCTACTCCGGCCAGTTCGAGTTCCTGGAGCGCGCCAACGCGCGCCTGCAGATCGTCGTGCCCGCCACGCTGCTCATCATCTTGGTCCTGCTCTACCTCTGCTTCAAGAGCGTGGCCGAAGCCGCCTTGATCATGGCCACCTTGCCCTTCGCGCTCACGGGCGGCTTCTGGTTCCTGTACGGGATGGGCTTCAACCAGTCCATCGCTACCGGCGTCGGCTTCATCGCCCTGGCCGGCGTGGCGGCGGAGTTCGGCGTGATCATGCTGATCTACCTGAAGCAGGCCTGGGCCGCACGCCTGGCCGCCGGCCGCAGCAGTGAGGCCGATCTGCTCGACGCCATCCGCGAAGGCGCGGTGCTGCGCGTGCGCCCCAAGGTCATGACGGTGGCGGTCATCATTGCCGGCCTGCTGCCCATCCTGTGGGGCAGCGGCACCGGCAGCGAGGTGATGAGCCGCATTGCCGCGCCCATGGTGGGCGGGATGATCACGGCGCCGTTGTTGTCGCTGTTTGTGGTGCCGGCGGCTTATTTGTTGATGAGGAGGCGGGGGGTGAGGGGAGGTCGGTGTCTCAGTGCCTCAGGCTGATTGGGTTGGTCAAACGGATGGCGCCGCTTCAAAGAGACCATAAGACCCGAAGCGAGTCTCTGGCCCTTTTGTTGATCAAGCCGTGTGTCCGACCTATGCGCACCTCAAACTGTCAGCTGATGGCGGACTTGTTCCAGTCCTGCCCTCAAGGCACCAGCATGAGCACAAATGAACGGAGGTGGCAATGCATTTCCAATCATCAGCGCAATAGCTTCCTTACCGTGGTCCACCTTGAATCGATACCTTCGTGGAAAGCCCTGCAAGATCGCCGCCTCACGCAGTGTGATGGTCCGGTCATGCATAGGATGAAGAAATCGACCTTTTGATGGGTTGTGGCACCCGCTCGTAATGGTTGGAGCAACGTCATCCCAGGCCATGCGCCCGTACACATCGTTGAAACCATTGCTACGCTTGTGACAGTCCAACTGATATCGCTTCGGTAGATCGCTGCGGCTGCCACCGTCCTTGGGGACCAGCGCAATCAAGTCTCGAACCTTTTTGGAGCGGTTCTCACCCAGGCTGTGCAACGCATCACGCCCATGGTTTGGTTCAGCTAGCCCCTTCAGGGCGGCCCGAACTGTGATTCGTTTTGGCGACTTTTCAGCAAGCGTCGGAGTGTGAACTCTCGATGCCAGCATGATCAGTCGCTTGCGACGCTGAGGGACCGCGTAGTCGGCGGCGTCCAGCACTTGCACTACTGACTCGTAGCCGAGCGAATGTAGATTGCTGCGCATTGAGAGGAACCGATCATCCTTAGCCAGCGCAGGCACGTTCTCCAACATTACCGTCTTAGGCTGCATTGCCTCAACGAAGCGAAGAAAGTCTGCGACAAGGTCGTTTCGGACGTCGTCCGCCGAGGTCATCTTGTTCTTTGTTCGCAACCGCGAGAAGCCCTGGCAAGGCGGGCAGCCTGCAAGTAGATCTAGCTCGCCAACCTTTAGACCTGCTTCGCGAAGCAATTGGAAAGGATCGAGCTGTCGGATGTCCTTGCCATACAAGCGAACACCTGGATGGTTCAGTCGGTACGTTTCCTGGGCCTTGCTATCGATCTCCACTGCTGCAGCAACGGCGAATCCTGCTTTTACAAGGCCAAGGCTCAAGCCACCGCACCCACTGAACAGGTCAATGGCTTGAAGCGAGCTGTCGTCTGATTTATGGATGTTTGTCATGGACTTCGGAGCAGAGATGCTTCCTGCTCGCAGAAGGCAAATCTGAGCGTCGCAAATTAGGCGTGCGGGTGTACTGATCTGAGGTACTTCACAAGCGTCTGTGCAAGTTGCGCCAACTCAGCGGACTTGTCACGTGCGAGCGCAAGAAGCGTCGCACCGAGTTGATCCGTCTCATCGTTCGTCACGCCAGGGCCGCTTAGGCTGACGGCAAGGCCCCGCAGGCAATCCTTGTGCTGCTGTGAAGTCGCAGCCGAAGGGTCGATCTTCCCGGCCGCCCGTAGCACCAACTCTTCAGGGCATCGGGTGGGTATGAATGCCACATTGTCCCGTAGCCACCCAAGGTATCTCCTCTGCGCTTCGATGCGCTGGGCGGAGTTGCCTCCACCAACTCCCCCATCAACTGTGAGTTCTGGGTCAACTCCTGTTGCGTCTTTGATTCTCTGGGAAAGGGTGCCGTCTTGGGCTGCTGGGATCGTTGCGGGATCGACGAACTCGGGGACTAGCTGCTTATCGCCATCCAACAGCACAAGGGTGTGTCCCGGTGCAGCCATCAACACAGGCACTTGGTACTTCAGGATCGCTTCAGCCCCACCGCTCGAATACTCGACTTTGAAGACCGCAGCCTGGGCAGGGTCGTTCAGAGTTAGCAAGGCTTGCTCGACAACTGCTTTCGCTAGGCGGTCCTCAACCAAGACTCGAATCTGTCCGCCAGCAATAGCCCCAAGTCGCCTAAAGGCTGCGTAGGGATGAGTTGAAGGGATAACCGTAAATTGGCCATCGTCGAGTTGATGGAAGGCCTTAATCGCGTCATCAGGGAGAGCTGCCACGAGATGAGGCGAGTGGGTTGAGAACACTACCTGGAGCTGTCGCGTCCTCGCCATCCTGACCATAAAAGTCAGTAGGCGCTCTTGCGCTCCAGGATGCAAAGAGACCTCCGGCTCATCCAATAAGACCAGAGTGCCTCGCGCGGCTCGAAGCACCTGTACAACGCAGCTGGTAACGGCGACTTCGCCACTGCCGGCAAAGGCCTCAGAGTAGCGGCCATGTTTGGTCTTGAAGACGACGCTTAAGCCGCCGTCGCCTTTAAAGAGTCGATGCCGAATCCACCTGGCTTCTTGATACTCTCGGCCAAGAACGTAGCTGACCATCGCTAGCTCCTCCGCTGTCAAGAGTCGGTTCTCCGTAGCTACTTTCCGGTTTCGGTACTCGTACGACGTGTCGCCTGACTCAATCACACGCGCCAGCAACTCAGCGTCATGCCGGACCTGATCCATCTTGCTTGTGATGCGCCGTGCAGAAACTTTCTTTCCCTTCGCTTGGGGCGCTTGGCCAATTGGATCTTTGCCGAAGTAGAAGTACTTGTCGAAGGCACTTAGCTCCTTGCGGAAATTGATGTACAGCACGTCACGCGTAACCGGGTTCCAGCGATCTTTGCTCCGACCCGAGTAAGTCTTTCCTGGCTGCAGCACAGGCTCAGCCATTTCGTCGCCAGTGCTCTCCTTTGTTGGTTCCCAGTAGTTTGGGTCAAGCCGACCTGAGCGAGTCTTTCTTACCCGCGCCTTGCGTGTTTCCACGACCGCTTTGAGCGTCGGGTTGCGATGGCCGTAGATGAATCGACTTGGACTTCCATCGCCCTCCTGAATGGGGTCGACTTTCGTGCTGAACCAGTATTGCCCCGTTGACTTTCGTGCTGGTGCACCGTAGAGCGCATTCAGTACTGAAGTCTTCCCAGAGCCGTTTGGTCCGACCAGCGCCGTGACAGGGAAATTGAACTCAATGCGCGTTCCATCTGCTATGTTCTTGTAGCGAGGAAAGCGGATGTGAGTGATGTACCCGGGGAAGACTATTTCGTACTTGCCACGGTTCTGTTCGAGCAAGGCAATTTCGTCGCACAGCTTCAGCATCGTGGCAGCACGCCAGCACTGATGGCGTCAAAGTCAAGCATGGGTTCCTCCTATCGCCTGCTCTGACGGCAGGGAATTCATCGCGTACTTTAGACACGACCCATCCATGACTTGATCGAGCCAGCCATGAGTGCAGGCTGACGCAACCCATTCGGCGTTGGGGTACTTCATCGTTAAGGCTGCCGCCAACAGTCGTGGAAGATGCAAGGGCGATGCACATCGCTGGTCCTCAAGCGCCTGGCACGCTGCCAAGCGCGAACTGCTTTGAGCTGAAGGACTCAAGGCGATTCACAGGGAGAACAAAGCCAATGGTCCGAAAACAAAAGACCAGCCCAATCGAAGACCTGACGGCCCTTGTGGCGATGCTGCCGTGGTGGGCCGGCATCGCGCTGGCCCTCGCGGCTTATCTGCTGCTGCATCGGCTTGCGGAGCAGCCGGTCAACACCACGGCAACACCAGGGCAGATGGGCGCCATGCTGACCCAAACGCTCTGGAAGACCTTGGCGAGCTTTGGGCAATACCTGGTTCCGCTGGTCTGTCTGGTCGGTGCTGGCATTTCGGCTTGGAAGCGCCGCGAGCGCCAGGCGCTCGTCGCCAAGGTCTCAGACGGTGCGGCGGCGGACGTGTTGGACGGCATGAGCTGGCAACAGTTCGAGCGCCTGGTGGGCGAGGCCTTTCGGCTGCAGGGCTACAGCGTGGCTGAAACCGGTGGCGGTGGCGCGGATGGTGGCGTGGACCTCATCCTGAGCAAGGACGGCGAAAAGTTCTTGGTTCAGTGCAAGCAGTGGAGGGCCTTCAAGGTCGGCGTCAGCGTGGTTCGCGAGCTCTACGGCGTGATGGCCGCCAAGGGTGCGGCAGGCGGCTTCGTGGTGACCTCGGGGCGCTTTACCGACGAGGCTTCTGCCTTCGCCAGCGGCCGCAATGTCTCGCTTATCGACGGGCCGAAGCTGAAAGCGCTGATCGCCGCGGCCAGAGGCGAAGCGGTACCCCGCCGCCCTGAGCCGCAAGTGCCTACACAGGCCGCCCCTGAGCAAGCCGCCAAAGCCGCTGAACCTGACTGCCCCCTGTGCGCCAAGCCCATGGTCAAGCGGATGGCCAAGCGCGGTACGAACGCTGGCGCGGAGTTCTGGGGCTGCACCGCTTACCCGACCTGCCGGGGGACGCGCCCGATTGCCTGAGGACTGGCAGGACGTTCGCAGCGCGCGGTCTTCCGCGCTGGAGCCGGCTCACCGATGGCGCGATCCAGCCTTTTGGGTGACCTCGCGCAACGCTTCCGCCAACCGCCTCACCCCCACCTCAATCCGCTCTGGCTCCAGCAAGGCATACCCCATCACCAAGCCCGCCGGCCGCTCCCGCGCCGCCGCCGGGCTGTCCGGGTGGAAGTAGGGCCCCAGCGGGTACACGCGCACGCCGCGCGCCAGCGCGGCGGCTGCCAGGGCCGGCTCTTGGCGGGCCTGCAGGCCGTGCAACCACAGCACCAGGTGCAGGCCGCTCGCGGTGCCTTGCAACTCGGCCTGATCGCCCAGATGGCGCTGCAGCGCCTCCACCAGCGCGCGCTGGCGGGCCTGTTGCAGGCGCCGCAGGCGGCGCACGTGGCGGCTGTAGCTGCCGTCCTCCAGCAGGCGCGCCAGGGCGCGCTGCGCGCCGGTGGCGGCATGGCGGTCGCTCAGGCGCTTGGCGTGGGAGAAGGCTTGCACCAGCGCGGGCGGCAGCACCAGGTAGCCCAGGCGCAGCTGCGGCGAAAGGGTCTTGGAAAACGTGCCCACATGGATCACCCGGCCCTGCGGGTCGAGCGACTGCAGCGTGGCCTCGGGGCGCAGGGCGTAGCGGTACTCGCTGTCGTAGTCGTCCTCGATGACCCAGGCGCTGTGCTGCGCCGCCCAGTCCAGCAGCTGGCGCCGCCGCGCCATCGGCAAGAAGGAGCCGAGCGGGAACTGGTGGGTGGGGCTGACGTAGGCCAGGCGTGCCGGGCCTAACGCTTGGAGCTGCCCGGTGCGCAGGCCCTGGGCGTCCACGTCCACGCACACGCAGCGGGCGCCGTAGGCCTCGAAGCAATGGTGGGCAATGCGGTAGCCGGGGTTCTCCACCACCACGGCATCGCCCGGGTTGAGCAGCAGGCGCGCACACAGGTCCAGCGCCTGCTGCGAGCCGCTGACGATCATCAGCTGCTCCACCGCGCAGGCCATGCCGCGCGTCTGCGCCAGGTGCGCCTGCAGGGCCTTGCGCAGCGCCAGGTTGCCCATCGGATCCTCGTAGGCCAGGCGCGGGCTGCGTTGGCGCTCGACGGCGCGCAGCGCCTTCAGCCAGGCCAGGGTGGGGAAGTCCTGCCCGGCCAGGGCGCCGTAGCCGAAGTCGATCTCGCCCGGCACATGCGCCGACAGGGCGGGCAGCTGCAGGCCGGCCAGGTGCTGGCCGATGGCCGAAAGCGGGCCGGCGGGGCGCTCGACCGAAGTGACCGCAGTGGCCTCGGC
>JBDHSJ010000210.1:0-6925 GCA_039808065.1 Burkholderiaceae bacterium | reverse complement strand
GCGTCGCCATCCTGGCCCAGGCGGGGCTGGCGTTTGAAGCGGAAGGCGAGGGGCAGCGCCTCAGCCTGACCCTGGGCAAGCTCGACCCGTTCGTGCATTTCGACGCCAACGCGCTGGCCGACGATGAATCGCGCCAGTTTCTCAACAACGCCTTTGTGCACAACCCCCTGTTGGACTCGGGGGGCGATATCGGTGCCGATGCATACGGCTTCGCGCCCGGCGCGGTGCTGCGCTGGGGCTAGGCTGGTGACTCCGCGTGGAGTGCCTCGCTGGGCCTCTTCGCCAGCGGACCTGCCGCGCGCTTCAGGGCAACGCCGCGCCAACCTTTGGTGCTGGCGCAGCTCGAGCGTGGCCTGCGCTGGAACGAGCTGGACGGGCGCGCCCGCCTCTATGTCTGGCAGCAGGGCCAGGGCGAAGACTTCGAGGGGCGGGCGGACCGCCATCGCGGTATCGGGCTGTCGCTGGATCAGCAACTGGGCGAGAACCTGGCCTTGTTCGCACGTTGGGGCCATCAGATCCAGGGCCGGGTGCGCTTTGACCGTGCGCTCGTGGCCGGCCTGGAGTGGCAGGGCAGGGCCTTGGGGGCGCGACGCCGACAGCCTGGGCCTGGCCCTGGGCAGCCTGCGCACAGCCAAGGGTTTTGCGGCCGCTTCCCCCGCCCTGGATGGACGGGACGCCAGCGGAGTTGAGCGTCTGGCCGAGCTGTACTACCGCTGGCAGCTCGCGCCTGCGCTGGCGCTGAGCCCCGATCTGCAATGGCTGCGCCGCCTGCGCGGCGATGCGGGTGTGCGCGGGGATTGGGTGCTGGGTCTGCGCGTCCATCTGACGCTGTAGCCCGCCGTTCAGCGGTGCGCTGCCAGCAGGGCCTGCCGAAAGGCCTGCGCGGCGCGTGGCGGCTCGGGGGCGCGGCGCTGCACGGCCGAGAACACGCAGTCGTACTTCAGCAGCTTCGGGTGCACCGCGCGCAGGCGCCCGGCCTGCACGAAGGGCAGGGCGTAGTGGTCGGGCAGGAAGCCAACGAAGCAACCGCTCAGCACCAGGGTGGCCACGGCCTCCTGGTCGGAGGCGCTGGCGCTGCGGCGCAACTGCTTGGCATGGGCCAGCAGCAGATTGGGTGAGTGATAGCCCAGCGCGGCCAGGTCCTGCTGGCGCAGCTCGGCCCAGCCGGGCAGCTTCTTGGCCGGCGTGAACCAGGGGTGGCCCTGGCCGGCGTAGAGCAGCATGGTTTCGGTAAACAGTTCGTCATAGGCCAGGCTGTCGCTGCGTTTGTGCTCGGGCACGATGCCGAGCTGGTACTGGCCGTCCATCACGCCGCGCTCGATGGCGGCGATCGAGCCCACGTGCAGATGCAGCATCACCTCGGGAGCCGCGGCGCGGAAGGCGGCCACCGCGCGGTCGATGTGGGCGGCGGGGTTGCTGGCGGTCTTTTCGAACACCGCCACATGCAGGTCGCCACCCAGGCGCTGGTGGATCTCATGCAGGCGGCCGCGGAATTCATCGGTGGCGGCCAGCAGTTGCTCGGCGGCCTGCACCAGCTGCTGGCCCTCCGGCGTCAGCGCAAAGCCGCCGCGCCCGCGCCGGCACAGCACCAGGCCCAGGCGCTGCTCCAGGTCCTTCACATGCCGGCTGATGGTGGAGATGGCGATGTTCAGCTCCAGCTCGGCGGCGGCCATGCCGCCGCAATCGGCCACGGCCTTGAAGACGCGCAGCAGGCGCAGGTCCACGTCGCCCAGCTGCCCGATCAATGCTTTGGACTTTGGTTGCATGAATCTTCAAGTGAGCTGGGATATTCCGGCATCCTAATCAAGCAAGGAAAAGCGCAAGATCGCCGGATTCCCGAGGAGGACCGCATGAACCTGGCCGACACCCAATCGCTGCAAGCATCCTTTACCGACCCCGAGTGGCTGGCCGCCCACTGGATGCCCTTCACCGCCAACCGCCAGTTCAAGGCCGCGCCGCGCCTGTTCACCGGCGCCCAGGGCACCTACTACACGACGACGGACGGCCGGCAGATCTTTGATGGCCTCTCCGGCCTGTGGTGCTGCGGGCTAGGCCATGGCCGGCAGGAGCTGGTGGATGCGGTGGCGCGCCAGATGGCCACGCTGGACTACTCGCCCGCCTTCCAGTTCGGCCACCCGCTCTCGTTCGAGTTGGCCAACCAGATCGTGGCCCGCATGCCCGCCGGCTCGGGTCTGAACCGGGTGTTCTTCACCGCCTCGGGTTCGGAAGCCGCCGACACCTCGCTGAAGATCGCCCGCGCCTACTGGCGCGCCAAGGGTCAGGCCAGCAAGACGCGCCTGATCGGCCGCCTGAAGGGCTACCACGGCGTGAACTTCGGCGGCATCTCGGTGGGCGGCATCGTGGGCAACCGCAAGACCTTTGGCCAAGGCGTCGAGGCCGACCACCTGCCCCACACCCAACCGGCCAACGGCAGCTTCCACAAGGGCATGCCTCCCTCCGGCAAAGAGCTGGCCGACGAGCTGCTGAACCTGATTGCCCTGCACGACGCCAGCAACATCGCCGCCGTCATCGTCGAGCCCTTCTCGGGTTCGGCCGGCGTGGTCATCCCGCCGGTCGGCTACCTGCAGCGCCTGCGCGAGATCTGCACCCAGAACAACATCCTGCTGATTTTTGACGAGGTCATCACCGGCTTCGGCCGCGCCGGCGCCTGGACGGGGGCCGAGGCCTTTGGCGTCACGCCCGATCTGCTGAACTTCGCCAAGCAGGTCAGCAACGGTGTGCAGCCCCTGGGCGGTGTGGTGGCCAAGCAGGAGATCTACGACACCTTCATGCAGTCTGGCGGGCCGGACTACATGCTGGAGCTGCCGCATGGCTACACCTACAGCGCCCACCCGGTGGCCTGCGCCGCCGGCCTGGCCACGCTGCAACTGATGGAGCAGGAGCAGGCCATCGACAAGGTGCGCGCCCTGGCCCCGATCTTCGAGGAGAAGGTGCACACCCTGAAGGGTGCCAAGCATGTGGCCGACATCCGCAACTACGGCCTGGCCGCGGGCCTGACCATCAGCCCCGTGCCGGGCGAGCCCGCCAAGCGCCCCTTCGAGATCGCGATGGCGATGTTCAAGAAGGGCTTCTATGTGCGCTACGGTGGCGACACGATTCAGCTCGCCCCGCCCTTCGTCAGCACGCCGGCCCAGCTCGACACCCTGATCAACGCCCTGGGCGAAACCTTGAACGAGACCGCTTGATATGAACCGCATCACCCACCTCATCAACGGCCAGCGCGTGGACGGCGGCAGCCGCCTCGCGGATGTCTTCAACCCCGCCACCGGCCAGGTGAGCAGCCAGCTGCAGCTGGCCGACACCAGGACCGTGAACGAGGCCATCGCCGCCGCCCAAGCCGCCTTCCCGGCCTGGCGCAACACGCCGCCGCTGAAGCGCGCGCGGGTGATGAGCAAGTTCAAGGAGCTGCTCGAAGCCAACGCCGACAAGATCTGCCAGCTCATCACTGCCGAACACGGCAAGGTGCTGGCCGACGCCCTGGGCGAGCTGCAGCGCGGCATCGAGAACGTCGAGTTCGCCAGCTACGCGCCCGAGCTGCTGAAGGGCGAGCACAGCCGCAACGTCGGCCCCGGCATCGACAGCTGGAGCGAGTTCCAGCCCCTGGGCGTGTGCGCCGGCATCACGCCGTTCAACTTCCCGGTCATGGTGCCGCTGTGGATGTGGCCGATGGCCGTGGCCTGCGGCAACACCTTCGTGCTCAAGCCCTCGGAGCGCGACCCCAGCAGCGCCCTCTTCGTGGCCGAACTGGCACTCGAAGCCGGCTTGCCGCCCGGCGTGCTGAATGTGGTGAATGGCGACAAGGAGGCGGTGGACGCGCTGCTCGATTCGCCCCACATCAAGGCCGTCAGCTTTGTCGGATCCACGCCGATCGCTGAATCCATCTACGCCCATGGCTGCGCCAAGGGCAAGCGCGTGCAAGCCCTGGGCGGCGCCAAAAACCACGCGGTGCTGATGCCCGATGCAGACCTGGACAACGCCGTGGCCGCCATGATGGGCGCGGCCTTCGGCAGCTGCGGCGAGCGCTGCATGGCCGTGCCGCTGATCGTGGCCGTGGGCAACGAGGTGGCCGACGCCGTGGTGGCCAAGCTCAAGGTCGAGATCGCCAAGATGAAGGTCGGCCCCGGCGATGTGGGCAACCCCGACATGGGCCCGCTCGTCACCCAGGCGCACTTCGAGAAGGTGCGCGGCTATGTGGACCAGGGCGTCAAGGAAGGCGCCGAGCTGGTGGTGGATGGCCGCGGCCTCAAAGTGCCGGGCCATGAGGACGGCTACTTCCTCGGCCCCTGCCTGTTCGACCATGTCAAGCGCGGCATGAATATCTACCAGGAGGAGATCTTCGGCCCGGTGCTGGGCGTGGTGCGCGTGCACAGCCTGGCCGAGGCGATGGAGCTGATCGACAGCCACGAGTACGGCAACGGCACCTGCATCTTCACCCGCGATGGCGAGGCCGCGCGCTACTTCACCGACCACATCCAGGTCGGCATGGTGGGCGTGAACGTGCCGCTGCCGGTGCCGGTGGCCTACCACTCCTTCGGCGGCTGGAAGCGCAGCCTGTTCGGCGACCTGCACGCCTACGGGCCGGATGCCGTGCGCTTCTATACCAAGCGCAAGACCATCACGCAGCGCTGGCCCAGTGGCGGCGTGCGTGAAAGCGCGGTGTTCAGCTTCCCGTCCAACCAGTGAGCAGGGGAATGGCCTCGGCCTCGGCCTACCAGGGCAGGGGCTCGCCGCTGTAGCTGAAGAAGCCGCCGCTGTCCTGGGGCGTGAGCCGGTCGATCACCTCCAGCAGCTCGGCCGCTGCCGTGGCCGCCGGGCGGCCGATTTCCGCGCCCCGGAACGGGGCCGAGAGGGCCGAAGACACCGTGCCCGGGTGCAGCGCCGCCAGCAGGGCGCCAGGGTGCGTGCGGCGCAGCTCGATCGATGCGGTCTTGATCAGCATGTTCAGCGCCGCCTTGGAGGCGCGGTAGCTGTACCAGCCGCCCAGGCGGTTGTCGCCGATGCTGCCCACCTTGGCGGAGAGCATCGCCATGCGCCCGCAGCGGCGGTCCAGCAGCGGCGTGAAGTGGTGCAGCAACAGGGCCGGCCCGAAGGTGTTGGCCGCGAAGATGTCCTGCAGCGCGGCGAGCCTCAACTCACCCAGCTTGCGCTCGGGGCGGAGCCCCGGCCCGTGCAGCAGCCCGGCCGCGTTGACGATGAGCTGGAAGGGCGCATCGCCGGCTAGGCGGGCGGCGGCCGCGGCCACACCGGCTTCGTCCCGCAGATCCAGCGCCGGTTCCGAGCCACGGTGCAGGCCCAGCGCCTGGCCGCAGCGCGGATCGCTCTGCAGCTGCGCCAGCAGCGCCGCCCCAATCGCGCCGCGGGCGCCGATCACCAGGGCACGGTAGCCCTCCGGCAGTGAGAGTAGAGAGGGTGGATTCGCCGTCATCACACCCAGCCTTGGCGCCACTGGGCGGCATCGCGCAGTTCGCGCCAGCGGATGCGCCGGCTGCGCCGTGAGTGCACCGCCTCGATCTCCACCCACTCCAGCGCCGTGCCGGGCGGCTCGGGCTGCACCAGGGCACTGACCAGAAAGTGTTTCTCGCGGGCCTGCGGTTGCACCGCCGTCCATTTGCTCAGCAACAGCTTCTTCGGGTGCACGGGGTTCATGGGCATCACCTTAGCGGCGGCGCGCCCCGCCTGCCGCGGCGGCGCGCAAAGCACCCGGCGGCCGGGCGGTCTTCGGCCTGTCGTCCGTTTCTGCAGCCCAGGCTGCATAAGCGCGCGCTGGTCGCCTGCGGGCTGACAGCGCCGGGCGCGCCGGCCAGAGTGCGGGCTTTCCTCCTCAGCCCGCTGTCGCCATGAACACCACCCGCCGCGCCGCCTTGTCCCTCGCCTGCCTGGCCCTGATGCCCGCCGCCTGGGCGACCGAGAAGGAATGGACGCTGAACATCAAGCAGGAATCCAACGGCCTGACCATCCACCTGGGCGGCAACACGACGGTGGGCGATCCGGGCCGGCGCATCAAGGGCTCGGGCCGCGTGGTGGAACCGCAGCGGGCGCTGGCGCCCTTCAGCCGCGTGCAGGTCAAGGGGCCGGTGGACGTGGTGCTGGTGCAGGGCGAGCGCGAGGAAGCGCGGGTGCGCGCCGACGACAACCTGGAGGCCCTGGTGACGACGCAGGTCGAGGGCGACACCCTGACCGTGGCGCTGAAGCCGGGCGCCAGCTTCAGCACCCGCACGGATTTGCGCGTGACCGTGCACTTCAAGCAACTGCAGGCCTTGCAGCTCAGCAGCTCGGGCGACGCCAAGCTGGACCGCTTCAAGGGCGACAAGCTCGCGCTGGAGCTGAACGGCTCGGGCGATCTGCGCATCGGCCAGCTGGAGGTGCGCGAACTCACGGCCCAGCTCAGCGGCTCGGGCGATCTGCAGCTGGCCGGCAGCGCCGAGCGCCAGGACTGGAGCCTCAGCGGCAGCGGCGATGTGGGCGCGCGTTCGCTCTCGGGCCAGAAGGTGCGCGCGCGGCTTTCGGGCAGTGGCGACCTGGACCTGGGCGTCTGCCAGGAGCTGGACGCCGAGCTGAGTGGCAGCGGCGACCTGGCCTATGCGGGCCGGCCGGTGGTGAAGAGCCGGGTCAGCGGCTCGGGGGAGCTGATGGGGCGTTGAGCCCCGGGCTCAACGCTTCTTGCCCTTGAGCGGGGCAATGCCGACGGCCACCTGCTGCCAGGCCGAAGCTTCCTGCGCCGGGCTGGGGGCCGGGGCCGGTGCGCGCGCGGGGGTGGGGGCGGCCGGCGTGTTGCTCGGTGTGAGCACCTCGCCCAGCAGGTCCAGCAGACGGCCGCGCGCTCGCTGGGGGTGGCGGCGGTAGTAGGTCAGCACCAGGCCGACGATGAAGCGCTCGTCGTCGTCCTGCGGGGTGCTGGGGCTCA
>JBDHSJ010000209.1:0-6990 GCA_039808065.1 Burkholderiaceae bacterium | reverse complement strand
TTGAGGCGTTGCACGGCCTGCTGCACGGCTTCGAGCAGGTCGCCGTTGTAGAGCTGATCCACCAGGTGGCAGATCACCTCGGTGTCGGTCTGGCTGTGGAAGACATAGCCACGCGCCTGCAGTTCGGCGCGCAACTCGTCGTGGTTCTCGATGATGCCGTTGTGCACCAGGGCGACCCGCCCTGGCGCACCTTCGGCGGCATTGGGGCCGGGGCTGAAGTGCGGGTGGGCATTGCGCACCGCCGGCACGCCATGGGTAGCCCAACGCGTGTGCGCGATGCCGGTGCCGGAGGCGATGCCATCCTCGGCCGCCTGGGTCTGCAGCTCGGCCACGCGGCTGGTGGAGCGGGCGCGGCGCAGGGCGCCATCCTGGTGCACGGCCACACCACAGCTGTCATAGCCGCGGTATTCCAGGCGCTTGAGGCCTTCGATCAGGATCGGGGTGATGTTTCTGCTGCTGACTGCGCCAACGATGCCGCACATGGTGTGGTCCGCCCAAAGTTTGAAAAGGTGGCGGATGCTAGGTAGTCAGTGACGGCATGTGCTTTCAAAATTGGCAGCAATTTGAAATACTCATGCGAGCGAATGAATGCATGAGTGTTTATTTCAAATTTTGTGCCGATTTGAACTTTATGTCCACTCAGATGGATGCCATTGATCTCCGCCTGCTGGACTTGCTGCAACGCGATGCCAGCCTGACCAACCAAACCCTGGCCGAGCGCGCCAGCGTCTCGCCCGCCACCGCGCTGCGGCGCGTCAAGGCCTTGCAGGAGCGCGGTGTCATCGAAGCCCAGGTGGCCCTGCTGAACCCGGCCGCCTTCGCGCCCCTGCTGACCGCCCTGGTGGAGATCACACTCGACCGCCAGGGCGCCGAGCATCTCGAAGGCTTCGAGCACCGCGCCGTGGCCTTCGACGCCGTGCAGCAGTGCTACCGCACCTCGCCCGGGCCGGACTTCCTGCTCGTGATCCAGGTACGCGACATGGACGCCTACGCCGCGCTGGCGCAGCAGCTCTTCACCCAGGACGCCAATGTGCGCAATGTGAAGGCCTTCTTTGCGGTCAAGCGGGCCAAGTTCCGGCCCGCACTGCCGCTGCCCCCAGCGGCTTAACGCCGCATCACCAACAAGCCCTTCAGGTACTCCCCTTCCGGGAACACCAGGGTCTGCGGATGGTCGGGCGCCGCGCCCACGCGGTCGACGATGTAGGCGTCGATGCCTGCATCCATGCCGGCGCCGGCCACGATCTTGTGGAACAGCTCCGGGCCCACGCCGCCCGAGCAGCTGTAGGTGCACAGCAGGCCGCCGGGCGCGAGCAGGCGCAGGCCCAGGCGGTTGATGTCCTTGTAGGCGCGGCTGGCGCGTTCGGCGTGCGCGGCCGAGGGCGCGAACTTGGGCGGGTCGAGCACGATGGCGTCGAACTGCCGACCTTCCTTGATGAAGCCGCGCAGGGTGGCATTCACATCGGCGTCCAGGGCCTGGTGGTGGGCCGGGTTGAAGCCGTTGAGCGTGACATGCTCGGTGGCGCGGGCCAGCGCGGGGCCGGAGGAGTCGACGCTGGTCACCTCCGTGGCGCCGCCGGCCAGCGCCGCCACCGAAAAGCCGCCGGTGTACGAATAGCAGTTCAGCACCCGCTGCGCGCCCAGCTGGCGCACCCAGCGGGCGAACTCGCGGCGGTTGTCGCGCTGGTCCAGGTAGTAGCCGGTCTTGTGGCCCTCGGCCACGTCGAGCTTGAGCTTCCAGCTCGATTCATGCAGCTCCACCTCGGTGGCGCCCTCGCCGCGCACCCAGCCCTTCACGGGGGTCAGCCCTTCGAGCTGGCGCACGCCCGAGTCGCTGCGCTCGAAGAGGCGCGTCAGGCCCGTGGCGGCCAGCAGGGCGTCGGCAATCACGCCCTTCCATTGCTCGGTACCGGCGGCCAGGAACTGCGCCACCAGGGTGTCGGCATAGCGGTCGACGATCAGGCCGGGCAGGCCGTCGGCCTCGCCGTGAATGAGCCGCTGGCCGTTGCTGTCGATCGCCAGCCGGGCGCGGAAGGCCAGCGCGGCGGCGATGCGGCGCCCGAAGAAGGCGGCGTCGATGCGCTCGGCCTCATCGAAGCTCCAGGCGCGCAGCTTGATGGAGGAGCTGGGGCTGTAGGCGGCCCAGCAGAGGAAATCGCCGCCGGCCGATTCGACCCGCACGGTCTCGCCGAAATCGGCCTTGCCCTTGGCGATCGAGCCCTCGAAGACCCAGGGGTGGCGGCGCAGCAGCGAGCGCTCTTTGCCCTCGCGGAGTTTGATGACTTTCATGCCGCCATTGTCCCGCTCGCGCCCAGTGCGCGGCGCTGCTCAGGGCAGGCGCGGCAGCTTCAGCAGCTTGGCGTCCCATTCGGCCTTCGCGCTCTGGCGCTGTGCCAGGTCCTTGTAGAAGGTGCCGGAGAGCCGCAAGCCGATCAGGTAGCCGCCGCGGTCGTAGGAGACATCGGGAAAGGTGGGCACATCGGGGGCGTGCTGCACGATGACGGCACGGTCGGGGTCGCCGGCCACGGGCTGGAAGCGCGTCTTCCCCGGGTTCATCATCTTGCGCATCATGTCCGGCGGGCCGCCGGCGGACGTGATGTGCAGGAACAGCGAAACCTCGGTGCCCGCCTTCATCGAACCGCCGCTGGCCTTGTAGGTGCAGCCCGTGCCCATGCCACCCGCGTCCTCGGGCTTGCCTTCGGCGAAGCTCACGCCCAGCACACGGGCCAGGTCCGCAGGCTTGAGGGCGCAGGCGGGCGGCGCGGCCTGCGCCTGCAGGGCACCAGCCGCCAAGGCGGCCGCGAACAGCAGCGTGCGGCCACGCAGGGCCTTCGATCCGATCCTCATGCTTAAGCTCCAGGCAAAGCGCGGGGGCGTCGAGCCTTGCGCGTCAAGGCCGCCCCGGGCGGGTTGAAAGCGCCGCATTTTGCGGACAGGCAGGGGCCGGAGCACAGCCCCCGGATCAGGGCTTGGCCTTGGGCTTCGCGCGCGGGTGCGCGGCGTCGTAGGTCTTGGCCAGGTGCTGCCAGTCCAGGCGCGTGTAGACCTGCGTGGTGCGGATGTTGGCGTGGCCCAGCAGCTCCTGCACGGCGCGCAGGTCGCCGCTGGACTGCAGCAGGTGCGAGGCATAGCTGTGGCGCAGCATGTGCGGATGCACATGGGTCGGCAGGCCGGCCTGCTGCGCGGCCTGGGCCAGGCGCACGCGGGCATGGCTGGCGCTCAGGCGCCGGCCGCGCTCGCCCACCAACAGGGCGGGCTCGTCGGGCTTGGCCAGCTGCGCCCGCACGGCCAGCCAGGCCTGCACCGCTCGGATCGCCGCCTGGCCGAGCGGCACGCTGCGCACCTTGCCGCCCTTGCCCAGCACCAGGGCCTCGGCCGATTGCAGGTCCAGATGTCCGGCGCCACCGGGTGCCACGTCCAGACCCAGCACCTCGCTGATGCGCAGGCCGGCGCCATAAAGCAGTTCGATCAGGCAGTGGTCGCGCAAGGCCAGGGGCTCATCACCCGCCTGGTGCGCGGCCAGGGCCACGGCATCGTCCACGCCCAGGGCCTTGGGCAGGGGCCGACCGGCCTTCGGCGCGCGCAGGCCCACCAGCGGGTCGTGGTCCAGCAGGCGCTGGGCGGCCAGCCAGCGGTAGTAGCCGCGCCAGGCCGAGAGCGTCAGCGCCAGGCTGCGCGGCGCCAGGCCCCCGGCATGCAGCCGCGCGAGCAGTTCGCGCGACTGGGCCGGGCGCAGGGTCAGCGGCGCGGTGCCCAGGGCGGCGCAGCCGGATTGCAAGCGCGCGAGCGCCGCCTCGTAGAGCTGCAGCGAGCGCTCGGCCAGGCGCCGCTCCACCCGCAGGTGCTGCAGATAGGGCTGGGAATGTTCAGGCAGCGGGCTCATCAGCCGGCAGCAGGCGCGCCAGCGCGGCGCTGCTGACTTCGCCCACGCTCACCAGGAACTCCACGCCCATGTCGGCCTGGTAGCGCGTGGCGTCGGGCGAGCCCAACAGCAGCAGACCGAAGGCCTGCTCCAGGCCGGGACGGCGTAGCGGAATCAGGGCCAGCGAGGCCACGGGGCCGGCCTCGGCCGCCACCCATTGCGCGGCCTCGAAACCGTTGTTCATGCCGCAATAGGGCTCGCTCAGGCTGCTGGCAAAGCGCTGCAGGTCCTCGCTGACGGGCGCGGCCCAGGGCGCCTCGGCAAAGGCCGGCGCGGCCTGGAACAGGCGCAGCGCGGTTTGCGGGATCAGGAAGCGGTCCTGCAGCTCGCGCAGCAGCAGCTCGGGCAACGCAGCGGGGTCGTGCTCGCGCATCAGCGCCAGGGTCCAGCGCTGCAACTTTTCGAAGTGGCCGAGGTTCTCGGTGCCGGCGCGGATCATGTCGATGATCTTGCGCTCCAGGCCCTTGATGCGCTCGCGCAGCATCTCGGCCTGACGCTCCTGCAGGCTCACGGTGCGATGGCCCAGCGGGTGGCTGAGCTGCACGTGCAGCAGCAGCTCGGCATGGCGCTCGAAGAAGGCCGGGTTGGCGGCCAGGTAGTTGGCGATGTCGGCCTCGGTGATGCCTTCGATGCGCGGGTCGTGGTTCATGCTCACAGTTCGATCGATCCTTCAAACACGGTTGTGGCCGGTCCGGTCATGAAGACCGAACCCTGGCCATCCCACTCGATGCGCAGCTGGCCGCCACGCGCCTGGACTTCCACCGCCGCATCCAGCAGCCCGGCGCGGATGCCGGCCACCACCGCCGCGCAGGTGCCGGTGCCACAGGCCAGGGTCTCGCCGGCACCGCGCTCATAGACGCGGATGCGCGCGCGGTCGCGCGCCTGGATCTGCAAGAAGCCCACGTTCACCCCCTGCGGGAAACGGGACAGGGCTTGCACCTGGGGGCCCAGCAGGGCCACGGGCGCGGCGTCCACATCGTCCACCAGCAGCACCGCATGCGGATTGCCCATCGACAGCAGCGCCGCCTGCACACCCACGCCGTCGGCTAGGCTCAGCGGCCAGAAGCCGCGCGCATCGGGCTGCAGCCCTTGGGCGTCGAAAGGCAGGCTGGCCGGGTCCAGGCGCGGCGGACCCATGTCCACGCGCACGCGGCCGTCCTCCGCCAACACCAGTTCCAGCAAGGCATTGACGGTACGCACACGCACACGCGGCTGGGTCGTCAGGCCCTTGTCGAGCACAAAGCGCAGGAAGCAGCGCGAGCCATTGCCGCAATGCTCGACCTCGCTGCCATCGGCGCCATTGAAGATGCGGTAGCGGAAGTCCGCCGCGTCGCCCGGCGCCGCGGGTTCGATCACCAGGATCTGATCGCAGCCCACGCCGAAGCGGCGGTCGCCCAGGCTGCGCAGCTGGGCCGGCGTCAGGTCAAAGGGGCGGCTTGTGGCGTCGATGACGACGAAGTCATTGCCCGCGCCGTGCATCTTGGTGAAGTCGAGTCGCATGGGGTCGATTGTCGGCTTCAGTAAAAGGACGCTTCACCCGGCGGGCGGGTCTTGAAGCGCTTGTGCACCCACAGGTACTGGGCCGGCTGCTGGCGGATGCACGACTCCAGCCAGGCGTTGAAGGTGTGGGCATCGGCCAGGGCGTCGCCGCTCGGGTAGTTCGGCAGCGGCGGCGGTGCGTGCACACGGTAGCCTTGGCCGCCGGGCAGCATCGTCGTCACCAGCGGCAGCACCACCATGTCCAGGCTGGCGGCCATCTTGGCCGGTGCCAGCAGCGTGGCGGCGGGCACGCCGAAGAAGGGCACGAACTCCGAATCCTTGGGGCCGAAGTCCATGTCCGGCGCATTGACAAAGCCATAGCCCTGGCGGATGTACTTGATGACCGGGCGGATGCCATCGTGGCGGTCGACGAAGGCATTGCGGCCGAAGCGGCCGCGGCCCTTCATCAGCTGGGCGTCGAACACGGCATTGCTCTGCCGCTGGTAGACATCCACGCCGGGCCGACCCTGGCGCAGCATCAGCGCCGGCGCGGCCCACTCCAGGCCGGCGAAATGCGGCAGCAGCCACATCACGGGCTTTTCACTCTTCTCGGCCTGCAGGATGTCGCCGTCGATGTGCAACAGCTTCAGCAGGCGCTCGGGCGGGGCGAACCACAACAGGCCGCGCTCCAGGATGGAGCGGCCCATCCAGCCGAAATGCTCGCGCGCCAGCTGTTCGCGTTCGGTCGGGCTCTTGTCCGGAAAGCAGAGCTCCAGATTGCGCAGCGCGATGCGGCGGCGTGAGCGCGCCAGTTTCCACAGCAAAGCGCCCAAGCCCTGGCCCAGCGCGGCCAGCACCGGCAAGGGCAGCCAGTGCAGCAGCCACAACAGGCCGATGGCGAAGCGCGCACCCAGGCGACCCGCCCAGCCCTTCATGGCGCGGCCCCAAGGTCCAGCGGGCGCGGGTTCTTGTAGCGGTTGTAGCCCCACAGGTATTGCTGCGGGGCTTCCAGGATCAGGGCTTCCATTGCGCGGTTCACATGGGCCGTCAGGCCTTCCAGATCGGTATCGGGCGGGGGCGGCGGGAAGTCGCGCACATGCACGACGAAGCCGCGCCCCCAGCTCAGGCGCTCGCACCAGAGCAGCACCACGGCCGCGCCGGTCTGCTGCATCAGGCGGGCCGCCAGGGTCATCGTGTAGGCCGGGCGGCCGAAGAACGGCGCCCACACGCCCAGGCCTTCGGGCGGCACCTGGTCGGGCAGCAGGCCCACGGCCTCGCCCTGGCGCAGGGCGCGCAGCATCTGGCGCACGCCGGCGAGCGTGGCCGGCGCGGTCTTCAGGCCGGGGCGGTCCCGGCCGGCGGCCACCAGTTCGCGCAGCCAGGGCTTGCGCGCCGGGCGGTACAGCGCGGTGATGGGCGCCTGGGCCCCGAAATGTTCGGCATAGGCCTGCGCGGCCACTTCGAAGCAGCCCAGATGCGGGGTCATCAGCAGCAGGCCACGCTTTTGATCCAACAAGGCCTGCAGGCGCTCGGCGCCCTCCCAGCATGCCCAGGCCCCCAGCGCCTGGTGCTGAGGGCGCAGCCACAGCCAG
>JBDHSJ010000208.1:0-7068 GCA_039808065.1 Burkholderiaceae bacterium | reverse complement strand
CCCAGCGACCGCAGGCCACTCGCGCCGCTGTCTTCGCGAATGGTGCGGGCGCTGAGCGGCAGCGCCGGCGCCCAGTTCGGCCGCCACAGAGTGATCAGCAGCACGAAGCCCACGTATAGGCCCGTCAGCACGAAGCCGGGGATGAAGGCCCCCTTGTATAGATCGCCGACGGACCGACCGAGCTGATCGGCCAGGATGATCAGCACCAGCGAGGGCGGAATGATCTGCGCCAGCGTGCCGGAGGCGGCGATCACCCCCGAGGCAAGGCGGCGGTCGTAGCCGTAGCGCAGCATGATGGGCAGCGAGATCAGGCCCATCGAAATCACCGAAGCCGCCACCACGCCGGTCGTGGCCGCAAGCATGGCACCCACCAGAATCACCGCAAAGGCCAGGCCGCCGCGCACGGGGCCGAAGAGCTGCCCGATCGTGTCGAGCAGGTCCTCCGCCATGCCGGAGCGCTCCAGGATCAACCCCATGAAGGTGAAGAAGGGAATCGCCAGCAGGGTCTCGTTCTTCATGATGCCGAAGATGCGCAGGGGCAGCGCATGCATCAGCTGCTCCAAGCCGGGCACGCCCAGGGCCACACCCAGGTAGCCGAAGAACAAGCCGCAAGCCGCTAGCGAGAAAGCGACCGAAAAGCCCATCAGCAGGAACACGATCAACCCACCAAACATGATGGGCGCGAGGTTGGCGACGATGAACTCGTTCATGCGGCGCTCCCACTCTGCTTGCGGATCGCCTCGGCCAATTCCTCTTCAGCGGTCTTGGTGTGCTGGCGTGCACTGGGGTCGGGGCCGCGGCCGGACAGGAAAGCCGCACGCTTGATGACTTCGGAAAGCCCCTGCAGGCCGAGCAGCGCCATGCCCACGGGCAACAGCGCGTACACCGGCCAGCGAATCAGGCCGCCGGCGTTCTCGCTCATTTCGCCCGACACGAAGGCCTTGTGCACTTCGGGCCAGGACAGCACGCTCACGTAGACCACGAAGGGCAGCAGGAACACCAGCAAGCCGAAGATTTCGACCTTGACCTGGGTGCGGCGCTGGAACCGACCCAGCACCACGTCAATCTTGACGTGCTCGCCACGCAGCAGCGTGTAGGCGGAGGCGAGCAGGAAGATGGCGGCAAATAGATACCACTGGATCTCGAGAAAGGCGTTCGAGCTGTTGCTGAACACCTTGCGCACGATGGCGTTGCCCGCGCTGATCAGCACCATCAACAGAACCAGCCAGGACAGCCAGCGCCCCACCCAGGCGTTCAGGGCGTCGACGCCCTGCGAGAACTTCAGCAATCCGTTCATGCGAACCCCAATGAGAGGGGCCCGACTGTACGGAGCGGGGCCGCAGCGAAGGCGGCGACCCCACTAGGGATTGCCCGTGTTCAGCCCAGCTGGCAAGCCAGGGCGTAGAGGTTGGCCGAGCGTGATCCCGAGCGACAGAACATCAGCAGGGGGCGGGGCAGGTCTTTCAGCAGTTCGGCCATGGCGGCCACCTGCTCAGGCGTTTGGAAGCCGCCGGACACCGGGAGGAAGCGGTACTCCAGGCCAACGGCGCGTGCAGCGGCCTCGATATCGGCCTGGGCGGGTTGATCCGGGCCATGCTCGAAATCTGGGCGGTTGTTAACCACGCTGCGGAACCCCATGCTCGCCAGCTCGCCCATGTGCTCGGGGGCGAGTTGGGGGGCCACGCAAACATCGGGGGCAATCTGCCGAATCTGGATGCTCATGCTCATCAACCCGCCAGGGCCTGCTTGACCGCGGCCGAAGCCTGGCTCATGTCCGCCTTGCCCGCCAGGCGGGCCTTGACCGCGCTCATCACCTTGCCCATGTCGGCCGGGCCACTGGCGCCCAGTTCGGCCACGATGGCCTTGACCTCGGCCAGCAGGGCCTCGGCTGAGAGGCGTTCGGGCAGATAGACCTGCAGAACGGCGACCTCGGCCTCTTCCTTGCTGGCCAGGTCCTCGCGGCCGGCGCCGCGGAACTGCTCCATGGCGTCCTTGCGCTGCTTGATCAGCTTGTCGACGATGGCCACCAGGGCGGCGTCGTCCACCTCCACGCGTTCATCCACTTCCTTTTGCTTGACGGCGGCCAGCAGCATGCGGATGGTGCCCAGGCGCTCGGTGTCCTTGGCGCGCATGGCGGTTTTCATGTCTTCGGTGATGCGGTCTTTGAGGCTCATCGTCGGTACGGCAGCAGGGTGAAAACAAAACGGCCCGCGACACCAGGTGGCGCGGGCCGTCAGGGCAGGGCGTCGAAGCGAGCCCGGGCCGGTGATCGTTGCCGATCAGTACATGCGCTTGGGCAGCTGCATGCTGCGCACGCGCTTGTAGTGGCGCTTGACGGCGGCAGCCTTCTTGCGCTTGCGCTCGGCCGTGGGCTTCTCAAAGAATTCACGGGCGCGCAGGTCGGTCAGCAGACCCAGCTTTTCAATGGTGCGCTTGAAGCGGCGCAGGGCAACGTCGAACGGCTCGTTTTCTTTGACGCGAATGGTGGTCATGTGGGGAAGCTTCCTTCGGTTTCGCTCGGTGTTCGTGGCGGGTGTGCAGGGCTGGCTAGTTGGCGAACTGTCTTGCGAACTGTTTCACCGGTGCTCCGGGGTCCGGACCTGAGTACCGGCTGCCCTTTTGCATACCTTGTGCCGACAAATCGACGCGGGGTTTGCTAGCAAAGCGCGCGAGTATATACGAATATTTCGGGCTTACTGTGCGGCGCTTCCGGGTTGCGCCAGCTCAGCCGCCTTCATGGCTTCCAGTTCGGCCGTCTGCGCGGTGTGCAGGCAGTTGTCCGCCAGGCGCTGGCCCAGCTTGGCGTTCATCAACATGGACTTGATGGGGACCTGCAGCCAGACCAGCCCCAGCTTGGCGTTTTCCAGGCGAATGACGCCCGTGCTGGTGGGTTGCGGGGTCAGGATGTGTTGCTGCTTGCCCAGGGTCAGCATGAAGCGACCGGCAAGGCTGGGATGCGGATCGACTCGGACGCTGCGCCCAAACTCGCATTGCGAGTCGCCGACGAGCACGCGCGGCACGACCGCCATGCGCTCGTCGTCAAGCGCCTCCGGCTCGGGCGGTTCTGCCGGCAGTGCGGGCTTGCCTTTGCTGACTTTCTTGATCGGCTTGGCCGCCGTGGGGTTGGCGTGGGCGGGCACGAGGGCGAGGCAGAGCGCCGAGCAAAAGGCTGCCGACAGAAGCGTGCGCATGGAAAAGATCCGCAAAGTCAGGGGGCGATTGTCGCGCCGAAGTAGCGCTGGCGCACCTCGGCGGGCAGCTCCTGGCCGGTGCGCTGGGCGCGCTCCAGCAGGCTCCAGAACAGGCGGTAGCTGGCGCGGTCGTGCAACTGGTCGCGGTGGCGGATCGGACCCCAGCCCGCGGCCTGCGCGGCGTCCAGGATCTCAATCGCTTCGTCCACCTCGGCTGTGCTGGGAGCAAAGGCTTCCAAGATGGGCTCTATCTGATCGGGGTGGATGCTCCACATGCGCGTGTAGCCGAACTCGCGCGCTGCGCGCCGCGCGGCTTCCTGAAGTCGTGAGCGCGAGCGCAACTCGGTGACGACGCAATGCGAGGGCACGATGCCATGGCCGTGGCAGGCCGCGGCAATGGCCAGCTTGGCTTGGCGTACCAGGGGGTGGTCAAACTGCCCGTCCAGCGTCAGCGCCTCGCGCGGAATGGCGCCATGGTGGGCGGACACGAAGTCCATCAGCCCGAATGACAGGGATTGCAGTGCCGGATGGGCGGCAAGGGCCTCGACCTCGCGCAGGCCGCCATGGGTTTCAATCAGCGCCTGCAGCGGCGGCGCCGTGCGCCCGCCCCAGGCCTGCTGGACCGCCGCCGCGCCACGCACCAACTGGGCATGCGATTCGATCTTGGGCAGCATCAGGTAAGCCGGCGCTAACGGGGCGGCCGCCAGGGTCTGCAGTTCCAGCTCGAAGGCCGGGTGCTGAACCGGGTGCACGCGTACGCCCACGCGACCATGGCGGTTGTCCGGACTGGCCAGCAACTCGGCAACCAGCTGTACATGCTCGGCCTCGGCGCCCACCACGGCACCGTCCTCGCAGTCCAGGGTGACGTCGAACACCGGGCCGCGCGTGGCTTGCAGGGCCAGGCTCTTGCGCATCAGCTTCTCGATGCCGCAATAGTGGTCGACCACTGGCAGGCTCAAGGGCTGGGTTTCACCGGCAAAAAGGGCTTGGCGTGGATGCATGGCAGGCTCAGAAAGCGAAAGGGCCGGTCGAAACCGGCCCTTGGGTCGAGTCAGAGGCGCTTATTTGAGCAGGTGCTCGATCGCAGCCTTCTCTTCCAGCAACTCGTTCAGCGTCTTGGTCATGCACTCGCGGCTGAACGCATCAACTTCGAGGCCCTTGACGACTTGGTACTCGCCGTTGGCGCAGGTGACGGGGAAGCCGTACATCACGCCTTCGGGAATCTCATAGTCGCCGGCCGAGGGAATGCCCATGGTGACCCATTCGCCATTCGTGCCCAGCGCCCAGTCGCGCATGTGGTCGATGGCGGCGTTGGCGGCCGAGGCGGCGCTGGACAGGCCACGTGCGGCAATGATGGCAGCGCCACGCTTGCCGACGGTGGGCAGGAACACGTCCTTGTTCCAGACCTGGTCGTTGATCATGTCCTTGACCGCGGCGCCATCAATGGTGGCGAAGCGGTAATCGGCGTACATGGTGGGCGAGTGGTTGCCCCAAACGGTCAGCTTCTTGATGCTGCCCACGGCCTTGCCGGTCTTGGCGGCGATCTGGCTGGCGGCGCGGTTGTGGTCCAGGCGCAGCATGGCGGTGAAGTTCTTGGCCGGCAGATCCGGGGCCGATTTCATCGCGATGTAGGCGTTGGTGTTGGCTGGGTTGCCGACCACCAGCACCTTGACATTGCGGCTGGCCACGGCGTTCAGGGCCTTGCCCTGGGCGGTGAAGATCTGGGCGTTGGCGGCCAGCAGATCGGCGCGCTCCATGCCGGGGCCGCGCGGGCGGGCGCCGACCAGCAGGGCGTAGTCGGTGTCCTTGAAGGCGGTCATCGGGTCGCTGTGGGCTTCCATGCCGGCCAGCAGCGGGAAGGCGCAGTCTTCCAGCTCCATCATCACGCCCTTGAGCGCGTTCTGGGCCTTCTCGTCCGGGATTTCCAGCAGCTGGAGGATCACCGGCTGGTCCTTGCCCAGCATTTCGCCCGAGGCGATGCGGAACAGCAGGGCGTAACCAATCTGGCCGGCGGCGCCGGTGACGGCGACGCGAACAGGCTTTTTGCTCATGGGGAGGCTCCGATGGGAGAGGTTGAAAAAGCGGGATGGAAATGGCGCGGGAGTTTAGGGCAGGGTTCCCCCGGATTTCTGCGAATGTTTCTGTCGCACATCAAGAGCCCACGTCAGGGTGGCGATAGGGAGGGTGCCTAGAATCGCCGGCCGTTGTTTACAGCCGATTACGTCAACCCGACGCACCAAGGCGAGTCAATGAACACCAAAACACGCCCTCAATACACCAACCTCAATGTCTTCACGGACTTGACGAGCTATCGGCTGCCCCCGGCCGGCTTCGTCTCAATCTTGCATCGCATCAGCGGCCTGCTGCTTTTCATCCTGCTGCCCCTGCTGGTCTGGTTCTTCGACAAGAGCCTCACCAGCGAAATCAGCTATGAAGAGTTCACGAACGCCTTCGTGGCGGGCATTGGCGTTGTGCCGGGCTGGTTCATCAAGCTGGTTTGCCTGGGGCTGATCTGGGGCTATCTGCACCACTTCTGCGCCGGACTGCGCCATCTCTGGATGGATGCGACGCACAGCGTCAGCAAGGAGCAGGGCCGCTCCAGCGCTCTGCAGGTGCTGGGCTTGAGCCTGCTGCTCACGGCGGCGCTGGGTGCGAAGCTGTTTGGCTTGTACTGAGGAGTTTCCATGTCTACCTATGGCAACAAGCGCCTGGTCACAGGCGCCCGTTACGGTCTGCGTGACTGGCTCGCGCAGCGCATCACCGGTGCGCTGATGGCGCTGTTCACGCTTGTGGTGCTGGTGCAGATGCTGCTGCCCGGCGCACTTGGCTACGACCGCTGGGCGGGCATCTTTGCCGCCCAGTGGATGAAGGTGCTGACCTTCACGGTGATTCTTTCGCTGGCCTACCACGCGTGGGTCGGTGTGCGTGACATCTGGATGGACTATGTGAAGCCGGTCGGCCTGCGCCTGACCCTGCATGTGTTCACCCTGGTCTGGCTGGTGGGCTGCACCGGCTGGGCGCTTCAAGTGCTCTGGAGGCTGTAAGCGATGCAAACCCAAAACCTGGCTCGTCGGAAGTTCGACGTCGTGATCGTCGGCGCCGGCGGCTCCGGCATGCGCGCCTCGTTGCAACTGGCCCTGGCTGGCCTGAACGTGGCCGTGCTCTCGAAGGTCTTCCCAACCCGCTCCCACACGGTCGCCGCCCAGGGCGGCATCGGCGCCTCGCTCGGCAATATGAGCGAGGACAACTGGCACTACCACTTCTTCGACACCGTCAAGGGTTCGGACTGGCTGGGCGACCAGGACGCCATCGAGTTCATGTGCCGCGAGGCGCCCAAGGTCGTGTACGAGCTCGAGCACTTCGGCATGCCCTTCGACCGCAACCCGGACGGCACGATTTACCAGCGTCCTTTTGGCGGCCACACGGCCAACTACGGCGAGAAGCCGGTGCAGCGCGCTTGCGCCGCCGCCGACCGTACCGGCCACGCGCTGCTGCACACGCTCTACCAACAAAACGTCAAGGCGCGCACGCAGTTCTTCGTCGAATGGATGGCGCTGGACCTGATCCGTGACGCCGACGGCGACTGCGTGGGTGTGACCGCCCTGGAGATGGAGACCGGCGAGGTCTACATCCTCGAAGCCAAGACCGTGCTGATGGCCACCGGCGGCGCCGGTCGCATCTACCAAGCCTCGACCAACGCCTTCATCAACACCGGTGACGGCCTGGGCATGGCGGCGCGCGCCGGCATCCCGTTGGAAGACATGGAGTTCTGGCAGTTCCACCCCACCGGCGTGGCCGGTGCCGGCGTGCTGCTGACCGAAGGTTGCCGTGGCGAGGGCGCGATCTTGCGCAATGCCAATGGCGAGCGCTTCATGGA
>JBDHSJ010000207.1:0-7085 GCA_039808065.1 Burkholderiaceae bacterium | reverse complement strand
TGTTCGCCCTGCCGGCCGGCGGCGCCCAGCTGGGCGTGGGCGTGGACTTCGCGCGCCAGCAGTACGACTCCCTGCCCAGCCCGATCAACCAGGGCCCCAACAAGATCGGCGGCGCCAACGACACCGTGTTCGGCTCCTCCCCCGGCGCGCTGCCGGTGGGCGCCACGCGCCAGAACTGGGGCGCCTTCGGCGAGCTCTTGATGCCGCTCTACAAGGGCGTGGACCTGACCGCCGCGCTGCGCTGGGACGACTACGCCAAGGCCCGCAACCGCTACCTGTTCAAGGGCGACGGCACGCTGGACGCGCCGGGCAACCAGGGCAATGCGAACAGCAAGTCCACCTACAAGCTGGCGCTGCGCGTGGCGCCCACGCGCGAGTGGCTGCTGCGCGGCTCGCTGGGCAGCGGCTTCAAGGCGCCGAACCTGGACGAGATCACCCAGCCGCTGCAGGACTTCGGCGTCACCAGCGGCAAGTACCCCTGCCCGGTGAAGGCGCCCGACCCGCGCGCCGTGGACTGCCGCGGCACCACCCAGTACGACCTGCTGACCGGCGGCAACCCGCTGAGCGGCGCGCTGGGCCTCAAGCCCGAGGAAAGCCAGAACCGCACCATCGGCTTCCGGCTGGAGCCCACGCGCAGCCTGAGCTTCGGCATGGACGCCTGGTGGGTGAAGATGAAGAACCAGATCGTCGCCCTGCCCGAGACCTTCCCGTTCAAGAACCCCGCCGGCTACGACGGCCTGTTCCGCACCGTGTTCGACGCCGGCCTGGGCGCCAACAAGCTGGCCACCCTGCTGCCCAACTTCAACCTCGGCCGCTCGCGCTACAGCGGCATCGACTGGGAGCTCAGCAGCAGCTCGGACCTGGGCATCGGCAAGCTCAAACTCGAGTGGAACGGCACCTACATGCTGCGCTCCGAGGTCGAGATCGGCGGTGAGGTGGAAAGCAGCGTGGGCCGCTTCGACGGCTACAACAACGTCACCTCGCGCATCGTGCAGCGCCTGGCCGCCACGCTGAAGCAGAACGCGATGTTCAGCCACACCCTGGCCTGGAACTGGCGCTCGGGCTACCACGACGCCGTGCAGACCGCCGAAGACGGCTCGATCAAGGTGGTGAATGCCGACGGCAGCCTGGGCGACTACGCCACCGTGGTGCGCGACGTCGCCGCCTTCAGCACCCTGGACTGGCAGACCCGGCTGGACTGGAACAAGCACCTGAGCCTGAGCCTGGGCGCCAAGAACCTGCTCGACCGCGACCCGCCGCTGTCCATCCGCACCTCGGGCGGCGGCAACCAGGCCGGCTTCGACCCGCGCTACGCCAGCCCGCTGGGGCGGCAGTGGTATGTGACGGCGACGGTCAAGTACTGATCACGCACTGAGCAGGCCGCGGCAATGCCGCAGGAGTTCGACCGCCTGGGCGGGGTCGAACTCCCCATGCTGCACCTTGCGCACGCCCAGCTCGTGCAGCCGCACCTGCAGCGTGGGCGCCAGCCCGTGGCGGCCCAGGCTGTGGCGCACGCATTCGAGCGCGCAGCCGTCGATGGCCAGCACCGGGCGGCCGCTCTGCGCGGCGCGCTGCGCCAGCCGCACCAGCGGCTTCACATCGCCGCCCAGGCCGGCGATGCAGGACATCTCGGCCACGCCCTCGCGGTCCAGGCGCACCGCGAGGTGGTTGGCCAGCTGGGCGGCGCTGGAGCAGCCCGAGCAGGCATAGACCAGGGGCAATGACTCTGTGTGCATGGCCGCCGAGCTTCGGCGACCTGCGCCCGGCCCGCCTTGAAGCGCATCAAGCGCAGCCATCTGCCATCATGCAGCGCCCGCCCCTGCGCCGCCCATGCCTCGCTCTGACACCGTCCTCCTGCAAGCTCTGGAGCAAGCCCGTCTGTCGCAGTTCGACGGTGCACGCCAGACCTTGCTGCAGGGTCTGAAGCAGGCTGGCCCGGCACTGGCTGCGGCCTACCAGCAGGCGCTGCACTTCGTCGAATGGGGCGCGGAGGTGCAGGCCGGACGCAATGCCAAAGGCCTGAGCCAGGCCATCGAGGCGCTGGAGCGCCTGGAGGCGGCGGGCTGGGGCGAGCAGCTGCACTGGTGCTTCGGCGCGCTCGGCTTTTCGCTCGCCTTGTCAGGGGACTTGGAGGCGGCGCTGCGCTACATCGAGCGGGGCCTGAGCGATGCGCAGCAACGCGGTGATGCGCGCGCCTACCGCGCCCGCCTGGGCAACAAGGCGGCCGCGCTGGCCGTGGCCGGTCAGCGCCAGCTGGCCATCCAGGTGTACGAGCAAGCCCTGGCCGAGAGTCCGGACGGGCCTGAGGGCCTGAGCGAACGCTTCCAGCTGCGCAACAACATCGCCTACTGCCAGCTGCTGCTGTCTCGTCAGGCCGAGCCCGCCGCGCGTCGCGAACTGGCGGCTCAGGCCCTCACGCATACCGAGGCCGCGCTGCCACTGCTGCGAGGCCTGGAGGCCGTGGAGGCCCAGCCCTCCTGGCGTCGTGCCTGGGCACTCAGCCACCACGGTGCGGCGCTCACACAGCTGGGCCGCCTGGCCGAAGCCGAGACCGTGCTGCGCGAAGGCGAGCCCTTGGCCGCGGGGCACCAGCGCGTGGCCCTGACCCTGGCCGTGCACCTGGCCCAGTTGTTCTGCGCCGCCGGGCGGTTTGACGAAGCGCGTGCGCAGCTGGAGGCCGCCGCCGCCCTGGACGCCGGAGAACTGCTGGATCCGAGCGTGGACGAACTGCAGGAGTGCTTCATGCGCCTGGAGATCCACTGCGGCCGGACCGACGCGGCCCTGCACTGGGCCGCACAGCGCATGGCGCGCCTGCAGGCCCGTCACCAGCGCCAGCTGGAAACCGTGCGGCGGCACATCGAGCTGTTTCAGCGCATCGAACAGGACCGACAACAGGAGCGCGAGCGCAACCAGCAACAGCTGCGCTTCTGGCAGGACGAGGCCCTGCGCGACCCGCTCTGCGCCACCCTGAACCGCCGCGGCCTGCAGGCCGCCGCCCAAGCCTTGCTGCAGCCCGACAGCGCCGTGGCGGTGCTGATGCTGGACCTGGATCATTTCAAGCGCATCAACGACGGCTTCGGGCATGGCGTCGGCGACGCCGTGCTGCGCCGCGCCGCCGAACGCCTGCAGGCCGTCATCCGCGAAGGCGATGTGCTGGCCCGCCTGGGCGGCGAGGAGTTCTGCGTGCTGCTGCCGCGCTGCCAGCAGGAGCAGGCCCTGCGCATTGCCGAGAAGCTGCGCGCGCAGATCGAGCAGACGGCCTGGGCCGAGCTGGCACCGACGCTGCAGGTGACGCTGTCGGCCGGCGTCAGCGTCGGTTCGGGCGCCGACCCGCTGGACGCGTTGATCGAAGCGGCCGACCAGGGGCTCTATGCAGCCAAGGCAGCCGGCCGCAACCGCGTGGCTTGTGTGTGAGGGGCGCCATGAACCCCGAGGATCTGCTCAAGCTCGTCACCCAGACCATGCCCTTCGGCAAGCACCAGGGCCTGGTGCTGGCCGATCTGCCGAGCAATTACCTGGCCTGGTTCGCACGCGAGGGCTTTCCCAAGGGCGAGCTGGGGCGGCTGCTGGCGCTGATGCACACCATCGACATCAATGGGCTGAAGGGGCTGCTGCGGCCGCTGCGGGACGGGCGGCGCTGAGAGGTCCTGTCAGGGCGGCGGCGGGCTGCGCAGGCCCTCCACATGCTGCGCCCCGTCATCTCCGATCACGTCCCAGCTGGCCTTGGATCCGACGAACAGGTGATGCCGCACGCGCAGGGCCTCGCCGCCCTCACTGATCGTGCCCGCCGGCACGAACAGGGTGTTCGCATCGTTCTCGCCCGGCACACGCGCGCCACAGTGGCGGCAGAACCAGGTGTGCCAGTCGGCGCCGGGCTTGCTCCACTGCGCGATCGCCTCCTGGCCCTGCAGCCAGCGCAGGCGCTCCTTCGGAACGACCAGCACCGCGATGCCATGGGCGCCAGTGGCGCGGCGGCAGATCGAGCAGTGGCACACATAGAGGCCGCCCGGCTCGCCGTCGATCTCGAAGCGGACGGCGCCGCAGTTGCATTCACCCTTCAGCATGGCTCGGTCCTCCACGGAAGGGCTCAGCGCGGCGCCAGCCCCAGGTCGTCCAGGCGCAGCAGGATCTCGGTGCGCCGCTCGCGTTTGACCTCGAGCCAGTGCAGCCCCTCCTGGGCGCCGATCAGCGCGTACAGCAGGTTGAGGCTCACGCCGGGGTCCCGGGCCTTGAGGCGGGCGTAGAGCGCGAAAGCATCCGCGGCTTGCAGCTGGGCCGGCGTTTCGATGCCGATCTCGCCCAGCCAGGCGCGGCTCTTGGGGCCGAGGTTGAGCCAGTCGTTCACGCGCCCACCACCCGGTCGCGCCCCGCCCGCTTGGCCGCATACAGGCGCTCATCGGCACAGGCATAGAGGGCGGCGGGCAGGTCGGGCACACCGGCCCGCTCGGCACGGCCGGCCAAGCCGATGGACACGGTGATGCGCAGCTCGGGGTGCAGGGCGGCCCAGTCCTGGCGGCGCAGGCGCTCGCACAGGGCCTCGCAGGCTTGCAGGGCGCGCGCGCGGTCGCCATGCAGAAAGAGCAGGCCGAACTCCTCGCCACCCAGGCGCAGCGCAAGGTCGGCGCGCGCCTCGCGCAGCGGCTGGGCGAGCGCCTGCAGCACGGCGTCGCCCAGGATATGGCCGAAGCGGTCGTTGACCTGCTTGAAGTGATCGACGTCGATCAGGGCCAGCTGCAGCGCGGGGCTGCGGGGCCACTCCAGCGCCAGGCGCTCGTCGAACTGGCGGCGGTTGGCCAGCCCGGTCAGGGCGTCGGTGCGGCTTTCCTCGGCCAGACGGGCCAGCAGGCGGGTTTTTTCGCGGTCGGCGGCCTGCAGGCGCTCGTGCAGGCTGCGCAGCTCGGCGTGGGCGCGCTCCAGCTCCAGGCGGCGCAGGCGCTGCTGGTCGGCGTCGGCCTGCGCGGCCAGCAGCTCGGCCTGCACCTGCAAGGCACGACGGCGGCGGTCGGAGTCCTCGTTGAACTGCGCGCGTTCGGCCTCATGCGCGGCCTCCAGGTGCTCCAGGGCCTGCTGATGACGGCCTGCCCGCTTGTGCAGCTGGCTGAGCTGCCAGTGCGCGCGCTGCAGGGTCAGGCGGTCGCCGGTCTGCTGGCACAGGGCCAGTGCGCGCTCGAACTGGGCGGCGGCATGCTCCTGCTCCCCGCATTCCAGCAGCACCAGGCCGAGGGCGATGCGCGCGGTCGTCTCGCCCGCCGGGTGGCTGCGGCGCGCGTGCTCCTCGGCCGCCTGCTCGCCCACGGCACGGGCCTCGTTCAGACGGCCCAGCTGGGCCAGGGGCTCGGGCAGGTTGGTGCGCAGCAGGGCGGCGGAATCGTGCAGGTCATGCGCCTGGGCCAGCGCCAGGGCCTGCTCGAACTGGGCCAGGGCCTCGGCGGGCCGGCCCAGGTTCTTGAGGTTGATGCCCATGTTGTTGCGCACCGCCAGCTGCATGCGTGCCAGGCCCAGGGCCTCGAAGCCCTCGAGCGCCTGGGCGTACAGGGCCAGCCCCTGTTCGGCGTCGCCCCCGCGCGAGATCGCCACGCCGCAGGAGAGCAGGGCCTCGGCCTGGGCCTGCGGGTCCTGCGCCTGACGGGCCAATTCGAGCGCGTGGCGCGCCCATTCGAGCGAGTCGTCGTGCAGGCCGGTGTGGGCGTAGGCGATGGCCAGGGTGCGCGCCAGGTCGAAGCGCAGGCGCGCGGGCGCGGCCGCACCGGCGCGCTGCGCCGCCAGCAGCCGCTCCAGCCCGCGCAGCTCGCCATGGCAGACCTCGGCCAGGCCGCGCGCGCGCGCCAGCGGCAGCGCAGCGGCCTGCAATTCGGCCGCGGGCAGCGTGGCTTCCAGGGCCTGCAGCTCGGCCAGGGTGTCGGCCGGGCGCACCAGGGCCTGGCCGGCCAGGCGGGTGAGATCGGCTTCGAGGGCGGGGCTCAGCATGGGCGTCATCATCCGCGGTCTTGCTCCAGGTCAATGCCACCCGCATGACGGAGGGGCGAACTAGGGCAATCCCCAGGCCGGGTTGACCCAGTTCAATCACACCCCGGGGCCTGCCATCGCACACTGCGGCCCGAGCATGGAGACCACCGCCCCCACCCCCGAGCTGCTGCGCACCGACGCCCTGGTGTGCGCACGCGCCGAGCGCGCGCTGTTTGCGCCGCTGGGCCTGGCCCTGCGGGCCGGCGAGGCGGTGTGGCTGCGCGGCGCCAATGGCAGCGGCAAGACCACCCTGCTGCGCACCCTGGCCGGTCTGGGCCGGCCCTTTGCCGGCCACTTCCACTGCCCGCGCCCGCCGCGCTACCTGGGCCATGCCAATGGCCTGAAGGACGAGCTGACGGTGGCCGAGAACCTGCGCCTGGCCGCCGCCCTGCAGGGCCAGGCCTGTGGCGCGGCGGAGCTCAAGGCCGCGCTGCAAGCCCTGGGCCTGAGCGGCCTGGCGCGCCGCCCGGCCCGCCAGCTCAGCCAGGGCCAGCGCCGCCGCACCGCCTTGGCGCGCCTGGCCTTGCCGTCGGTGCCGGCGCTGTGGCTGCTGGACGAACCCTTTGACGCCCTGGACCAGGAAGGCCTGGCCACCTTGCGCGGCCTGCTGCAGGGCCTGCTGGCCGCGGGCAGCGCGCTGCTCTTCACCAGCCACCAGGAACTGCCCGGGCTGGCGACGCGCGAAGTCCAGCTGGAGCCTTCACGATGAGGGCCTTCTTCTGGCTGATCCTGCGGCGCGAGCTGCGCCTGGCGCTGCGCCGGCCGCTGGAGGCGCTGCTGCCGGTGGTGTTCTTCGTCGTCGCCGCCAGCCTCTTTCCGCTGGGCATCGGCCCCGAGCCGGCGACGCTGCGCCACATCGCGCCGGGCGTGCTGTGGGTGGGGGCGCTGCTGGCCACGCTGCTGTCGCTGAACCTGCTGTGGGGCGCCGACTGGCAGGACGGCAGCCTGGACCAGCTGCTGCTGGCCGGCCAGCCGGCCTGGCTGCTGGCCCTGGCCAAGGCCGCCGGCCATTGGCTGACGCACGGCCTGCCCCTGCTGCTGGCCGCGCCCCTGCTGGGCCTGATGTTCGGCCTGCCCGC
>JBDHSJ010000206.1:0-7133 GCA_039808065.1 Burkholderiaceae bacterium | reverse complement strand
TGTCCAGGCCGAGGTTGAGCATGTGGCCGGCGCTGCCGGCCGGTGGGAAGGGCCGATCCGTGAAGCTGCGCCACTTGGCGTGGGTCATCAGCATGAGGTGGATGGCCTCGCTCCAGACCAGTGCGGTCACGCTGTCATCGCTGAACTGCGGGTTGGGCTCGAAGCCCAGGGCGACGTAGAAGGCGGTTGAGGCTTGGAGGTCGGTGATGGGGAGGGTGATGACGATCGTCTTGGGCATGGCAGGGCTCCTCTTGGTCTGTCCGGGGGCGGTGAAACCCTCGTGCTGGCAGGCTTCGGCAAGACGACGATCGGCGACTGACGGATTCGACAGGTGCGCCGATCCCGATCGACGGCAGCCCGACGCACCGCCGCGCCCCGCAACCTCAGCGTGCTGCCTGGCTTGGACTGGCTGCGCTGCGCTCGCTCGGCCCCTCGCGAAGCGCCAGTGCAAAGACCGCCGGCCGTCCAGGCGCCCCATTGCAATCGAAAGACCGCCCGATGCCCCACTACCTCATCTCCTTCCCCGCCAGCGCCATGCAGGTCCCCGCCGACGAACTGGCCGCCGTGGGCGAGGCGGCGCGCCAGGTCATTCGCGAGGCCAAAGCGGCCGGCGTGTACCGGTTCGCCGGCGGCATCAATGCGGACGTGGCGCCCCAGTTGGTGGCTGGCGACGGCACGGTGAGCCAGACGACCTATCCCCAGACGATGGAGTTCGACGGCGGCTTCTGTGTGCTGCGGCTGCCGTCGCGCGAAGCCGCCGTGCAGTGGGCGGCCAAGATCGCCAAGGCCTGCCGCTGCGCGCAGGAGCTGCGCGAGTTTTTCGACGACCCCGAGAGTTGAAGGGCGGCGCGGCGCCGGCCCTGACGTTCAGGCGGACCGGAACTGTTTCATCAGCGCGCGCAGCTGCTTCCTGCCGTCGCTGTTGGTGGAACGCCAGGCCTGCAGGGCCATGGCCAGGAACTGCTGCTCCGCAGCGGTCAGGCCCTGGGGTTCGCGCTCCTCGTCCAGCCAGCCGGCCTCCTTGCCGCAGCTGTGCTCGATCTGCCGGGCCAGCTTGTCCCCGATGGGGCGGCTGCCGGACTTGGCCATGCTCCAGGTGGCACCACTCACGCCCAGGTGGGCGGCGAACGCGGCCTCCAGGCCCTTGGGCTGATCGCCCGCAGCGATGCGCTCTTCGGCAAAGGTCTGGAACAGGCTCAGGGCGTTCAGCCTTCGGATGGTGGTGATGCTGGAAGCCACGTCGAGCGCCGGATGCGTGTTGTGAAAAGCCTTCACGCAAATTGTAGACGTGAAGTTTTTTCACGAATTCGCTTGACAGGTTTGTGAACGTTCTTCACACTTCAACCTATCAACACAAGGAGCCGCAGGGCTTCTTGTCCACCCTGATAACCGTAAGACGCCTTCAACCGCAACGGACGCATCGTGAACCGCACTGACCGCCCCGCCACCCAAACGCTGTCCCTGCCGGGCAATGGCAGCCTGGGCGCGTGCGTGAGTGGTCTTGATGCCCTGCGGTCGCAGGTCCGGTCGAGCCGACATCACGCCCATGCTGGGTTGGTGAATCAGGAGGACCAGGAACCACCGGGAGGGGATGGCGCGTAGGCGCACATCTTCCAAGCTCGCAAGAGGCCCGGACTCCCCCAAGGATCCGGGCCTCTGTGTTTTCGGCTTCGCGCCGCCACCTCTTTCTGCTGACGCACCGCGTGCGTTGGCGCCCCTTGGGCCTGGCCTGGTGGGGCCGCTCTTTAACAACTCACCCGGAGGCAGACCCGCAAAGGGCGGACGCTGCCTCTGGAAGCCTTGCAGACGTGGCGCAGCCGGTAGCGCGCAACGTTTCCACCGTTGAGGTCGAGGGTTCGATCCCCTCCGTCTGCTCCATCTGGGGTGTCCCCGTGCACAAGCACCGGACCGGTCCGGTGTGCATGTGTGCCAGCGCGGCCGCGCCGGCATGCAGCGATGCGCTGTCGCTCGTCGCGTGCGGAGACAGCCCAGATGGAAGACCGGCCCCGTTGGACTTCGTTGAGGTCCTCGGCCCTTCAAGCCGAAGAGGCGGATTCGATTTCCGCACGGGGCGCCAGGTCTGCGCAGGCTTGCCTCACTTTTCAGAAGCCCCCCGTCGAGCTCAGGCTTCAGGGGGCGGAAACCGGCCACCAACGATTGGGGTGGCGTCGGAACCCGTCACCGACATCCCTTCTTTGCCTTTCATGCCGCCATAGCTCAGTTGGGAGAGCGCCGGTCTGTCGAACCGGAGGCCGCGGGATCGAAGCCCGCTGGTGGCGCCAGTTTTTTTCGCCGTGTCCTTTGGTGTGGCCGTCGCCTAGCGGCCTAAGGCTCAAGGTTGTGACCCTTGCATCGCCGGTTCGAATCCGGCCGGTCACCCCAAAGGGCATGGCACTTTTTTCTTCTGCCGACGTGGCGAAACCACGGTAGACGCAGCGGTCTCAGAAGCCGCCGCCCGCGAGGGCGTCTCAGTTCGAATCTGAGCGTCGGCACCAAACCCAGGATGCATGCCCGAGCGGTTCAAGGGAGCGGCTTGCTAAGCCGTCGCCGGCCCCTGCCGGCGCCTCGGTTCGAATCCGAGTGCATCCGCCAGTTTTCCTCGCCTCCGAAGCTCAAGGGATGAGCGCCGGGCTCCGAACCCGAAGGCTGCACGTTCGACTCGTGCCGGAGGCGCCACAGCATCCATCCCATTCCGTAGTAGCTCAGCAGGTAGAGCGCCCGGCTGTCAAGGCAACGCTGCATAGCCCCTGAGGGCGCGGGTTCGAAGCCTGCCTACGGAGCCAACTTTGTCGAATGGGGCGTAGCTCAATTGGTAGAGCAACGGCCTTTGAAGCCGTGTGTTGCGCGTTCGAGTCGCGCCGCCCCTGCCAGACCCGCGTTGCGGGCCGCGCGTTGCCGCGCCACCCGCCGCTCCCTCGGGGAGCGGCCATCACCCGGCCTGCACCAACCCAGCTGGCGTGCCGCGGCCGTTCAACCCAAGGAGGGACCATGGAAGTGCTCCAGCTGGACATCACGGGAATGCCGCAGGCTTGGATTTCCGTGCAGGACGCGGCCGGCCACGTGGCCAACCGGGCCGTGGTGTGGTCGCTGGGCGAGGTGCCGCTGGCGGTGCTGCGCGGTGGCATGAATGCGCAGACCGGCCGGCAGTCGGTGCTGGAGATCCCCGCGATCCTGGCGCTGCGCGGCGCCGCGCGCGTGAATCTGTTTGACCAGGTACCCGGCTACGCCAGGTGCAAGGTGCTGCGGCGCGACCGCCACACCTGCGCGTACTGCGGGCTGCGGGCCCCGGAGCGGGACCTGACGATCGACCACATCGTGCCGGAAAGCCGCGGTGGCGCGCTGAGCTGGATGAACACCGTGGCCGCCTGCCGCGCCTGCAACGGCCGCAAGGCCGACCGCACGCCCGAGCAGGCAGGAATGCCCCTGCTCTTCCTGCCCTACGTGCCCAACCGCCACGAGGACTTTCTGCTCAGGGGCCGCCACATTCGGGCAGATGTGCATCAATGGCTGGCCGCCCGGCTACCGCGGGAATCGCGGCTGAGTTGAACCCGCCCCGACGCCCCCGCGCTTCACAGTCGGGGGCGCTTTCCTTTGGGCGGCCGCGTCGCTCAGGCCCGCTGATGACCCGCATGGGTTCGCAATGAAGGCCGGCGCCGGAACCTCCGATTCACTGCGCCTCATGGCACACAGCCTCGATGTTGTGCCCGTCCGGATCGAGCACATAGGCGCCGTAGTAATGCGCGTGGTAGCGCGGCCGCAGGCCTGGCGCGCCGTTGTCCCTGCCACCGGCAGCGAGGGCGGCCTGATGGAAGGCATCCACCGCGGCGCACGTGGCCACGCGAAAGGCGATGTGGAGGGGCGGCGTGACGGGCCCGCCCTCGCCGATCCAGAGATCGGATCCGTCTTCATGGCAGAAGCCGGCGCTGCGCGTGCGCCCGCCCTGCCCGGCCGGCAGCTCGACGACACGCGCATGCCCGGTCGGCGCAAGGGCCTGCGCGTAGAAGGCCTTGCTCTTTTCGTAGTTGCTGACGACGAGGCTGAGGTGATCAATCATGGAAGCTCCTTTTGCAGCTTGTGATTGGGCCGGCCGGCTTGGCTGGGGCGCCGAGGGCCGGTCCGGAAGGGGAACTTGAGCAGGCCGCACCGCTCACTCTCGCTTCTCCCGCGCCCGCTGGCTCCCCGCCTTGCCAATCGCCTTCCACTTGTTGCGCTGCTCGATGCGCTCCAGCGCCGTCATCTCGACACGCTGGGCGTCACGCAGCAGCTTCTGGTAGTTCTGCAGCCGGTCGGCGTCGACGCTGGCGCGCACCACGCAGCCGGGCTCGTTCTCGTGCCGGCAGTCGCGGAAGCGGCATTGCTGGGCCAGGGCCTGCACGTCTTCGAAGGTGGCAGCGAGCTGGCTGGCGTCGGCGTCGGGGCGGAAGGTGCGCAGGCCTGGGGTGTCGATGATGCAGGCGCCCTGCGCGCAGCGGTGCAGCGAACGCGCGGTGGTGGTGTGGCGGCCGCGGCCATCGCTGCTGCGCACGCCGCCGGTGAGCTGGCCGGCGTCCGCCAGGGTGTTGATGAGCGTGGATTTGCCCGCTCCGGACGAACCCAGCAGCACCAGGGTCTGGCCCGGGTGCAGCCAAGGGCCGATGGCCGTGCAGGCCTGCTGGGACAAGCCGTTCACCGGCAGCACCGGCACGGTGGCGGGCAGGCGGCGGTACATCTCCTGGATGCGCTCCTGCGCGGCCGGGGCGATGTCGAGCTTGGTGAGCACGACCACCGGGGTCACGTCGCAGCTGCGCACCATGGCCAGGTAGCGCTCCATGCGGCGGGCGTTGAAGTCGGCGTCCAGGCCCATCACCAGCAGGGCCACGTCGACATTGCTGGCCAGCAGCTGGCGCCGCCCGTCGTTGGCGCGGCGGGCGATCTGGGTGACGGGCTCGACGCGCTCCACCGCCCAGGCCTGGGCATGGGCGTCGACCTGCATGCTGACCCAGTCGCCAATGGTCAGCTGGGTGGCTGCGGATTGCAGCTGCTGCAGCAGCCGGGGCAGCAGGCGGGCGCTGTGTTCGGTGAGGCCGTCATGCAGGCTGACGCAGTCGCGCTGCACTTCGGTGACGCGCGCCAGGCTCAGGCGGCTGGCGGACGGTTCAAGCCGCGCGGCGCGGCTGGCGATGACGGGGGTGAGGCCGAGCGGGCGCAGGGCTTCGAAAGCGATGTCGATCATGGGGGTTCATTGAGCTCAAGCTTCGTCCGCGCAGGGGCGGACCCACTGCGCACCCGCAGGTGCGCAGAACAGGCTGGGAGGGGAAGCCGGCCGCGCTGCCGCGGCTGTCGGTCAATGAACCCGGGCGAGGTGCCGGGTGGTCTTCAGGAGCGCAGGGCGCTCAGAGAGCTGATCAGGTTACCGAACCGGTGCTGAATCAGGCGGCCGACTTCAGGAGGGCGACACGGGGCGTTGCATTCATGGTCATCTCCTTGAAGTTCGGGTTGCAGATGGAAGGGCGCGAGTGTGCGGCGGGCGTGTCAGCGGGTCAATGGTCATGGCGCCGGCGCGCAACGCGGCGGGCCGTTAGTCTTCGGCCCCCTGAAGTTTTTGAGGAATCAATCCATGTTCAGTCATGTGATGGTCGGCACGAACGACATTGAGCGCGCCAAGCGCTTCTACGACGCGGTGCTGGCCGTGCTGGGTGCCGGCGAGGCGATCCGCGACGAGGCCAAGACCGGCCACCAGCGCCTGTTCTACCGCCACGATGGCGCGACCTTCTGCGTCAGCGAGCCCATCAACAACGAGCCCGCCACCAGCGCCAACGGCGGCACGATCGGCTTCAAGTGCAACTCACCCGAGCAGGTGCAGGCCTTCCACGACGCCGCGGTGGCGAACGGCGGCGTGTCGATCGAAGACCCGCCCGGCCCGCGCCAGGGCAGCGCCATGACCCTGGTGCTGGCCTATGTGCGCGACCCGGACGGCAACAAGCTGTGCGCGCTGCACCGACCGAAAGTGGCGCGCTGAGCCGCGGCGCGCGCCGTCACGCCCGGCGCGGCCCGGCATGCACCTGCGCCCTGCTGGGAGCCTTGAGCGCCTTGGTCCCCGCAGCGCAGGCCACGCCATCGTTGCAGGCCACGCTGCGCGTCGGCGCGGAGACTCGGCTGCTGTTCGGCATGACGGAGGCGATGGAGTCTTTCCCCGGAAGCGCGGCCTTGGACGCCGCGCGCCGGGAAGGGCTTCGCTGTTCGGCCTGGGGAGCGCCGGTGCAGAAGCTGGCCCTGCAAGGTCAACAACTGCTGCTGGTCGGCTTCAGCCGCTGCGGCCCGGATGAATTGGGCCTGCGCGAAGCCTATGGGCCGCCCGGCACGCCCCTGCACGCCACATGGATCACGGGAGCCTTGTGGTTTCCGAAAGGGCGCCAGCTTTGCGGCAACCCCTACGCCAACCAGATTTGGGAATGGCATGTGCACTTGGACGTGAAGGCAGGCCGGGTGGAGCGCATGCGCACGCTGGACATGCGCCATGACCCCTTGATCCCGACAGCTGGTGACCGCCACTGGTGCCGCAAGCCCGCGCCGCCCCCAGCCCTTCCGGCACTGCCGATCCAGGTGATCCCGGGCGCGATGCCCCCTCGCAAAGCGACCCGGCGCGAGTCCTGAGCCGCGCCTGAGCGGCGCTGCACCTGCGTGAAGGGTCAGGCCCTCCGCCGCCCCTTCTTGGCGCTCACCGGCGTGCTGTTCATTCCCGACGTGAGCGCCATCAGCTGATCAAGCTGCGTCAGCAGGCGCTGCAAGTATTCGGGCGACAGCTCGCGCAGCTGCGCCAGGGCCTGCGGCACCAGCACCTGGGTGTGCAGGGGGCCGAGCTGGCTGGCCGGGGCTTCGCTGGCGCTGCTGGGTTCGCTGAGGCGCTGGCTCAGGCGCAAGCGGGTCCAATCGCGGCGGTCGAATTGCAGGGCCTGCAGTTCGACGGGACGGCTGGGGGCCAGGGCCGCCAGCGCTTGCAGCGGGCTGGGCGGCGCGGGCGGGGCGGCGGCGGCGGCCGCAGCGGCCGCAGCGGCCGCAACGGGTAGGGCCTGAAGGCGCTCGGTCAGCCTGTGCAACAGCGCTTCACGCAGCGCCCCTTGCTGCTGCGCGGCACGACGCGCCAGGCCTTGCAG
>JBDHSJ010000205.1:0-7179 GCA_039808065.1 Burkholderiaceae bacterium | reverse complement strand
CAGGCCGCAGCCCAGCTGGGCAGCCCGGCCCAACCCGCGGCGGCGCCCGGCGCGGCTCCTGCCGCCGCGGTGCCGGCACAAGGCGAGCTGGTGCAGATCGACACCGATCTGGTCAGCGCCAGCTTCGACACCCTGGGCGGCAGCCTGGTGGAGCTGAAGCTGCTCAAGCATGGCGACGACACACCTGAGCGCTCGCCCATGAAGGTGCTGGAGCGCCAGCGCTTCTATGCGGCGCAGTCCGGCCTGGTGGATGTGCCCGGGGCGCCCAACCACACCACGGTGATGCGCCTGGTCTCGGCCGAGCGCAAGCTGGCCGATGGCGCGCAGCAGCTGAATGTGCGCTTCGAGTCCCCCGAGCAGGCGGGCCTGAAGCTCATCAAGACCTACACCTTCGAGCGCGGCAGCTACGCCATCAAGGTGCGTCACGAGGTGCAGAACGTCGGCGCGGCAGCGGTCAAGCCGCGGCTCTACCTGCAGCTGCAGCGCGACGGCAGCCAGCTGCAGGGCGGTGGTCCGGCCGCCTTCGGCACCGGCACCTTCACCGGCGGCGCGATCTATCACGACAAGATCAAGTACACCAAGGTCGCCTACACCGATCTGGACAAGAAGCCCTTCGAGGGCGAACGAAAGGCACAGGACGGCTGGGTGGCGATGGTGCAGCACTACTTCGCCAGCGCCTGGCTGCGTACGGCCGAGGGGCCGCGTGAGTTCTATGCCAACGCAATAGCGCCACACATCTACCGAGTAGGCGTGCTGCATCCGCTCGCAGAGATTGCCCCGGGTGCCAACGTGGTGGCCGATGACGTGCTCTTCGTCGGCCCGCAGGAGGAGAAGAACCTCGCCGCGCTGGCCAAGGGCCTGGACCTGCTGAAGGACTACGGCTGGTTCCACATCCTGGCCAAGCCGCTGTTCTGGCTGCTGGACCAGATCCATGCCCTGATCGGCAACTGGGGCTGGGCCATCGTCATCCTGGTGCTGCTGCTCAAGGTCGCCTTCTACAGCCTGAACGCCAGCGCCTACCGCTCGATGGCCAAGATGAAAAAGGTCAACCCGCGCATCATGGAAATGCGTGAGCGCCTGAAGGACAAGCCGCAGCAGATGCAGCAGGAAATGATGCGTCTGTACAAGGAAGAGAAGGTCAACCCGCTGGGTTCCTGCCTGCCGATCCTGCTGCAGATTCCCTTCTTCATCGCGCTGTACTGGGTGCTGCTCTCCACCGTCGAGATGCGCCACGCGCCCTGGATCGGCTGGATCACCGACCTGAGCGCCAAGGACCCCTGGTTCGTGCTGCCGGCGCTGATGACGCTCTCCAGCCTGCTGCAGGTCTGGCTGCAACCGGCGCCGCCGGACCCCATGCAGGCCAAGCTGATGTGGATCATGCCGCTGATGTTCAGCGTCATGTTCTTCTTCTTCCCGGCCGGTCTGGTGCTGTACTGGCTGGTGAACAACCTGCTGTCGATCGCCCAGCAATGGATGATCAACAAGCAGCTCGGGGTGCAGAACTAGTTCACGCATTCGCGGGGTGAACCCGCGCTCGGGGGGTAGAGGCGCGGGCCCGCTGCGCCTTTAATGCGCTCCATGCGGGGCGTGCCACCGCAGGACGCCCGAAGAAAGGCGGTCCGCAGCGGTCGCCAGGTGCTTGCAGGGTTCCACGAGGAACGGCTGCGGACCTTCCCCCGCGCCAACACCCCAAACGCCGTGCCTCAACCGCACGGCGTTTTTCATTCCGGACAATCGAAAGATGCTTGCGCGCCACCAGGACCCCATCGTCGCCATCGCCACCGCGCCCGGCCGCGGGGCCGTGGGCATCGTGCGCGTGTCGGCGCGTGAGCCGCTCGACCCACTCATCCACGCCCTCTGCGGCCAACCACTCAAGCCGCGCCATGCGCATTACCTGCCCTTGCGCGCGGCCGATGGCACGGTGCTGGACCATGGCCTGGCCCTGCACTTCCCGGCGCCCCACAGCTACACCGGTGAGCAGGTGCTGGAGCTGCAGGCGCACGGCGGCCCAGTGCTGCTGCAGCTGCTGCTGGCGCGCTGCCTCGAAGCCCTGCCGGGTGCACGCCTGGCCGAGCCGGGCGAGTTCACGCAGCGCGCCTTCCTGAACGGCAAGCTCGACCTGGCCCAGGCCGAGGCCGTGGCCGACCTGATCGACGCCAGCACCGAGACCGCCGCGCGCAGCGCCGCGCGTGCGCTCGACGGCGCGCTCTCCAACGAAGTGAATGCACTGCGCGATGCGCTGATTCATCTGCGCATGTTTGTCGAGGCCACGCTCGACTTCCCCGAGGAAGAAGACGTCGAGTTCGTCGAGCAGGAGAACGTGCTCGGCCAGCTGCGCGGGCTGCAGCAGCGCCTGGCGCAGATCCTCGCGCGCACCCGTCAGGGCGCGCTCTTGCGCGATGGCCTGCAGGTGGTGCTGGCGGGGCAGCCCAATGTGGGCAAGAGCTCGCTGCTCAACGCCCTGGCCGGCGCCGAGCTGGCCATCGTCACCCCCATCCCCGGTACCACGCGCGACCGCGTGAGCGAGCAGATCCAGATCGAAGGTGTGCCGCTGCACATCGTCGACACCGCCGGCCTGCGCGAGGCCAGCGACGAGGTCGAGCGCATCGGCGTGGCGCGCAGCTGGGAGTCGATCGCCAAGGCCGATGTGGTGCTGTTCCTGCACGACTTGACGCGCCTGGGCGACGCCGAGTACCAGCGCGAAGACGAGCGCATCCGTGCGCAACTCGCTGCGCACGACGAAGCCGCACACCTGGAGGCGCGGCTGCTGCACGTCTACAACAAGGCCGATGCGGCCCCTGCACCGGACGCTGCGCTGAGCCTTTCGGCCAAGAGCGGCGCGGGACTGGATGCGCTGCGCCAGGAGTTGCTGCAGCGCGCCGGCTGGCAGGCCGTGCCGGAGGGCCTGTTCATCGCCCGCGAGCGGCATGTGCGCGCGCTGCGGGCCACGCTCGAACACGTGCAGCACGCCGAAGCGCAGGTGCGCCTGCCGGCACTGGATCTGGTGGCGGAAGAACTGCGGCTCGCGCACGAGGCGCTGAGTGCCATCACCGGCCAGTTCACGGCCGACGACCTGCTCGGTGAGATCTTTGGGCGCTTTTGCATTGGCAAGTAGCGCTTCCGGCCTGAGGCAGGCCCGCCGGCACTCTTTGGCAAGATGGGGGCATGCAAACCTCCTCGCCGGCTGCTGGCACATCTGGGGCTCGCGGTCCGCTGTGGCTGCGCCTGGCCTGGGTGCTGATCGCGTCCGGCGGTGTGCTGGTGGCAGCGCTGGGTGCGCTGTGGCTGCAGCGCCAGATGACCGAGCGGGCCGCGGAGGAGTTTGACCACAAGGCCGAGCTGACGGCGGAAGAGATCCTGGCGCGCTTCAACCGGGCGGAGACGGCGCTGCGCAGCCTGCGTGCGCTCTATGCGACGGGCCTGCCGGTCGGCCCCGCCGAATTCAAGTCGCATGTTGACGCGTTGCGGCTGCAGCAGGATTTCGCGGGCGTGCAGGGCCTGGGCTGGCTGCCGCTGGCGCCCACGGACGAGGCCGGCGGCAGGCGCCCCTGGCGGGTGCAGCTCATCGAACCGGCCGGCGAGAACGAAGGCACCGTCGGCCAGGACCTGGGCGCCCAGCCCGCGTGGCGGGCTGCGATCGAACGTGCGGCGGCGGTGGGTACGCCCAGCCTGACCGCACAAGGCCCGTTGACGCCAGGGCGTTCGCAGCAGCCCGGCATGCTGATGTTCCTGTCCGTTCACTCCGAGCCCGACGGTCGGGGCACTTTGCGCGGGCTGCTGTTTGCGCCGCTGCGGCTGAGCGATCTGCTGGAAGGCTTGCGCGAGGTCGAGGCCGGCGATCTGCAGGTGGAACTGCGCGACCTGGGCGAGCGCGGCGCCAGCGGTGCGGAGGTGGGCTTGTTGCTGGCGGCGGGCGGGCCGCTGCGCGCGGGCGGGCCGCAGTTCCAGGGCGAGCAGCAGCTCGCCGTCCAGGGCCGTGAGCTGCGGTTGAACGTGCGCAGCACGGCCCGGGCCGATCACAAGCAATTCAGCTGGGTGCCGGTGCTGTTCTTTCTGGCCACCAGCGGTGCCAGCCTGGTGCTCGGCCTGCTGCTGCGGCAGCAGGGCCGTGCGCGCGAACAAGCGGAGGGGCTGGCGGCGGAAATGACGGCGGAGCTGCAGCGCCTGGCCCTGGTGGCGCGGCGCACCACCAATGCGGTGCACATCACCGACGCCGACCGCCGCATCGTCTGGGCCAACGAAGGCTTTGCGCGCTTGACCGGCTACGCGCTGCAAGAGACGCTGGGGCGTCGGGCCCGGGAGCTGCTGGTGGTGCAGGCGGACGCCGCCGTATTCAGCCGGCTGGACGAGGCCATGGCCGCGGGGCGCTCCTTCACGGGTGAGCTGCGCATCCGCAGCCGCCAGGGGCACGTCTTGTGGGTCGAAGTGGACATTCAGGCCGTGCGCGGGGATGAGGGCCGGCTCAGCGGCTTCATCACCGTGCAGACCGATGTGACGGACCGCAAGCGCGCCGAGTTGGAGCTGGCGCGCGAGCGCCAGAGCCTGCAGCAGATCATCGATGGCACGGCGGTGGGCACCTGGCGCCTGGAGCTGGGCACGGAGGCGTTGGAAGTCAACGACCGGTGGCTCGACATGGTGGGCCATGACCGCGAGGGTCTGGCGCCGATCAGCCTTCAGACCTGGGCGCGGCTGCTGCATCCGGACGATGCCCCTCGCTTCGCCGCGCAGTGGCGGCAGCACGTCGAGGGCGGCACCCCGGCGCTGGAATGCGAGCTGCGACTGCAGCACCGGCTTGGGCATTGGGTCTGGGTGCTGGTGCGCGGGCGGCGCTTCGAGCCGGTATCGGCCGAACAGCCCGGCTGGGTGGCGGGCACGCAGCTGGACATCAGCCAGCGACACGCGCTGGAAGACGCGCTGCGCAGCAAGTCAGCCCTGCTGGACAGTGTGCTGGAGCATCTGCCCTGCGGCCTGAGCGTGTTCGACGGCGACCTGCGCCTGCTCCTGGCCAACCACGCCTACCGCGAACTGCTGGACTTCCCCGATGCGCTGTTCGAGCCGGAACACCCCAGCTTCGAATCCTTCATCCGCTTCAATGCCCAGCGCGGCGAGTACGGGCCGGGCGATGTGGACGCGCTGGTGGCGACGATCGTGGCGCGGGCGCGTGGCGAGGCCAAGCCGCACCAGTTCGAGCGGGTCCGCCCCGACGGACGGGTGCTGGACGTGCGCGGAGGGCCCTTGCCGGGAGGCGGCTTCGTCACCACCTACACCGACGTCAGCGCGCAGCGGCGCGCCGAGGAGGATTCGCAGCGCGCCGCCGCCCTGATGCGGCACGCCATCGACGCCATCGACGAAGCCTTTGTGCTGTTCGACCCCGATGACCGGCTGGTGTTCTGCAACGAACGCTATCGGCAGGCCTACCCGATGGTGGCCCACCTGATCGAGCCCGGTGTGCCGTTCGAAACCCTGGTGCGCCATGGGGCGCAGGTGGGCGAGTACCAGGCCGCGGTCGGGCGCGTCGAGGAGTGGGTGGCCGAGCGCCTGGCGCTGCACCGCGCGGCCAACGCCACCTTGTTGCAGAAGCTGGCGGACGGACGCACCTTGCGCATCGTCGAGCGCCGCTTGCCCGACGGCCACACGGTGGGCTTCCGCATCGATGTGACGGAGTTGATGCAGGCCACTGCCGCCGCGGAGCAGGCTTCACGCGCCAAGAGTCAGTTCGTGGCCAACATGAGCCACGAGATTCGCACGCCGATGAACGCCGTGCTGGGCATGCTGGCGCTGCTGGAACGCAGCCCGCTGTCCAGCCGGCAGCAGGAATACGCCCACAAGGCCGTGGGGGCCGCCCGTGCCCTGCTGCGCTTGCTGGACGACATCCTCGACTTCTCCAAGGTCGAGGCCGGCAAGTTGGAGCTCGATCCGCAGCCCTTCGTGCTGGATCACCTGCTGCGCGACGTGGCCCTGGTGCTGGCGCAGAACCTGGGCGCCAAGCCGGTCGAGCTGGTGGTGGACCTGGACCCGGCGCTGCCCTCGATGCTGGTGGGCGACGCCCTGCGCCTGCAGCAGATCCTGGTCAATCTGGGCGGCAATGCGGTCAAGTTCACCGCCGCCGGCGAAGTGGTGTTGAGCGTGGAGCGCAGCGCCCACGATGCCGATTCGTTGCGCCTGCGGGTGCGTGTGGAGGACACCGGCATCGGGGTGGCGCCGGAACAGCAGTCGCGCATCTTTGCGGGCTTCTCTCAGGCCGAAGCCTCGACCACGCGCCGCTTCGGCGGCACAGGCCTGGGCGTGGCCATCAGCCAGCGCCTGGTGCGGCTGATGGGCGGCGAGCTGACGCTGCGCAGCGAGTTGGGGCGGGGCAGCTGCTTCGAGTTCGACGTGCCGATGGGGCTGCCGGCGCCGCAGCCCGCGCCGGAGGCTGGGCCAGCGCCGGCCGTGGGCCTGCGCTGCGCCCATCCGCGCACCCAGGCCGCTCTGCGGCGTGCCGTGCACGCCTTGCGCTGGCGGCTTGCCGAGGAGCTGCCGGGCGAGGTGCCGTCCTGCTGGCTCGTGGATGCGGCGCTGGACGGTGCCTGGGCGCAGGTCCGCGCACTGCGGGCGGCTCAGCCCGCAGTCCGCATCTTTTTGCTGGCCGCCGCGGCCGAGCGCGAGCGCTGGGAGTCTCTTGCGGAGGACGAACCCAACCTGGTGCAGGGCGTGCTGCTCAAGCCGGTGCTGGCCGGCGCGCTGCGCGACGCCCTGACGGGACGCTCCGACGATGCCGCCCGCACGCCGGCGGCGCGGCTGACCGGGCTGCGCATCCTGGTGGCCGAGGACAACGCCACCAACCGGCAGGTGATTGACGAGCTGCTGACGCAGGAAGGCGCCGTGGTGGAGCTGGCGGAGGATGGTGCGGCCGCGGTGCAGGCGCTGAGCCAGGAGCCCGAGCGCGTGGCGGCGGTGCTGATGGACATGCAGATGCCGGTGCTGGATGGCCTGGACGCCACGCGGCGCATCCGCACCGAGCTGGGCCTGCGGAAGCTGCCCATCATCGCCATGACCGCCAACGCCCTGGCCAGCGACCGCGAGCAATGCCTGGCCGCGGGCATGGACGACCACATCGGCAAGCCGTTTGACATCGACCAGGTGGTGAACCTGCTGCTGCGCCGCACCCGCCAGCCGGGGCCTGATGCGGCGGCGCCC
>JBDHSJ010000204.1:0-7260 GCA_039808065.1 Burkholderiaceae bacterium | reverse complement strand
AATCTGGCTCTGCCGGTCTGGACTCACTTCTACAACTGGCACCGATGCCATCACGGCATCGATCGCAAGCCTCCCATCTCCAGGCTTCCTGCTAATCGCAAGAACCTATTGAGACTTCACAACTAGCCCGCCATGCCGCCACGCTGGAGCAACGGGTAACCGAACGAACGCTCTCGCTGACCCGCACCAACGCCGAACTGCAGCAGGCGCTGGACACCCTGCAGGAAGCCCAGCGCCAGCTGGTGGAGAGCGACAAGCTGGCTTCGCTGGGCAGCCTGGTGGCCGGCGTGGCGCACGAACTCAACACGCCGCTGGGCAATGCCCTGATCGCCGCCACGGCCCTGGAGGCCGAGCAACGCCAGTTGCGCACGCGCTTCGAGGCCGGGCAGCTGCGCAAGTCCGAGCTGCAGGGCGGGTTGGACCACGGCGTGGAATCGTCCGAGCTCGTGCATCGCAATGTGCAGCGCGCCGCCGACATCATTCGCGGCTTCAAACAGCTGGCCATCGACCAGACCACCGAGATGCGCCGCACGTTCAGGGCCGACGAAGTGCTGCGCGAGATCCTGGGCAGCCTGGGGCCGATGTTCAAGGCCACGCCCTACCGCATCGACACCGAGCTGGACCCCGGACTGGAGATGGACAGCTACCCCGGCCCGCTGGGCCAGGTGATCACCAACATCGCCCAGAACGCGTTGCTGCACGGCTTCGACGGCCGCCCGAGTGGCGTGCTGCAGGTGCAGTGCCACGCCTGGGGCGAGGACCATGTGCAGATCGTCTGCAGCGACGACGGCCACGGCATGGAAGAAGAGGTGCGCCTGCGCGTCTTCGAGGCCTTCTTCACCACCAAGTTCGGCCAGGGTGGCTCAGGCCTGGGCATGCAGATCGTGCACACCCTGGTGAACGGCTTGCTGGGCGGGCGGGTCAGCGTGGACAGTGCACCCGGCGCGGGCACCCGGGTCATCCTGACCCTGCCGCGCGTGGCGCCACAACGCAAGGAGACGTGATGCGGATCTGGCTCTGTTGCACCGCCCTGATGGGCACGGCGGCGCTGGCGCAGGAAGACGAGCTGGCCCTGGCCTATGGCGACGCGGCCGTCACCAGCATCGCCACCGGCACACCGCAAAGCCTGCGCCAGGCGCCCGCCGTGGCCACGGTGATCACCGCCGAGGACATCCGAGCCATGGGCGCCACCGACCTGGAGGATGTGCTGGCCCGAGTGCCGGGCCTGCATGTCTCCCGCTATGCCTCGTTTTACGTGCCGCTGTGGGTGATGCGCGGCGTGTACTCGCAGTACAACCAGCAGATCCTGCTGCTGTGGAACGGCCAACCGCTGACGACCGCCATCCGTGGCGACCGCGGCTCAACGGGTTGGCGCGGATTGCCGATCGACAACCTGGCGCGCATCGAGATCCTGCGGGGGCCGGGCTCGGCGCTCTACGGCGCCGAGGCCTTCGCAGGGGTGATCAACCTGATCACCAAGAGCGGGCGCCAGCTGAGCGGCAGCGAGCTGGGCCTGCGCAGTGGCAGTTTCTCCACCCGCGAGCTATGGATGCAGAGCGGCCGCGCGAAAGGTGAGTGGGATTACGCTGTCTACACCCACCAGCGCCGCAGCGAAGGCTTCGAGGCGCAGATCGAGCGCGATGCCCAGAGCGCGAACGACACCGCGTTCGGCAGCCGGGCCAGCCTGGCGCCGGGTGAACTGAACCTGCAAAGCCGGGCCACGACCCTGGGCCTGGACCTGGGCTGGCAGCGCTGGCGCGTGCGCGCCCAGGCCATGCAACGCGACTTCGAGAGCGGCGCTGGCATCGCCTTTGCGCTGGACCCGGTGTCTGTGGAGCGCACCCGGCGCCTGAATGCCGAGTTGGGCTGGAGCGACCCCCAGCTCAGTGAAGGCCTGGGCGCCGGGCTGACGCTCGATTTCCAGGCCTACCAGCAGCTCTTCCCGCGCCCGCTGCAGATCTTTCCGCCCGGCGCCCGCTTCCCCACTGGCAGCTTCCCGGACGGCATGCTCGGCGCGCCCGAGACTTGGGAGCACCGATGGCGCTTGCACGGCTTCATGAGCTGGTCCGGCTGGCGCGGTCACCAGTGGCGCCTGGGCGCCGGGGCCGAGGATCTGGACATGTACCGCACGTCGGAGTGGCGCAACTTCGGTTACGCCGCCAACGGCCTGCCCATCCCGTTGCCCGCGTTCAGCAACAGCGGCGCCCCCTTCCTGCTGCCGCACAGCCGCCGCCACCACCACCTCTACCTTCAGGACGAATGGCAGTTGGCACCCGACTGGCTGCTAACCGCCGGCTTGCGCCACGACCGCTACTCGGACGTTGGCGGCACCACCAACCCGCGTCTGGCCCTGGTGTGGAATGCCCGCCACGACCTCACGCTCAAAGCCCTGCACGGCCGCGCCTACCGTGCACCGGCCTTTGCCGAGCTCTACGCCATCACCAACCCGGTGGCGCGCGGCAACGCGGCGCTCAAACCCGAGACGAATGCCACCAGCGAGCTGGCGCTGCACTGGCAGCCGGGCCGCAACCTGCAGCTGCTGCTGAACCTGTTCCGCTTCCGCATCGAAGACATCATCCGGCCCACCCCCAACAACACTCCCGGCACCGGCACCACCTTCAACAACACCAGCGGCCAGAGTGGCCGTGGTGGCGAAGCCGAGCTGCGTTGGCAGGCCCTGCTGGACCTGAGCCTGCAGGCCAGCTACTCCTGGCAGCACGGGCGCGACGTGGCCAGCGGCACCTCGCCCGGCTCCGCCCCCGAGCAACGCGCTTTACTGGGGTTGGACTGGCGCGCCCATGCCGACTGGCGCCTGGGACTGCAATTGCTGCAGGTGGGTGAACGACGACGCTCGGCCGGCGATCCACGGCCGCCGCTGCGCGGCTATCTGAGTGGTGATCTGGCGCTGCGCTGGGCGCCGCAGGCCCAGCCTTGGAACCTGGCGCTGCAGTTGCGCAACCTGGGCAACGCCGATGTACGCGAGCCCAGCCTGGCCCCCGGCCGCATCGTCAATGACCTGCCGCAGGCGCCACGCAGCGTGTCGCTGGAAGGCAGCTGGAGGTTTTGAATGGCAAGCTGCAGAACCCTTTGCTGTGCATTCGCCGCGCTGATGGCGGGGACTTCGGCGCAGGCTGCGGATGACGACGAGCTGGCCCTGGCCTACGGCGACAGCGCCACCGTCAGCATCGCCACCGGCAACAAGCAAAGTCTGCGGCGCGCGCCGGCCGTGGCCACGGTGTTCACGGCCGAAGACATCCGCGCCAGCGGCGCCACCGATCTCAATGAGCTGCTGCAGCGCGTACCCGGTCTGCATGTCTCGCGCACGTACTACATCAACGAACCGCGCTTCCAGCTGCGCGGCGTGCAAGGCGAGTTCAGCCAGCAGGTGCTGATCCTGATCGACGGCGTGCGGCGCCAGAGCATCTTGCTCGGCAGCCCGGAAGAGATGTGGGTCTCGATGCCTTTGGACCAGGTTGCACGCGTGGAAGTGATCCGCGGCCCCGGCTCGGCGCTCTATGGCGCGGACGCGCTGGCGGGCGTCATCGCCATCACCACCTGGCGCGCCGGCGAGCAGCCTGGCACCCAGCTCGGCCTGCAGGCTGGCAGCTTCGACACCCACGCCGCCAGCCTGCGCCACAGCGGCCGCAGCGGCGATTGGTCCTGGCTGGCCTGGCTGCGTGCCGGCCGCACCGACGGCCAGGCCGAGACCATCCGCGCGGACGCCCAGACCGCGCTGGACGCCGTGTTCGGCACCCAGGCCTCGCGCGCCCCCGGCCCCATGAGCACCCGGCACCGCGACCTCGACCTGCAACTGCGCCTGAGCTGGCAGGACTGGCAGGCCCAGGCCAGCCTGAAGCGCCGCCATGGCATCGGCTCCGGCCCCGGCCTCGCCCAGGCCCTGTCCAACCGCGACTGGGCCGACACCGATTTCGCCGTGTTGGCACTCGACTGGCAGCGCAACGGCTGGCTGCCCGACTGGGACGCGCAACTGCACGCCAGCGTCACCCACACCCGGATCGATTCGCTCTACCAGCTGTTCCCCCCCGGTGCCTTCGGCGGCCTCTACCCCGAAGGGATGCTGGGCGGCCCGGGGCGCAACAGCCGCGTGCACGATCTGGAAGGCAGCCTGCTGTACGGCGGCTGGGCGCAGCACCGCCTGCGCCTGCTGGCCGGCTGGCGCCGCAGCGATCTCTACGCCACGCGCGAGGTGAAGAACTTCAACTTCCAGGTGCTGCCGGGAGTGGGCAGCTTCCCGGTGCCGCTGGGCAGCCTGGTGGATGTCTCGGCCAGCGGCCCCTATGTGACGCCGCAACAGCGCGACCTGCATTACCTGGCCCTGCAGGACGAATGGCAACTGGCACAGGACTGGACGCTGACCGCCGGCCTGCGCCATGACCGCTATTCGGACTTCGGCCACACCACCAACCCGCGCCTGGCACTGGTGTGGGATGCCCGCCATGACCTCACGCTCAAGGCCCTGCACGGCCGCGCCTTCCGCGCCCCCAGCTTTGCCGAGCTGCACAACATCAACAACCCGGTGAACCTGGGCAATCCCGACGCCCAGCCCGAGAAGATGGCCACCACCGAGCTGGCGGCGGACTGGCAGGCCCACCGCAGCCTGCAACTGCGCCTGAACCTGTTCAGCTACCGCATGCATGACATCCTGCGCCTGGTGCCCCATGCCGACCCGAGCTCCGGTGCCACCACGCAGAACCTCGGCACCCAAGACGGCCATGGCTTCGAGGCCGAGGCTCGCTGGCAACCCGGCCCGGGCTGGCGGGTGGACGCGAGCTGGTCGCAACAGATCAGCCGCGACCGCCTGACCGGCCTGCGCTCGGCCGATGCCCCGCGCCGCATGGCGAAGCTGGCCCTGGAAGCACGACTGAGCGGCGACTGGTCCGGCAGCCTGCAGGCCCGCCACATCGCGGGCCGCGCCCGCGCCGCCGGTGATGCCCGCGCCGCCCTGGCGGACTACACGCTGGCGGACCTGGGCCTGCACTGGCGTCGCAGCGCGCTCCAGGGCTGGCAGGCCAGTGTGCTGATCAACAACCTCGCCAACGCCGACGCACGTGAGCCCAGCCCGGCGCCGGGCAACATCCCGGATGACCTGCCGCTGCCGCGCCGCCACGCGCTGCTGGAGCTGGCCTACCGGTTCTAGGGCCTGAGCGTTCGGTGGGTCGCGCGCCTGCGGGCGCAGCCCCTCTGGTCAGCCCTTGCTCAGCTGGAAGTGTTCGGCCGTGCGCCGCAGCGCTTGCAGATGCGCCTGCAGGGCAGCGGGGCTCCGGTCCTGCTCACCCCAGAACAGGGCATGGCGCAGTGCGGCCGGGTGCTCGCGCACGGCAGCCAGCAGCCAGTCGGCACGCGCCAGGGTGGTGGGCGTGCAGCTCTGTCCCCGCAGATCGTCGTCCAGATCCAGACGGTGCGAACGCCAGGCCTCGGCCAGGTACAGGGCCTCCGCATCCCCTCGCAGGGCAGCACGCCAGCGCCGGCAGATGGCGTCCAGCCAGTCCAGCACCAGGGTGCTGGCGCCGCGTGCAGCCGCGGCGGCACGCATGCGCTCGTAGGCCGGCAGCGCAGCCTGCTTGGCGCGGCGGAACGCGGCCACGGCCGCGGCCTGGCCCTGGCTGCGCTCCAGCTGCAGCAGCAGGGCGCTGTAGCAGCGCGTTTCGAAGCGTTCGGCCGGGTGGAACATCGGCTGGTCGTCGCCACGGCCGGCGCTGTTGAACTGGTGCAGCGGGTCGAAGCGGTAGCAGTAGCCGAAGTCGAACAGGCGCAGCTGGCGGCCGTCATCGAGCAGATTGCCGGCGCACAGATCCCACTCGAACAGGCCTTCGAGCCAGAGGGCACAAACGGTGTCGAACAGCTGGCCGAGCGCGCGCTCGCTCCATTCCTGAACGGCGCCGCCCTCGATCCAGGGCGAGACGATCAGGCCGGCGCGGTAGTCGGCGTACAGCGTGTCCACCAGGCCCGGCCAGGCGTCGGGTTTGCGGCGCTTCAGGGCCTCGATGTCGGCGCGGCGCTGCACCTCGTTGAGAAAGCTGGTCTGGCCGTCGACATTGCGCACCCGCGCCTCGGCCCGCGCTCGCTTGACACACCAGCGCCGGTCGGCAGCCGCCACGCATTCGATGGTGGCGCTGAGCCCCGAATCGATGTGCTGCAGCACCTGCAAGCCCTGGCCCGCGCGCAGCGCCGCCAGCGGCCAGGGCAAGGTAGCAGGGTCGCCCACCCGCAATTCAGCGCCACTGGCGGCAAAGGCCAGCTGAGCGGCCTGGCGTTGCGAATCAAGAGAGATCACGGCAGGAAGAAGAAGGTCTGGAGCCGGAAAATTCTGGCGACTTCGCCCGCCGTGCGCATCCACCCCCGGGGTTGAATTGCGCCCCCCGCTGCTCCAACCGACGCCCCATTGACGAACCCGAACCCGCTCGACCTGACGGCCACCGCATGGGCCCGCCTCTGGCGGCCCGACCGCGCCGCTTTGGGCGCGCAGCTGCGCGCGGCGGGAGCGGACCCCGCCCTGCAGCGTTTGTGGCTGCTGGAGGTGGAACGCCTGCCGCACGAAGCCGAACGCCTGGGCTGTACCGCCCCGCTGGCCGACGCCGCGCTGCAGGCCCTGGTCGAATCGCGCTGCGCGCAGATGTACGACGTGCCCGCCGACGCCCTGCGCCACGCCCGCACGGCGCTGGAGACCCTGCAGGCACGCGACCCCCAGCACCCGCTGTGCCTGCACGCCCGCTTCGCGCTCGCCTTTGCGTTGCTCGACTGCGGCCGGCCCGCCGAAGCCCTGCCACCGCTGCAGCAGCTGCTGCGCGAGACCCACCGCGACGGCCTGCCCCTGCTGCAGCTCGACGGCCTGCACCTGCTGGCCCGCTGCGCCGACGAGCTGGGCGAAGCCGAGACCCGCACCGCCGCGCTGACGCATGCCCGAGCGCTGGTAACCCAGTGGCCCGAGGCCACCGCCCTGCCCGCCTGGGATTCGCTGCAGCGCCTGGCCTGGCGCCTGGCGCTCAGCCAGGGCCCGCAAACGGCGCCACCGGGGCAGGGCTTTGCCAGCCAGACCCTGGTGGCGCTGCAGACCCTGGTGGATGGCCCGCGCGAAGCCCTGCCTGCCCAGCTGCTGGCCCTGCGCCAGAACGCCCTGCTGCGCTACCTGCCACGCAAATGGCAGCTGGAGCTGGCCTGGCTGGACAGCAGCCAGGGCCGCCCCCCAGCGCCGTGCGAAGCCGCGGACGACCTCTACGGCCTGCAGGCCCAGGTGCTGGC
>JBDHSJ010000203.1:0-7312 GCA_039808065.1 Burkholderiaceae bacterium | reverse complement strand
TGCGCTTCGAGATCGTGCAATCGGTGTACGAGAACGGTGGTCGCCGGCTCGTGCCCAGCGGCCAGCCCGATGTGGACCTGCCCTGCGACGAAGTGCTGATTGCGGTGGGCCAGGAGAACGCCTTCCCCTGGATCGAGCGCGATGCCGGCATCGAGTTTGATAAGTGGGGCCTGCCGGTGCTGGATGCGGTGACGCACCAGAGCTCGCTGCCCCAGGTCTTCTTCGGTGGCGACGCCGCCTTCGGCCCCAAGAACATCATCACCGCCGTGGCCCATGGGCATGAGGCGGCGGTCAGCATCGACCGCCTGCTGCACGGCGAGGACGTGACCCGCCGCCCGCCCCCGCATGTGAACCTGATGTCCCAGAAGATGGGCATCCACCAGTGGAGCTACGACAACGCCCCCACCAACGATTCCCGCCACAAGGTGCCTTGGGCGGCGGCCGAAGCCGCGCTGAAATCGATCAAGGTCGAGGTGGAGCTGGGCTTCGACGTCAAGACAGCGTTCAAGGAAGCGCAGCGCTGCCTGAATTGCGACGTGCAGACCGTGTTCACGGCCAAGCAGTGCATCGAGTGCGACGCCTGCGTGGACATCTGCCCGACCGACTGCATCAGCTTCACGGCCAACGCCGATTCGGTGGACCAGCTGGAGCTGCGCGTGCCGCGCCTGCATGTGGAGCAGCCGCTGATGGTGAGCGAGTCCTTGAAGACTGGCCGCGTGATGGTCAAGGACGAGGACGTGTGCCTGCACTGCGGCCTGTGCGCCGAACGCTGTCCCACCGGCGCCTGGGACATGCAGAAGTTCCTGCTGATGACGACCAAGGCGGGGGCGGCTTGTCGGGATGCGCCGGCGCGGGGGAAGGTGTGTGCATCGTGAATCCCAGGGGCAATACCGCCGCGAGCCCTCTTTGGGGCTTCCTTCATCGCAGAAAGCCCGTGATGGTTTGCGGTGGTCTAGTCGGCCGGTACTCCGGCCAGCTTAGCGGGCAGGTTTTCGCAGTCCCAGGAGGGCTGTGGGAGCCATGTGAGCTAGCCGTGCAATCGCGCGCCGCCCTAGGCGGCGTGCGTGCATTCAAGCGCCTTTCTTTGCCCCGCGCTTCTTTGGCGCAGCAAAGAAATGCGGGTTGGGGTTCGGGGGTGAAGCCCCTGAGGGCTCTCGCGCAAGACACAAAAGCATCGAGACACGCATGAACCGCATCGAATCCACCAACGACTTCGTCATCAAGTTCGCCAACGTCAACGGCTCCGGCTCGGCCTCGGCCAACGAATTGTTCGCCCGCGCCATCCTGCGCATGGGCGTGCCGGTGGCGCCGCGCAACATCTTCCCCAGCAACATCCAGGGCCTGCCCACCTGGTACGAGCTACGCGTCAGCGAAGACGGTTGGCTGGGAAGGCGAGGGGGCATCGACCTGATGGTGGCGATGAACCCGCAGACCTGGGCGCAGGACGTCAAAGAGATCGAGCCCGGCGGCTATCTGTTCTACGACAGCACCAAGGAAGTCGATTGCGGCCGCAAGGACATCACGGTGATCGGCATGCCCGCCACCGCGATCTGCAATGGCACCTACGAGGATGCGCGCCAGCGCACCCTGTTCAAGAACATCCTGGTGCTTGGGGCGCTGGCCGAACTGATGAGCGTGCAGCTCTCGGTCATCGAGCAGCTGTTTGCCGAGCAGTACAAGGGCAAGGAAAAGCTGCTCGAAGGCAATGTGCGCGCCCTGCATGCTGGCGCGAGCTTCGCGCGCGAGCACCTGGGCCAGCACCAGGTCGGGCTGAAGGTGAAGCGTGCCGACAAGGTCGGCCAGCGCATCTTCGTGGACGGCAACAGCGCCAGCGCGCTGGGCATGGTGTACGGCGGCGCCACCGTCTGCGCCTGGTACCCCATCACGCCCAGCAGCTCGGTGGCCGAAAGCTTCCAGAGCTACTGCAAGAAGTTCCGCACCACGGCCGAGGGCGAATCCAACTACGCCATCGTGCAGGCCGAGGACGAGATCGCCTCGGTCGGCATGATCCTGGGCGCGGGCTGGAACGGCGCGCGCGCCTTTACGGCGACCTCGGGCCCGGGCGTGAGCCTGATGACCGAGTTTCTCGGCTTCGGCTACTTCGCCGAGGTGCCCTTCACCATCGTCAACGTGCAGCGCGGCGGCCCCAGCACCGGCATGCCCACGCGCACCCAGCAGGCCGACCTGCTGGCCTGCGCCTACGCCAGCCATGGCGATACCAAGCACGTGATGCTCTTCCCCGAGGACCCGCACGAGTGCTTTGAGTTCAGCGCCACCGCGCTGGACCTGGCCGATCGCCTGCAGACCCCGGTGTTCGTGATGAGCGACCTGGACATCGGCATGAACCAGCGCCTGTCCGAACCCTTCCACTGGGATGACGCCCGCCGCTACGACCGCGGCAAGGTGCTCAGTGCCGCCGACCTCGAAGCCGGCAAGGAATTCGCCCGCTACAAGGACCTGGACGGCGACTCGATCCCCTACCGCACGCTGCCGGGTACGCACCCCAAGTTGGGCAGCTACTTCACGCGCGGCAGCACGCATAACGCCCAGGCCGTGTACAGCGAGGCCGGCAGCGATTACATGTACATCGCCGACCGCCTGCAGCGCAAGTTCCAGACCGCCGCCATGATCGCCCCGCAGCCGGCGGTGCGCGCCGCAGAAAAACCAACCCGTCTGGGCGTCATCTACTTCGGCAGCACCAGCGGTGCGATGGACGAGGCCCTGGCGCACTTGAGCGCCAATGACATCCACCTGGACGCCATGCGCATCCGCGCCTTCCCCTTCCCGCAGGCGGTGAAGGACTTCATCCTGGCGCATGACGCGGTCTTCGTCGTCGAGCAGAACCGTGACGGCCAGCTGCGCACCCTGCTGGTGAACGAGCTGGAGATCGACCCGGCGCGCCTGCGCAAGATCCTGCACTTCGATGGCACCCCGATCACCGCGCGCTTCATCGCCGCGGCCATCACCAAGCAGGTTCACGAACTCGCGGTGTCCCCGGTTGGAGCCAAGGTATGACCTACATCGCCAAACCCACGCTGCATCACCCTACGCTGACGAAGAACAAGGTCGGCTACACGCGGCGCGATTACGAGGGCCGCATCTCCACGCTCTGCGCCGGCTGCGGGCACGACAGCATCAGCGCCGCCATCATCCAGGCCTGCTGGGAGCTGGACATCGCGCCGCACCGAGTCGCCAAGCTCAGCGGCATCGGTTGCAGCAGCAAGACGCCCGATTACTTCCTCTCCGCCAGCCACGGCCTGAACAGCGTGCATGGGCGCATGCCTTCCTGCCTGACCGGCGCCTCGCTGGCCAACCGCGAGCTGCTGTACCTGGGTGTGAGCGGCGATGGCGACTCGGCCTCCATCGGTCTGGGTCAGTTCGCCCACGCCATGCGGCGCGGCGTGCCGATGGTCTACATCGTCGAGAACAACGGCGTCTACGGCCTCACCAAGGGCCAGTTCTCGCCCACGGCCGACAAGGGCAGCCAGAGCAAGAAGGGCGCGACCAATATCGACTCCGCGGTCGATCTGGTCAGCCTGGCACTGCAGCTCGGCGCCACCTACGTGGCGCGCGGCTTCAGCGGCGACAAGGCGCAGCTGGTACCGCTGATCGAGGGCGCGCTGCGCCATGGCGGCGCGGCCTTCATTGATGTGATCAGCCCCTGCGTGGCCTTCAACAACCACACCGGCAGCACGCGCAGCTACGACCATGTGCGCGAGCACAACGCCGCGCTGAACCGCATCGACTTCATCGACCTGGCCGCCGAGCAGAAGGCCGAGCCGGCGCCGGGCGAGGTGATGGAGCTGACGCAGGCCGATGGCTCGCTGCTGCGCTTGCGCAAGCTGCGCGAGGAGCACGACCCGACCAGCCGCCTGGCCGCCATGACCACCATCCAGACCCTGCAGCAGGAGGGCGAGCTGCCCACCGGTCTGCTGTTCGTGGACCCGGCGGCGCGCAATCTCCACCAGCAGATGAAGCTGCCGGCCGGCGCGCTGAACCGCCTGGGCGAGACCGAGCTCTGCCCAGGCGCGGCGCAGCTGGAGCGCATCAACCAGGCCTTGCGCTGAGGCTCAAGCGCGACAAAGCTGTGCCCTAGCGCACAGCGGCTGCAGGGCGCTTGCGATAGGCTAGTTGCCCAATGTTGCAAGCGCTCACCAGCCGGCCCTGGGGCCGGCTCCGACATGGCGTGGCCGGACTGCTGGCAGCGTGGCTGCTGGCCGCTGGGGCTGCGCCGCGGCCCGAGCTGGCCGAACCGCGCTTTGAGAGCATCGGCGACGCCGCGGCGGTGTCGGACGGCGTGGTCTCCACGCTCGCCGTCGATCCGCGCGGCTTCCTGTGGGTCGGCACGGCCATCGGCCTGGTGCGTTTCGATGGCTACGAGTTCCTGCAGCTGCGCCTGCCCTCGGACAGCAAGCGGCCGAACGCCACCAGCTTCGTGCGCACCCTGCTGCCGGCGCGCGACGGCACGCTCTGGGTCGGCACCGACAGCGACGGCCTCGGCCAGCTCAACCCCGACAGTGGCGAGTGGCGCTTCTTCCGCCCCGACGCGACGAACCCCGAAGGTTTCGCGCGCGGCACCGTGCGCGCCCTGATCGAGGACCCGGAGGGGCGCATCTGGGCCGGCACCGTGGGCGGCGGGCTGCAGCAGGTCGACCCCGCCACGGGCAAGGTCACGCACTTCGGCCCGGCCCAGGGCCTGCCGGACGATCGGGTGCAATCGCTGGCCCTGGACAACCAAGGCACGCTCTGGGTAGGCACCTGGAACGGCCTGGCGCTGCGCGCGCGCGGCCAGGCGCGTTTCGAGCCCGCCGCCCTGCCGCTGGCGGGCGAGGATGGCGCGCTGGGCGGCCGCATCATCTCGGTGCTGCGCTTTGACAGCGCCGGCGTGCTCTGGGTCGGCACCCAGCGCGGTGAGCTGCTGCGTGTCAATCTGCGCAGTGGCGCCGCCACCTGGGTGGACCGCGGGGACAGTGGGGGCGGCGCCGTGCAAGCCCTGGTGGAGATGGACCGCGACGAGCTCTGGGTCGGTCGCGGCCATGCGCTGGAGATCCGCCGCCGCAGCGACGGACAACTGCTGCGCCTGATGCGCCACCGCGCCAGCCGGCCCTGGGGCCCGGCCGGTTCGGACATCCGCGCGATGACGCGCGACGCCAGCGGCGTCCTTTGGATGGGCAGCTATGGCGGTGGCCTGCAGCGCCACGCCGCCGAGACGCCGGCGCTGTGGGTGCGGCGCGGCGAATTGGACGAGGACAGCGTGCTCGGCGTGGTGGACGTGCGCAGCCTGATCGAGTTGCCCAACGGCGAGATCTGGGCCGGCACCAATGACCGTGGGGTGGCCGTACTCGACCCCGAGCTGCGCCTCCAGGCCAGCTTCCGCCCCGGTCAGCAGGGCTACCCCAGCGGCCGCGTGGGCGGCATCGCGCGCTCGCAGGACGGCCAGGTCTGGGCCGGGGCGGGCGACAAGGTCAGCCAGTTCGACCCGCAGGCGCGCCGCTTCCTGGGCACCCATGCCCTGGGCCGCGGCACCGTGCGCGTGATGCTGGGGCCGCGCGATGGCAGCGTGCTGGCAGGCACGTCGGACGGCCTGTTCCGCAAGGCCGCCGGCGCCGCGCGCTTCGAACGCCTCGCGCTGGCCGACGGGCAGGCGCTGAAGGCCGACATCAATGCCCTGATCGAGGACGGCGAGGGGCGGGTCTGGGTGGGCGGGGAGCGCGGGCTGTTCAGCCTGGCGCCGGGCGCCAGCGTGCTGGAGCCCGCGCCGCTGGCACCGGGCGAGAGCCTGGGCGACGACGCCGTGCTGGGCCTGCTGGTTGATGCCCGCCAGCAGCTCTGGCTGGACAGCTCCGCCGGGCTGCGCCGCCTGGTACGCAGCCCGCAGGGCCTGCGCATCGAGCTGGTGAGCGAGCGCATCGGCCAGGGCGGCAAGTCCTTCGGGGCCAATCTGATGCAGGACAACCGCGGCCGCATCTGGACGCACCGCGGCGTCTTTGACCCGGAGACCGGCCAGTTCGACGAACTCACCAGCGCCGATGGCGTGGACGTGGGTACCGCCTGGTTTCGCTCCTACGCGCCGCTGCGCGACGGCCGCATGCTGTTCGGCGGCAGCCGCGGCCTGCTGGTGCTGGACCCGCACCGTTTCGTGCCCTGGCGCTACCAGCCGCCGGTGGTGGCCACCGAGCTGCGCATCAATGGCCAGGCCGAGCCGCTCAGCCGGCTGCAGCCGCAACTGCGCCTGATGCCGGGGGAGCGCAACTTCAACCTCGAAGTGGCGGCGCTGGACCTCAGCCTGCCCGGCCGCAACCGTTACCGCCACCGGCTCGAAGGCTTCGATGCTGACTGGATCGTTTCCGACGCCAACGAGCGCCAGCTCAACTACGGCGGCCTGGCACCGGGCCACTACCGCCTGCTGGTGCAGGGCAGCAACCGAAACGGCCACTGGAGCCCCAAGCTGCTGGAGCTGGAGATCGAGGTGGTGCCGGCCTGGTGGCAGACCTGGTGGGCGCGCGTGCTGGGCGTGGTGGGCGTGCTGACGGTGCTGTATGCCGCCGTGCAACTGCGCACCGGGCTGCTGCGCCGCCGTCAGGGCGAGCTGGAGGCTCGCGTGGCCGAGCGCACGCTGGCGCTGGAGACGCTCTCCGAAGCCCTGAAGGAAAAGACCGAGGCGCTGGAGCAGTCGGCCCTGACCGACCCGCTGACCGGGCTGCGCAACCGCCGCTTTGTCACCGAGCGCCTGGACGATGACCTGCACCTCGTGCTGCGGCAGCACGAAGAGGCCCTGCGCCAGGGCCAGCCGCCGCCTTCGGATTCCGATCTGTGCTTCTTCCTGCTGGACCTGGACCACTTCAAGCAGGTCAACGACCAGCACGGCCATGCCGCAGGCGATGCGCTGCTGATGCAGATGCGCGAGCGCCTGCACGAAGTCTTCCGCGAGAGCGACTATCTGGTGCGTTGGGGCGGCGAGGAGTTCCTGGTGGTAGCGCGTGGCAGCTCACGCGCCAGCGCGCCCAATCTGGCCGAGCGCGCGCGCCGCGCCGTGGTGGAGCGCCCCTTCATGCTGCCGCAGGGCCGCACCCTGGTGCGCAGCTGCTCGATCGGCTTCGCCTGCTTCCCGCTGCTGCCTTCCGAGCCGCGGGCCACCGGCTGGGCCCTGGTGGTGGACCTGGCCGACGCGGCGCTGTACTGCGCCAAGCGCGAGGGCCGCAACCGCTGGGTGGGGGTGCTGGATGCCGACCCCGCCACCCTGGTGCGCCTGCACGCCGGCCTGCCCGAGCGCGGCCGGCTGCCCGAGGGGCTGCAGGTCTTGCGCGGCCCG
>JBDHSJ010000202.1:0-7312 GCA_039808065.1 Burkholderiaceae bacterium | reverse complement strand
GCTGCTGCGCAGGGCCTGCTCGGCGGCGCTGGCGGCGGCGTGCAGGCCGCGGGCGCCCAACTGGCCAGCCGAGCCGCGCAGCTTGTGCAGGCGGGCCAGCCAGTCGGCGCGCTCGGCGTCCAGGTCGGCGCTCTGCCAAGCTTTGAGTGCGGGCAGATGTTCGTCCAGCAGGCGGCGCAGCGCTTGCAGGAAGAGCTCGCGCTGACCGCCCATCAGCAGCTGGGATTGCGCGTGGTCGATGCCGTCGATCTCGGGCCAATCGCTTGCGGCCTGAGCGCCCTCGGCCCGCACGCTGAGCGCGGCGGCCAGTGGCTCGCGGCGACGCGCCTCGACGCACTGGCGCAGGCTGCGCACCAGCTGGGCGGGCTCCAGCGGCTTGGTCAGGAAGCCGTCCATGCCGGCGGCCAGGGCGCGCTGGCGTTCCTCTTCCAGCGCGCCAGCGGTCAGTGCCAGCACCGGCAGCTCAGGCCCGCCGGGCAGCTGGCGCAGGCGGCGCGTGGTTTCCAGGCCGTCCATGCCGGGCATTTGCACATCCATCAGCACGGCGTCAAAGGCGGGCGGGTTACTGGCTTGCAGCAGGGCCAGCGCTGCCGCGCCGCCGTCGGCCGTCTGCACCAGCGCACCCTCGCGCCCGAGCAGGCGCTGGGCCACCTCGCGGTTGAGTTCGTTGTCGTCCACTACCAGCACGCGCACGCCGGGCAACCAGGCCGCGTCCAGCGCGTCGATGCGGGTGGCCTGCAACACGCGCTCCAGGCTGCCGGTGCGGCGCACGACGGCGCGGTTCACGGCATTGAAGAGCTCGGAGGGTTGCACGGGCTTGTGCAGCAGCGCATCGGCCCATTGCGATCCGGCGGCCGCGCGTACCTGCTCGGGCGCGGCGGCGCTGATCACCAGCACGGCCGGCAGGCTGTCCGCGCCCTTTCGCTGTACCTGCTGCTGCAGCGTGCTCAGGCCATCGGGGCCGGCGCCCAGCTGCCAATCCAGCAACAGCACATCGGGCTCCGGGCCCGGCTGAGCCAGGCGCTGCAGCAGGGCCTCGCCGCTGTCGAGCGCCTCGATCTGCCAGCCCAGGCTGCGGCATTGCGTGCTCAGGGCCTCGCGTTGTGCGGCTTCGTCTTCGACGATGAGCACGCGCAGACCGCCGCCGCCGTTGCTGGCTGCCGCGCGCTGCAGCGGCAGGCGCACGCTGAAGCAGCTGCCTTCACCCGGCTGGCTGCGCAGCTTGACCGTGCCACCCAAGCGTTCGCTGAGTTCCCGCACGATGGCCAGGCCCAGCCCGGTGCCGCCGTAGTGGCGGGTGGTGGAAGCATCGGCCTGCACGAAGGGACGGAACAGCTGGGCCTGGGCTTCGAGGGCGATGCCGATGCCGCTGTCCTGCACCTCCCAGCACAGCCACTCCTCGCCAGCTGTACCGGTTTCCAGGCGCGCGCGCAGGTGCACCTCGCCCTGGGCGGTGAACTTGATGGCATTGCTGGCCAGGTTCAGCAGGATCTGGCGCAGGCGCTGCGGGTCGCTGATGACGAGCTCGGGCAGGGCCGGGTCCAGCTCGGTGTCCAGGGCCAGGCCCTTGGCCAGGGCTTGCGCCTCCATCAGCGCGCGCACCTCGTCGAGCAGCTGCTGCGGGCGCATCGGCAGCTGCTCCAGGCGCAGCTCGCCGGCCTCGATCTTGGCCAGGTCCAGCACGTCGTTGATGATGGCCAGCAGCGAGCGCCCGGCCAGTTGCAGTTTGCCCAGCAGGGTGCGCTGTTCGGCGTCCAGCGGGGTGTCCTGCAGCAGGTGCGCGACGCCCAGCACGGCGTTCATGGGCGTGCGGATCTCATGGCTCATATTGGCCAGGAACAGGCTCTTGGCGGCATTGGCGGCCTCGGCCACCTGCTTGGCCTCGCGCAGGGCTTGCTCGGCGCGCCGGCGCTCGGAAATGTCCTGCGCTATGCCCAGGTAACCGGTCAGGTGATCGGCCTCGTCGCGCACGGCCGTCACCACCAGGGCCACGGGGAGCCGGCTGCCGTCCTTGCGCACATAGGTCCATTCGCGCAGCTCCGAGCCCTGCTGCTCGGGCAGGTGCACGAAGACACGGAAGCCTTCCACCGGCCGGCCGGCCGCCTGGCTCAGTTCCTGCCCGCGCGCCTGCACTTCCTCGGGCAGGTGGATGACGGCCGGGGTCTGCCGGCCCACCATCTCGTCGGCCTGGTAGCCCAGCATGCGCTCGGCGCCGGGGTTGAAGACGGTGATGACGCCCTCGGTGTCGGTGGCGATCACCGAGACCTCGGTGGCCGCGGCCAGGACCTGCTGCAGCAGGCGGGCGGCGCGCTGCTGCCGCTGTTGGGCTTGCTTGAGCTCGGTGATGTCCTGGTGGGTGCCGTACATCCACTCGGGGCGGCCGTCCTCGGTCCAGCTCAGCACACGGCCGCGCGAGAGCACCCAGACCCAGTGACCCTCGCGGTGGCGCAGACGCAGCTCGACCTCATAGCGCGAATTGCGGTCGCGCAGATGGGCCTGTATCAGCTGGCGGGCGCGGTCGCGGTCGTCCGGGTGGGTGAGGGCCTCCATGCGCTCCGTGTCGATGGGCTCCAGTTCGTCCAGGCTGTAGCCCAGCATCCCGGCCCAGCGCGGGTTGTGGCGGGTCGCGCCCGTCTGCACATTCCACTCCCAGGTGCCGACATGGGTGCCTTCGAGGATGTTGGCCAGGCGTTCGCGCTCGTGCTGCAGGTCGGCGGTGCGTGCCAGCACCTGATCCTCCAGCTCGGCGTTCATCTGCAGCACGCGGCGCTGGGCGGCGCGCTCCCGGCCGATGTCGCGCAGCGTCAGGCTGCCGTCGCCGTCCTCGCCCTGCAGCGGGGTCCAGTCCACGGCCACTTCCAGGGGCTCGCCAGGGCCAGCGTCGCTGCGGCGCACGCGGGTCTCGAAGCGGCAGGCCGGATCCTTCGGCTGCGGCCAGGGGGCTTCGGCATGCAGCAGCTCGGCCAGGGCACGGCCACGCACGTCGTCGGCTTGCCAGCCGAACAGGGCTTGCGCGCCCTGGTTCCAGCTGCGGATGCGCTGCTCACCGTCCAGGCCGATGAAGGCGTCGCGCGATTGATCCAGCACGCGGGCCTGGCGCAGGCGTTCGGCGCGCATGCGCTGCTGGCGCTCATTGGCCGTCCACAACAGGTACAGCAGCAGCAGGCCCACCGGGCCCAGGGCCAGGGGCAGGCGCAGGCGCTGCCCCAATTCGCTGCGCACTTCCTGGTCCAACTGGTCCTGCGGCAGGCCCAGCAGCAGGGTCTGCTCGGCGTCGTCGCTGCGCTGATTGGGCTGGTAGACCGCCTGCGACAGCAACAGGGTGCCGGCCGGTCCAGCCCAGGCCCGCAGCGCCGGCTCGGCATCGGTCCAAGGCGAGGTCACCGTGCGGAACACCTGCGGCCAGCGCAGCGTTTCGCCCACCGGAACCGGCGCGCGCAGCTCGGGCGGCGCCAGCATCAGCGTTTGCTGGGGGTTCAGTACAAAAAGTTGTGCGCCCTCGGGCAGCTGGCCGCGCAGGCTGTCCAGGCGGGCGCTGAGGTCGATGACCACGCTGAGCACCGCGATCGGACGCTCTTGCGCGCTGCCCTGCGGAGCGGCCACCGGCAGCAGGGCTTCGTAGGTCCAGCGCGGGCGGCCATCCGGTCCCACGGACCCGGCGCGCGCCGGGGCGAAGTACAGCGTGCCCTGGGGTTGGCGCAGCGCCGCCGCCAGCATTGGACCGGCGTCGGAGCCGTCGTTCAGGGGACCCAGCTTCGGCACGAGCTGGCCATCCAGACGCTGCACGCTCAAGCCCTCGCTGTCTGGCCGGTCGAGGTAGCGCAGGCTCAGGCTGAGCACCTCGGGGGCAGTGCGCAAATGGGCGCTGAAGATCTGCTGCATGCGGCGTTGCCAGTGCGCGCGATCCGAGCCGTCAAGGGGGTCTCTTCCCGTTGCGAGCGCCCGCCACAGGCCCAGCACCGGGGGCGTTTCGGCCAGAAAGGCCAGCACCTTGCGGCGTGCCTCGCGCTGCTGCTCGCGCTGCGTCACCAGCTGCCGGGCCTGCTCCTGCAGATGGCGGGCCAGTTCGGCGGCGCGGCGCGCGCGGATCTCGCTCTGCGCCACCGCGACATAGACCGCCACCCCGATCAGCCAGAGCAGCAGCGCGCCCAGCGTCAGCCGGCTGGTGGCAAAGGCTCGCAGCGGACGCGCGGCCTCGCGCTCGGGCAGCCCCAGAGCCTGCAGCTGCTGCTCGCGCTGGCGCGTCAGCACGCCCAGCAGCAGCGCGCCCAAGCTGCTGAGGGCCATCCCGATGGCCAGCACGGCGGCCGGGCTGCGCGCATGTGCAGCCGCCAGCAGCGGGGGCTGGGCATCGGCCTGCAGCTGCCAATTGCGCCCCATGATGCGCAGCTGGCGCTGCGTGCTCAGGCCGGTGCTGCTGCGCTCGCCCTCGGCATCGGTGCGGAAGAAGGGGCTGCGCTCGGCCTGGTCCACCAGGCGGATGTGCACCTCGTCCAGCCCGGCGCCCAGGCTGCGCAGCACGGCGTCGGCCAGCAGCGGGGCGTACACCCAGCCCTGGGTGGCGCGCTCGCGCGCACCGGGCGTGCGCAGGTCGGCTCCTTCGGCATACACGGGCAGCAGCAGCAGAAAGCCGCGGTGCGGACTCTCGGCGGCCTGCATCAGCGTGAGGGGGGCGGTGAGCCGCGCTTCGCCGCTCCGTGCGGCCTGGCGTGCCGCCTCGCGGCGGTTGGGCTCGGAAGCGATGTCCAAGCCCAAGGCCTGGCGGTTCAGGGCCTCGGGCTCGACGGCGCGAATGATGAGGCGCTCCTCGCCGTGCGGGGCCAGTTCGCGCACCGCGAAGTCGCTCAGGCCCTGCGCCTGCATCCGGGCCACGAAGCGGGCCTCCTCGACGCGCGGCACGCGCTGGATCAGGCCGAACCCGCGCGCGCCGGGGAACTCCCGTTCCAGCTCGCGGCTGTTCGCATAGGCGGCGAAAGCTTGCCGGGTCAGCCCCACGCCCCCAGCCGCCAACACCGCACCGCGCGCGCCGCGCAGTCCCGATTCATACAGACCGAAGCGCTCCTGCACGCCGTCTGCCAGCTCGTCCACCAGGCGCTCGAAGCGCTGCTGCGCGGCGCGCTCGTTGCCGCGGTGCACCTGCACGGCCAGCATCAGGGTCAGCAGCAGGCCAAACAGCCACAACCCGAGCGCCCAGGGCTGCGAGGACCGGATTGTTCGTTGGGGCGTGGCCATGGCGTGTGGGGCCTGACGATACCCGCCGCCGCTGCTACCCTGGCTGCCACGTTGCCCCGCACCGCCATGCAAGCCGCCCCCATCCCTGCCAACGAAGCCGCGCGCCTGCAGGCGCTGCGCGAGCTGCTGATCCTGGACACGCCGCCCGAGGAACGCTTCGACCGCATCTGTCGCTTCGCGGCCGAAGAGTTCGAGGTGGCGCAGGTGCTGGTCAATCTGGTCGATGCCGATCGGCAGTGGAGCAAGGCCTGCGCCGGCGCGCCGGTGCCCGAGCTGCCGCGCGCGGTGTCCTTCTGCGCCCACGCCATCCTGGGGGACGATCTGATGGAGGTGGAGGACGCCCGCCAGGACCCGCGCTTTCACGACAACCCGCTGGCCCTGGCCGATCCCCCCGTGCGCTTCTATGCGGGCGCGCCCCTGCGCCTGGCCCACGGTGCCACGGTGGGCACGCTCTGCCTGGCCGATCCGCAGCCGCGCCGCCTGGATGTCTACGAGCGCGGCATCCTGCGGGCGCTGCGCGACCTGGTGGTGGAAGAGCTGCAGCGCCGCAGCGACGAGGCGAGCGCATGACGACGCCCCGCCTGCTGCTGGTGGAGCCGCAGATGCTGTGGCGCCGCACCCTGGCCGCGGTGCTGCGCGAGCTGGGCATTGCCAGCGTGGACGAGTTCCTGCGCGTGGAGCCGGCACGCGAGCAGTTGCTGCGCCAGGGGGCCGAAGCCCTGGTGCTTTCGCTCGACGGCCAGGCGGATGAGGCGCTGGCCCTGATCGAGCTGCTGCGTGCCGATGCCCAGCCCGCGCGCGCCCGCCTGCCCGTCATCGTGCTGGCCGAGCGCTGCGACACCGAGCTGGCGCTGCGCCTGCAAGCGCTGCAGGTGCAGCGCCTGTTGCTCAAGCCCTTCAAGCTGCGCCAGGTGTTGCAGTCGGTCGCGGCCATCTGGCCGGGCGTGGTGCCTCAGGAAGCCTGACGGCGCCTCAACAGCGGCTGCGCGCTCACCACCGTGATGCCCAGCAGCACCAGGGCGGCGCCGCCCAGAAAGGCGGGCTCCAGGGCCTCGCCCAGCAGCCACACGCCAAAGCCCACGCCGAACAGCGGCGTCAAAAAGCTGAACACACCCAGGCGCGAGGCCAGGTACTGGCGCAGCAGCCAGAACCACACGCCGTAGCTGATGAAGGAGACGATCACCGTCTGGAAGGCCAGGCTGGCCAGCAGGCGGGGTGTGGCTTGCACATCGGTCTGGCCAAGCACCAGGGCGGTGAGCACCAGCAGCACGAAGCCCCCGCTCAATTGGTAGAAGAGGGTTTCGGCCGGCGCTGCCGTGGCCAGGCGGCTGGCGCGTACCGCCACCGTGGTGGCGCCCCAGGCCGCCCCGCCCAGCAGGCCCAGCAGATCGCCCCAGAGCACCTGTGGGTTCACCGCACCGCCCCGGCCCAGAAAGGCCAGCGCCATGCCGGCAAACGCCAAGGCCACGCCCGCCCATTGCAGCGGGTGCAGGCGCTCGCTGCGCTGCACCCAGGCCAGGCCCAGGGCCGCGAACACCGGTGCGGTGTAGAGGAACACCGCCATGTGCGCGGCACTGGTGTGGCGCAGGCCCTCGCCCACCAGCATGAACTCCAGGCCGAACAAGCCACCCACCAGGGCGCCGGCGCGCCACTGCCCGGCGCGCCAGTTCAGCGCCTGCTTCTGCCAGCGCATCCAGCCCAGCACCAGCAGGGCGGCCAGGCCCGAGCGCAGGCCGATCTGCAGCGTCGGCGCCATGTCGGCCGCGGTGGCCTTGAGCGCAATCTGCTGGAAGCCCCAGATCAGGCAGAGCAGGCTCATGATGGCCATGGCGCGGGCGTCGAGCGGGCGGTGCTGGGTGGGCATGCGGCCGATTCTGTGGTGGCGGGATTGCGCTCAGTTCATCGAAACCGACAATCGCTGGCGCCGCCGCGCCACCGCATGAAAGCCCGCCCCGCCCCCACCGCCACGCTCAGCACGCCCTATCGAGACGCCCTGCCGGCGCAGATCGTGTTCCGCGCCGCCACGCTCCGAGCGCCAGCCAGCTACCCGCGCCACCGCCATGCCTGGGGTGAGTTTGTC
>JBDHSJ010000201.1:0-7314 GCA_039808065.1 Burkholderiaceae bacterium | reverse complement strand
AAGACCCGGCGCCACGCGCAGCCGGGTCTGCGCCAACCGGCGCCCCTGCCGCGCGTCCAGCCACAGCAGCCGGGTGTGCGGCCCCTGCGTGGCCTGCACCGCCAGCCAGCGGCCCTGCGGGTCGGCCGCCAGGGCCTGGGCCTGCCATCCGCGTGGCAGGGCCCAGCGCCGCGCGCGGCTGGGGCAGGTTTGCAGGTTCAGTGCCACCACCTGGTGCGGCCCGTGCAGCCAGAATTGGTGCGTGGCGGTGGCAGCCTGCGCGAAGTCCAGCGGACGCAGCAGCCGGCCGGGTCGCTCGGCCTCGTGCCAGAGCGCGCCGCTGGCCACGTCCCAGCGGCTCAGCAGCAGGGTGCTGTCGCTGCCGGTGTCGTTTTCGTTGATGCCCAGCACGGCCGTGAGCACGCGCAGGCGCGCGCCGCCGTCTTCGAAGCGCAGGTCTTGCAGCACTTCCTGGTACCCGTCACCGGGGCCGGCGGGCAGGGACTGCAAACGCTCGAGGCGCTGCAGGTCCAACACCTCGATGCGCCTGCCCTTCTCGCGCGCCAGGCGGCTGCCGTCGCTCGATAGCGCCAGAGGCTGGGGGGCGCGCGCGGGCTCCTGCGGCGGCGTGGGCGCCTCCAGGCCCAGGCGCGCCAGGCAGGCCGGCTCGAAGGGGGTGTCGGTCTGCGGTGGCGTGTCGTCGTCACCAAAGCGCACCCGCAGCAGACATTCCCCGAGCTGCGCGGGGTCCTGCTCGGGCACCTCGAGTTCCAGCCAGACCTCCTGCGCCGTGCCGCGCGTGGCCAGGCCGAGCAGCGGATGGCTGAAATGCAGACGCTGCACCGGGCCGCCTCCGCGGGTGGGCTCGCGCACCAACTCGCCCGCAGCGCTCTGGTGCACGCGCCAGGCACCGTCGTCGGAGAACACGATGGCGCGGCGCGGGGCGTCGCGGACCTGGCGGGCGACTGCTTCCAGCGAGATTTCGGCGGCGCGCACCGCAGGCCAGCCGAGTAGCAGGGCAAGAACCCAAAACAGAGCGCGGTGCATGGGGCTTTCTCCGTTCAGGGCAGGCGCAGCGCCACCAGTTCGCCGCCGATGCGCTGCATCAGCAGCAATTGCGCGGCCTCCCACCATTGCGCGTCTTCCCACACGCCCTCGCTGCCCGAGCGGGGCGAGCGCGCCACCTGGGGCGCGCGGCCGCCCTCGCGCAGGCGGTAGTGATGCGTGCCTCCCGCAAACGCCACCGCGCGCCCGTGTCCCAGGTCGATCAGGCGGGTGACGCCCCCCGCGCTGAGGGCGGCGCCCGAAACCCCGTCCCACAGGCGCAGCCGGTCGCCCTCGTCGGCACGCACGGACAGGTAGCGGCCGGCGCTCCAGCGCGGGCCGTCCCCGCGCATGCCGCGCTCCTCGCGGGCCACGGCCTCGATGGCCTCGTCATCGGGCATCAGTGCGTGCCAACCCACCAACGAGGTGATGCCCTCGTCGCCCTCGAACCAGGGGATGCCCTCGCGCAGCTCGCCGGTGCGCTGACTCGCCACCGCCCAGGTACCGGATGCCGTGGCGCGGTAGAGGCGCTGTTCGGCCTGCCCGGGCCGGACCCAGCGCGCCAGCACCTGGTCTCCCAGCCACACCGCGGTGTGCACCTGCCAGCCCGGCCGGCGCTCCGGCGTGGTGCGGGCCTTGGCATCGAGCTGGGCGGCAAAGGGGCGCAGGCTCAGGGTGTCGGCTTGCCAGTTCAAGAACTGGGCGCGCGCGAACGAGGGCGTGCTGCACACACCCGCCGCGCGCGGCGTAGGCCAGCGCGCCAGTACCTGGCCGCTGGCGGGGTCCAGACGCTGCAGTTCGGCGCCGTGGTCCAGCCATAGCTCGCCCGCCGGGCTGAGCCCCCAGCGGCGCGGCGTGTGGTCCAAGTGGGGCGCCTCAGACCAGTCACTGCCATTGCAGCCGGGCCGGGTGTCGGTCCAGTTGCTGACGGCTGGCAGGCCGACCGACCAAAGCAGCTGCGGCGGCCGCGTCTGCAGCTCGGGTTGCCGCGCCAGCGGGTCTTCATCCGGCGCCCGGCACAGCGCCGTGGGCTGCGCCGCACGGGCGGGCAGGGCCCGCAGGGCCGGCGGCACCGGCAGGGCCTGCCAAGCCTGCAGGCGCCAGGGGTTCTGGTTCCACTGCTCCTGCGCCTGCGGCACGGCGCTGACGCGCCGCAGCAGCAGGCCATGGCGGAAGGCGGCCAGGGCCACACCCTGCGCGCCGCGCTCCGGCGGCAGGGGGCTGCTGTGCAGCAGTTGGCCGTTGCGGGCATCCAGCCACAGCAGACGCTGACTCTTGCCCGCTGCGGCCAGCACGGCCAGCCAGCGCCCTTGGGGCTCGGCCGCGAGACTTTGCACCTGCAGGCCTTTCGGCAGCGGCCAGCTGCGCACGCGGGCCGGGCAGCTGGAGAGGTCCAGGGCCTGCACGCCGGCCTTCGCGTCCAGCCAGAACTGCTGCACGCTGCTGGCGCTGTGCAGGTAGTCCGCCGCCGTGCCAAAAGACCCGGGGCGCTGGGCTTCGTTCCACAGCGCGCCGCTGCGCAGGTCCCAGCGGGTCCACTGCAGTTCGCTGGGGTCCGGGAAGTCCTCGTCATGCTCGCCGCGCAGGGCGCTCAGCACAGCCAGACGCTGACCCTCGTCTTCAAAGCGCAGCGACAGGGCGGACGCACCGAGAGGATGCCGACGCAGTTCGGTGCGGCTGCGCAGATCGGTCAGGACCACTTGGCCGTCTTGGCCCCATGCCAGCCAGCGCCCATCAGCCGAAACGGCGAGGGCGCGCGGCTCGTAATCGGGGGTTGGTTCAGGGAAGGGCTTGAGCGGCAGGGTGCAGTACTCGGCCCCCATCAGCTGCAGCGCGGGCGGCGTGGCGCGAAAGTCCACCTGCAGCAGGCAGTGGTCGTGCACCGCCCAGACCACGTGGCCGTCGCCCCAACTGGCCAGGGCGCGCACCCCAAAGCCCACGTGCAGGCGCTGGGCGGGCGCCTTGCCATCCTGAGCCTCGCGCAGCAGTTCGCCGTTCGCGCTCAGGCTGAGGCGCCAGGCGCCGTCGGCCGAGATCCAGATCGGCGCGTGGGTCCAGGCATAGTCCTTGTGGGCTTCGTCTTCAGAGGTCGGGGTCGCAGCCTGGGGCGCGGAGCCTAGGCTGCACAGCGCCAGGGCAGTGACAAATTGGGCCAATCGGTTCATGGTGGCAAGGGCGATGCGCCCAGCTGGATCTGGGCGGATTCTTCCGGAGCGGGCAAGGGGCTGGCCTTGGCCAATTCAATCCAGGTGGCATGGTCGATCTGGTGCGCACGTTGGGGCGCGGGACGGCCCAGCTCGAAACGTCCCTCGTGCGCGATCCACACGCCGTACTGGGGCGGCACTTCCTCCACCTCGGCAATGCCGGCGGCCAGCACGAACCAGGTCTGTGCGGACAGCGCGGCGTAAGCCGCGCTCTTGGCCGGCCGGCGCAATTCGCCCAGCAGGTCGGCGCGGCTGACCTTGATCTCGTGGATCGCCACCTCCAGACCCGCCGGTTTGCTGCTGGGCCGTAGCGAGTAGACGTCCGGCTGGCACATCAGCCAGCGCCGCTTGGGTGGTGCGACTGCGGCCTCGATCAGATCGCCATCAGCCGCCGCTTCGGGCTCGCGCGGCAGCCCGGCACGCAGGCTCAAGGAGGTCCACACCAGGCGCCCGGCGCGCTGCAGTTCGCGCGCGGTGCGCTCCACCAGGGCTTCATGGGCATGGCGGCGCGCGCGGTTGCCCTGCAGGCCCTGCACGGCGGCCAGGATGCCCGCGTCCGTCAGCCGCAGGCGCTCGCGGCCGTCGGGTTCCTGCAGGCGCTCCAGCCAGCCGGCGGCCAGCAGCTCCAGTTCCAGGCTGTCCTGGCAGGGCCAGCCGGCGCTGCGGTAGATCTCGCGCAGGCGGCGGGTCTGGGCGGGCGTGGGTTTCATTCGCCGGGCGGGCCGTCGATGGGAGGCTTGCGACTGCCGAACTGCGCCAGGGCCACGCCGGCCAGGATGAGGAATGCGCTGGCGAGCTTGTGCAGGCTGAAGGCCTCATCCACAAAGAACCAGGACGACAGCCCCGCCACCACCGGCATCAGGTAAATCAGCGGCGCGGTGCGCCCTACGCCGCGCTGCGCGCCGGCGTAACCCCAGGCCAGCCAGCCGATGAAACCGCCGCCGATCACGCTCCACAAGGTGCCGGCCCAGGCCCAGGCGGGCAGCTGGCCCCAGGGCACGGCGGCCAGGCTGGGCGCGCAGTACAGCAGGGTGGGCACGGTGCCCAGCAGCGTGCCGTAGGCCAGCACGGCCACGCTGCCATGGGCTTGGATCAGCGGCTTGCTGGCCACCGAGTAGTAGCTGAACAGGGCGGCGGCCAGCAGCAGCACGCCATCGCCGGCGCTGGCGGCCCAGGCCCCCGCGAGCAGCTTGTCCGCCGTGTAGCTCAGCGCCCCCGCCGCGGCAATGGCCACGCCCAGCCACTGCGCCCAGGCCAGGCGCTCCACGCCCAAGGCCAGCAGGATCAAGAGCGTGAATACCGGCCCGCAGGCCAGCAGCACGCTGGCTGAAAACGGCGTGGAGCCCTGCAGGCCCACGGCCGCCAGCACCAGGTGCAGGGCCTGGCCGATCAGGGCCACCGGCAGCAGCTTCCACCAGTCCGCCCGCGCCAGCCGGGGCCAGTTCCCGCGGAAATGGACCCAGAGCAGCAGCACCGAACACAGCGGTGCGATGAGGTAGCGCAGGCCCACGAAGGCCACCGGGCCCATCAGCCCGAACAGGGTCTTCTGCAAGGGGAAGTTCAGGCCCCAGACCAGGATGGTGGCCAGGGCGGCGAGCAGCGGAAGCGAGCGCATGGGCTTCATCATGCCTTGACGGCGTTTCTCGAAATTGGCTAACATTGTCTCAAATATGAGAAACATGGCCGACATCGAAACCCCCGAAGACCCTGCGCTGGAGCAGCGCTTGGCGCAGCGCCTGGCCGCCCTGCGCGCCGCCGCCGGCTGGAGCCTGGACGAGCTGGCCACGCGCAGCGGCATCAGCCGCGCCACGCTCTCGCGCCTGGAGCGCGCCGAGACCAGCCCCACGGCCAGCCTGCTGAACCGCCTGTGCGCGGCGCATGGGCTCACCATGTCGCGCCTGCTGGCCGATGTGGAGACGGCGCCGGCCCGCCATCTGCCGGCCGCCCAGCAGCCGCTGTGGCAGGACGAAGCCAGCGGCTTCACGCGCCGCATGCTGGCGCCGCCGCTGGCCGGCTTTGCCACCGAGCTGATCGAGGGGCGGCTCAAGCCCGGCGCGCGCATCGCCTACGAGCACCCACCGTTGCCGGGCCTGGAGCAGCACCTCTGGCTGATCGCCGGCCGCCTGAACCTGTACCTGGGCGAGCAGGTGCACGAACTGCGCGCCGGGGATTCGCTCAGCTTCAAGCTCTGGGGCCCTTCCGCCTTTGAAGTGCCCGGCGCGGCCGAGGCCCGCTACCTGATCGCCATCACCCACCCACGATGAACTTCGTCCCCCTGCAAGACATCGCCCCCGAACGCCTGGTGCCCCTGCTGCGCGAGACCGTGCAGCTTGGCGCCAGCATCGGTTGGACCGCCACGCCCAGTGAGGCCGACGCACGCGCCTTTTGGCAACGCTGCCAGGACAGTTGCCGCCGAGGCGAGCGCCAGGGCTTCGTGGCCATGGAGGGCGCGCAGGTGCTGGGCAGTGCCCAGCTGGTACTCGACATGCCCGACAACGGCGCTCACCGCGCCGAGATCTGCAAAGTGATGGTGGCCCCGGCCGCACGCCGGAGTGGCCTGGGCGCGCGCCTGATGCAGGCCGCCGAAGCGGCGGCCCTGCAGCAGGGTCGGCGCCTGCTGGTGCTGGATACCGTGCGCGCCAGCCCGGCCGAGCGCCTGTACCGGCGCCAGGGCTTCCAGGTCTGCGGCCACATCCCGGCCTATGCGATGAGCACCGCCGGCCAACTCGAGCCCACGCAGGTGATGTTCAAGCGCCTGGGCGCGCAGGGCGAATGGGTGCAGCCCGTGCCCGCCGATCACCCCGAGGCTCTGGCGCTGCAGGACGCGCTCTCGGCCCTGCTGATGCAGCGTTTCGGCAGCGATGGCCGCGCCAATTTCCAGGCCAGTGGCATGCCCGAGGGCGCCGTCTTCGCGCTGGCCCGCGGTGCCGATGGTCAGCCCCTGGGCTGCGGCGCCCTGCGCCCGCTGGCCGGCTCACCCGGGGGGGGCGAGCTCAAGCGCATGCATGCGCAGGCGCCGCGCCGGGGCGTGGGTCGGCTGCTGCTGAACTACCTGGAACACGAGGCCTGGCAGCAGGGCTGGCGTGAGCTGCGCTTGAGCACGCGCCGTGCCAACCACGAGGCCCTGGCCTTCTACGCCGGCGCGGGCTTCAGCGAATGCCCGCCCTATGGCCCTTACGTCGGGCGGGCCGATTCGATCTGCCTGCACAAGCGCCTGGGCTGATCACTGCAAGCCGTAGCGCGCCAGCAGCGTGCGCCGGCCCTGCTGGGTCAGCTGCAGGCGTCGCGCCGCCAGGCCTTCGAGGCCCTCCAGCTCGGGCAGGGGCGGGGCAGCGCGGCCGGTCTGGGCCCGCCAGCGTTGTGCGGCGGCCTGGGCGGCGGCGCTGTCGCCACGCCAATGCGCTTCCTCGACCTCGCGCAGCGAAATCGGGGTGCCTGAGGGGGCACCGCTGACCCAGAGCAGCACCCGCACCATCAGCCCCGGCGCAGGGGCAGCCGCGGGCGCGGGCAACTTGGACACCTGGGCGCGCTGCCACTCGCTGCGGCCCACGGTCTCGGCCAGCCACAGGCCCTGGCGGCGCAGGGCCTCACCGGTGTGCGGGCCGGCCCCGGGCGCGGCCTGCAGCGCGGGCAGCAGCCGGTCCAGCAGCTCCAGGCCGGCAGCCGCACCGCCGCTGGCCACGCTGGCGTCGAGCTGCAGCTGGGCCAGATCCTCGAGCCAATCCGCATCCGGGCTTGCGGCCTCTTGCCAGGCGCGCAGCTGCTCGAACACGGCGGCGCTCTCGGCGCGCGCATGCAGTGCATCCAGGTGCTGACGGCGCAGCCCCGCCGCATCCGGCCCAATGGCCGACCCGGCACCGCGCGCCAGCGCCCGGGCCAGATGGGCCTGGCGCTGCGCGGGGTCGCTGGCCAGCGGCAGTTCAAGCCAAAGTGCGGTGGCGCGGAACAGCGGGGCCGGGTCGGCGTTCGCGGCCTCGGGCTGTTCGTAGCGTGCCATGGCCTGCTCCAGCAGTGCCTGGCGCTCGGCGGGCTCGGCGCGCGCCTGGGCCTGCCACAGCGCCAGCTGGGTCTGGCGGGCCAGCGGGTC
>JBDHSJ010000200.1:0-7349 GCA_039808065.1 Burkholderiaceae bacterium | reverse complement strand
TCGAGGGCAACAACCTCAACAAGCCGGTGTACCGCCAGCTGCGTGTCGATGGCTCGGTCGAGAACGAGAACAAGACCGGTGCGGACCTGATCCTCAAGTTGAGCTACAAGCTCTGAGCCTGAGGATTTCGTAGGTCACTTCAGGCCCCCTGCCTCCGGGCGGGGGGCCTGTTCATTGGAGGAGACGGAACGTGGAAGCTCTGAAGGACATCGTCATCGTGGGTGGCGGCACGGCGGGTTGGATGACCGCCGCGGCACTGGCCAAGGTGCTGCGCGGCAAGTACCGCATCCGCCTGGTCGAGTCGGATGAAATCGGCACCGTCGGCGTGGGCGAGGCCACGATTCCGATGATCAGTCTGTTCAACCGCATGCTCGAACTCGACGAGGACGAGTTCATGCGCAAGACCCAGGCCTCGTTCAAGCTCGGCATCGAGTTCGTCAACTGGGGCCGGCTGGGCGACCGCTACATCCACGGTTTCGGCGTCATCGGCCAGTTCAACTGGACGGTGGACTTCCACCACTACTGGCTCAAGCAGTGGCAGGCCGGCAAGGCCAAGGAATTGGCGGCCTATTCCATCAACACCGCCGCCTGCCACGCCAACAAATTCATGCGCGCGCGCGCCGACATGCCCAACTCACCGCTCGGGCAGATTGCGCACGCCTTCCACTTTGATGCCTCGCTGTACGCCAAGTTCCTGCGCGGCTATGCCGAGGAGCGGGGCGTCGAGCGCATCGAGGGCAAGATCATCGAAGTGCAGCAGCGCCCGGGTGACGACCATGTCACCGCCGTGCAGCTGCACAACGGCCAGCTGGTCGAAGGCGAACTCTTCATCGACTGCTCGGGCTTCCGGGCATTGCTGATCGAAGGGGCGCTGAAGACCGGCTACGAGGACTGGTCGCACTGGCTGCCCTGCGACCGGGCGTTGGCCGTGCCTTGTCTGTCCAGCGCCGAGCTGACCCCCTACACCCGCGCCACCGCCCGTCAGGCCGGCTGGCAGTGGCGCATCCCGCTGCAGCACCGCGTGGGCAACGGCCATGTGTACTGCAGCAAGTTCATCAGCGACGACGAAGCCGCTTCGGTGCTCCTCAGCAACCTGGATGGCGCCCCGCTGGCCGAGCCGCGCCCGATCAAGTTCCTGACCGGACGGCGCCGCCAGACCTGGAACAAGAACGTGGTGTCGATCGGGTTGTCGAGCGGCTTCCTGGAGCCGCTGGAGTCGACCAGCATCCACCTGATCCAGATGGGCATCGCCCACCTGCTGACCTACTTCCCGGCCGCGGGCTTCAGCGACGCCGAGCGCGACCGTTACAACCGCACCATGGAGCAGGAGTTCAACTGGGTGCGCGACTTCATCATCCTGCACTACAAGGCGACCGAGCGCACCGACTCGCCGTTCTGGAACTACTGCCGCACCATGGAAGTGCCGGAGTCTCTGAGCCGGCGCATGGAACTGTTCCGCAGCAGCGGCCGGCTCTTTCAGGAGGGCGACGAGCTGTTCCGCCCGATCAGCTGGCTGCAGGTGCTGCATGGCCAGCGCGTGGAGGCGCAGAGCTACCACCCGCTGACTGATCTTTTGCCTGAGCCGGAGATCCAGGAATACCTTGACGGCGTGGCCGATGTGATCCAGCACTGCGTGGACGTGATGCCCACCCACTCGGCCTTCATTGCCGAGCATTGCGCGGCCCCCAAGCTCTGAACCCCTGACCCAGGAGAGGAAACGATGATCCATTGGAAGCTTCCGCTGGCCTCGTGTGCGCTGGCCGTCTTGCTGGCGGGCTGCGCCGCCCCGGCCCCGAAGGAATCGGCCACGCTGACCTACGAGACCAAGCCCGAAGGGGCCAGCCTGTTCGAGGCGGGCCAGCCCATCGGCATGGCGCCGCAGACCCGCAGCTACAGGCTGGAGGCTGGCGCGAGCACCATCAAGACGCCCGAAGTCACGGCTGTCTGGCCCAGCGGCGCCAAGACCGGTTTCTATACCTTCCTGAAGCCCGGCGCTGACGATGTGGCCACGCTCGAGCGACCGGCCAAGGCGCCCGACCTGCAGAAGGACCTGGACCACGCCACCAAGGTCGTGGCCGCGAAGGAGGCCGAGCAGCGCCGCCTGAAGGAAGAGGCCAAGCGCGAGCAGACCCGCAACTCGGCGCGCTGCCAGCAGCAACAGCAAAAGGGCCAGCAGGTCGCCATCAGCGACTGCTGAGCACTCCCGCCCGATGCTGCCCCTGCCGCGCCCGGCCTCGGGCAGCTTCTTCAACCCACAGGCCCAGGTGCGGCGCCTGCCCATTGGCGACGGCCAGCATGGCCTGGTCATCGACAACGCGCTGACCGATCCCGAGGCCCTGGTGAACTGGGTGGACGACCACCTGTTCGAGCCCGCTCAGGACAACGCCTACCCTGGCCAGCTGATGCTGGCCCCGCCTGCGCTGACCGAGAGCCTGGATGGGCTCTTCATGCAGAAGGTGCGCGGCGCGCTGGGCGGGCGCCGCACCGTCGAGCGCTACGCCCGCTTCAGCCTGGTGACCCAGCAGCCGCAGCAGTTGCGCCCTTGCCAATGGCTCTGCCACCGCGACCGCGTGGCAGCCGATCCGAGTCGCGTGCTGTTCGCGGCTTCGGTGCTGTATCTGTTCCAGGACCCGCGCCTGGGCGGTACCCGCTTCTACCGGCCGCGCTGCAGCGCCGCCGAACTGAACCAGCTGCTGACGGACGCGCAGCAACTGGATGGCCCGGCCTTTCAGGCCCGCTATGGCATCGCCGCCGGCTACATGGGCGACAGCAATGCCTACTTCGAATGCACCGGCCAGGTGGAGGCGGCCTGGAACCGCCTGGTCTTCTACGACGGGGCTGTGTTCCACTCGGCGCAAATCGAGCGGCCGGACCTGCTGAGCGACGATGCCCGGCGGGGGCGGCTGACTCTGAATGGTTTCTACGCCTGCACCCGTGCTCTCGCATGAAAGCTGCCGCCCTGCTGCTCCTGCTGCCTGGCCTGGGCCTGGCCCAGGGGGCCACAAAGACTGTCGACATTGAATGGGGCGAAGCGCGCCGCTTCGAAGCGGAGCAGAGCCTGGCCCCGGGCCACACGCTGGAAGCCTGCAGCCCGCTGGAAAAGACCCAGCAGGTGCATTGGACCTTCCATGCTGACGGCAACCTCAGCTTTGCGCTGTTCCACCGCATTGGCAAGCGACCTTTCTATGCCGAGCGCCGGCAACGCACGCGCAGCTTGCAGGGCGTGTTCACCCCGCAGCAGGCGGTGCGCCATTGCTGGGCCTGGACGAACGTGGGGTCGCAAACCGTGCAAATGGCCTTCATGCTGCGGCACTGATAGGGGTGAACCATCAGCCGGCGCCCCTTGGGGCCGTGCACACAATTCACCGTGCAAGCTGCCGTCGCGCCAGACGACGGGCCGGCCCAGGGGCTGCGCCACAACAAGCGGCTGCAATCGGGTGAGGGCCAGACCCTGAGAGTGAATGCATGCGGAGTTGGATTGGTGGGACCTTGTTGGCGCTGTGCGTGGGGCTGGGCGGCATGTCCGCGGCCTCGGCTTCGAGCTGCAAGCAACTGCGCGCGTCCGGCAACCCGCAGTACCCACCCTATCTGTGGCGCGACCCCGCCAATGAAGACGTGCTGGTCGGTGCCAATGCCGAGCTGATGGCTTGGCTGTCCAAGGAAATCGGCATTCCCATCGAAGTGCGCTTCGTCGGCCCCTGGAGCCGTGTGCAGGAGGAGGCCCGTGCCGGCCGCCTGGACCTGCTGGCGGGCGCCTTCTTCACCCTGCCGCGGACGGAGTACATGGATTACGTGTACCCGCCGTTCCGCGAAACCCGTTCGGTGGTGATGGTGCGCGGGGACAAGAAGCTGAACTTCAAGCGATGGGAGGATCTGATCCCCCATGGCGGCATCACCGTCATCAACAACAGCTTCGGCGAGCAGTTCGATCGCTTTGCGGCCGAGAAGCTGCGCATCACCAAGGTGGCCAGCCTGGAGCAAGCGATCCGCATGGTCGAGCTGGGGCGGGGCGACTACCTGCTGTACGAAGACAGCCCGGCCGATGCCTACCTGGCGCGCATGGCGGTGCAGGGTTTCCGGACGCTGACTCCGGCCGTAGCCCAGGAGCAGCTCTACGTCACGCTCTCGCAGCGCTCGGAATGCAACAGCCCGGAGCTGCGCGGGGCGCTCACGCGGGCCATGTACAAGCTGCAGCGCGAGCGCCTGATGCCGGAGTTCGTGGCGCGGGCGGTGAAGCGCTGGCAATCTGAAGGCGCCACGCAGAAGTGAACCGCCGGGCCTTCATGGCCCGGTTCTCGATTCGGCGCGCGCGGCGCTCAGGCGCTGCGACGGCGCGCGGCGTAACCCAGGCCCAGCAGACCGAGACCCATCAAGGCCAGGCTGCTCGGCTCCGGCACGCCCGGGGGCGGTGGGTTGTTCAGAGACACCAGGAACAGCTGCTCGTAGCCGTTGTCGATCTGCACCTGGTCGCATTGGCCCGCCCAGGCGGCCGCACAGCCCAGGCGCACGTCCACGTGAAGGGTGAAGTCGTTCAGATTGAGGTTCTGGTCACCGAACAAGCTGCTCAAGTAGTCATCGAGCGTCGAGAACGTGGCGATGTAGGCCACATGGTCGGCACCGAGGTTGTGGTCGAACTTGGTGTCGCCGTTGGCGCAGACCTTGGGCACGCCGCTGCCATCCAGGCAGACCTTCCCGCCGGCCATGATGTAGTCGGTGGTGCCATTGCCGTACACCGAGGGCAGGTAGGCGCCGGGGTTGTAGGCATCCGCAGCGGCCTGCGCCGGGAAGGCCGGTTGGCCGTAGCCCCGCGCCGGGTAGCCGCCGCCCGGGTCGGTGATTTCGCGGTTGTCGACGTAGAGATAGCGGCCGTTGTAGACGCTGCCATCGCCTTGGGTGATCCAGATGCGCGCCCAGATCGCCAAGGACTGGTCCTTGTTGGTGTCGTTGTTGTTGAACATGAAGGCGGCATCGCCGCCGTTCAGGAAGCTCTTCAGGTCGGCCAGGTTGGCGTCCCAGGTGTTGGCATCGTTGTTGGCAATGCCCGTCTTGTTGCCCGGATTCACGACGCCGATGTTTTCGCCAATGCTGGCGTAGGGGTCGGTCTTGCCATTGGGCGGCTGGTAGGCATCGTCAAAGCCCGCCGCATTGGTCGTCACGTCCACGCCCCCGGCACCGGTGTAGATCACCAGCTGGTCCTTGATGGCACCCGGCGTCGAACCGATGTTGAAGGGGTTGTCGCCCGGCTTGACGTGGCCGCCATGGGCCAGGTTGTAGAAGTACTGATTGATCGGCGCCGAGTAAACCGTGGCATTGCCATAGTTCACATAGTTCGCGCCGGCCAGGTTCAGCGGCGCGGCAGTGCCGGTCAGGGACGCGGCGAGCAGCAGGCTCGCGGCGAGGATGGATGCACGCATGACAGACTCCCTCGGGTTGAGTCTGTCCTTGTTTCAGCATGAAACATGCCTGAGCTGCTAAGTGACTGATGTGTAACGAGTTTCCAAAGTAGGCGTAACAAAGGTGTAACGAAACTCGACAGAATCGGTCGAATTTGACCGATGAACGGTCAAGCCGGGCCTGTTCAGCGCACTCCGCTGCGCGTCCGGAACCGCTCCTGCGGGCCGTTTTGCTGCAGTGCCGCATGGGCCTGCAGCGAGCGCTGGTGCTCGTCCTCGCTCACGCCGCAGCGGGCGGCCAGCCAGACCTCGTCGGATTCAGGCGTCATGCCGACCTGCAGCGCGGCGGGGTCGCGGCCGTTGAAGCGGGCGTTGTGGCGGTTGATGAGGTCACCGGCGTACATGGCGTCGGCCATGTCAGGCGCCGGCACCCGGCCGGCCGGGGGGGGCTTACACCAAGCCCGGCCAGTGGTTGCCACCGGCTGCCTGCCAGCGCTGGTGCAGGGTCTGCAGCAACTCGGTCGGCAAGGGGCCACAGCCCAGCGCGGCCTGGGCGCTGCGCAGATTGGCCAGGCTCTTGGTGCCCAGCAGCAGGCTGCTCACGCCCGGCTGGAAGGCCGCGAAGCGCAGCGCCAGTTCGGGCCAGGGCAGGCCGGTGTCGGCCAGTTGCAGGGCCTGCCAGCGGTCAAAGTAGTGGCCTTCGCAGAAGTCGTCGGGGCGCTGCAGGCGTGCCCAGGCCAGGCCGGCGAGGGCGCGCTTGACCAGCACCCCCTTTGGCGTGGGTAGCTGCGTCAGGTTGGCGCGGTCCACCAGGCTGAGGCTGCACTGCACGCTGCCGAATCGGTCATCGGCCAGCGCATGGGCCAGTTCGGCGTTCTCGCCCGAGTAGGCGGCCACGCGCAGCTTGCCGGCGCGCACGCAGTCGGCCAGGGCCTGCGTCACCTCACCACGCTGCAACACGTTCAGCGGGCAGCTGTGCAGATGGCCGATGTCGATCCAGTCGGTACGCAGCAGGCGCAGGGCGCGCTCGACGCCCTGCACGATGCAGTCGTAGGTCCAGTCCGGCATGCCCTCGACGCCATAGCCGAACTTGGTGCTGAGCACGAACTCGTGGCGACGGGTGCGGAGATGCCGGCCGATGCGCTCCTCGCTGCGGCCGTAGCCGCGCGCGGTATCGATCAGGTTGATGCCGAGATCCAGCACGCCGTTCAGCAGGTGGCCGACCTCGGCCTCGTCCTCCAGGCTATCAAAGTGCATGGCGCCGAAGCCCAGCGGGGTGACGGCGAGGCCAGTCTGGCCAAAGGCTTGTGGGTTCATGGGGTCTTGAGCAGCAGGCGGCCAAACAGGGGCGGCAGGGTCAGGGTGAGGGAGCCGTCGGCGGCGGTGCGCGCCCTGAGCATGGGGTCGAGCAGATCGCGCCAGGCCGACGCGGCCGGCAGTGGCAGCTGAATCTCGCGCGGCTCACGGGCGTTGTTCAGGGCCACCAATGCCTGCGTGCCGCCCAGGGTGCGGCGCAGCACGATGACCTCGTCCGTCAGCAGCAGGGGTGCTTCCAGCGTGCCGCGGCGCAGCACCTTGTGCTGGTGGCGCAGGGCCAGCAGGCGTTGGAACTCGGCGCGCAGGGCCAGGTCCGGCTGGCCGCCTTCATCGGCCCAGGGGTAGGGGGCTCGGTTGTAGGGGTCGTCACCGCCGCCCACGCCCACTTCGTCGCCGTAATAGACGGTGGGCGCACCGGGGAAGCCGACCTGGAACAGCAAGGCCAGCTTGAGGCGCTGCTTGGCCTCAGCCAGCTTCGCGGGGTCTTCGGCGGGGTCGGTGTGCGGGTTGCCCTGGATGCCGAAGTGGTGCAGGGCGCGGGCCTGGTCGTGCGTGGAGAGCAGGTTCATGTTGGCGTGGAGCATGGGCGCGGGGTAGGCCTCGCGCGTCAGTTCCAGGCTGGGGTAGATCTGCCGCGCC
>JBDHSJ010000199.1:0-7352 GCA_039808065.1 Burkholderiaceae bacterium | reverse complement strand
TCCCCCGCGTGGCGGGCGCCCGCGCGGCGGTGGTCCGGCCTCGGGCGGGAGCTCGCTGCCGTCCTGGCCGGGCGGGCGCAGGCGCTCGGGCTGTTGCCGCAAGCCTTCCAGCCCATGGCGCTCGATGGCCGCGCGCGCCGCGCCTGCAAAGGCCGTGAGGCGCTGGCGGTCTTGCGCAGCCAGGTAGTCCGAAAAGCCCTGCTGCAGATGAAAGGCCATGAAGCCCCCCATGGCCGCCACCGCCAGCAAGGTGGTGGCCAGCAGGGTCAGGGCAAGCTGGTGCGTCAGGCGCATGGCGGCACTCTAGGGCGGCGGGCGGCGGCAATTGTGGAGACGGCCTCCACAGTCGGCCCATGCTGGCTGCACAGTGCGTGCGCAAGCTGCGCGGCATCCTGTTCCGGAGCCCGCCATGCTGTCTCGCCACTCCATCGCCTTGCTGATTGCTTCCTGCCTGACCCTGGCCGCCTGCGGTGGCGGCGGCCAAGAGGCCAGCCCGACCGTGCAGGCTGAAGCCGCACGCCCCACACAGCCAGTGCCCCCCACGCCGCCCGCACCGCCTCCGCAGCCGGCGCCCCCGCAGCCGGCGCCTCCCCAGCCGCCCACCCCGCCGGCCTCCGTTCCCACCCCTGTCCCTGCGCCCGCTCCCGATCAGACGGCGCGCGCCGCGGTCGGCGACCAGCTCTTCCACGAGCGCGCCCTCTCGGCCAGCGGCCAGCTGGCCTGCGCCAGCTGCCACGACCCCGCCCGCGGCCACGCCGATCCGGCCGGGCGCTTCCTGCCGATCGGCGGCGCGGGCCACAACCAACAGGGCCTGCGCAGTTCGCCTTCCATCCGTTACCTCGATCAGGCCGGCGCCTTCACGCGCGACGCCCAGGGCCAGCCGCGTGGGGGCCTGATGTGGGACGGCCGCTTCAGCAGTCGCGCCCAGCAGGCGGCCGGCCCCTTGTTCGCCGCCAATGAGATGGCCAATGCGAGCCTGGCCGAGTTTGCCCAGCGCCTGCGCGCCACGCCGGCCTACCCGGCCCTGCTGGCCGCCTATGGCCTGCCCGCCAACGCCAGCGAGCAAAGCCTGCTGGACGCCAGCACCGACGCTCTGGCCCGCTACCAGGCGCAGGACCCGGAGTTCAAACCCTTCAGCAGCAAGTTCGACGCCGTGCAGGAGGGCCGTGCCACGTTCACGGCCGCCGAGGCGCGTGGCTTCGCCGCCTTCAACGACCCGCAGCGCGGCAACTGCGCCAGCTGCCACAGCAGCCGCCCGGCCGGCACGGGTGGGCGGGCGCTGTTCACCGACTTCAGCTACCACGCGCTGGGCGTGCCCCGCAACCAAAGCCAGGCCACGGCGGATCCCAGCTTCTTCGACCTTGGCCTGTGCGGCCCCACGCGCAGCGACCTGGCTGCTGACGCCACGCTGTGCGGCCGCTTCAAGACCCCGACCCTGCGCAACGTGGCGCTCACCGCCCCGTACTTCCACAACGCGCGCTTCAACAGCCTCGAAGAGGTGGTGAGCTTCTATGCGCTGCGCGATGTGGACCCGGCGCGCTTCTATCCGGTGGTCAACGGCCAGGTGCAGCGCTTCAACGACCTGCCGGCGCGCTACCAGGGCAATGTGGAACGCCGCGCGCCCTTCGCCCCCCTGGCCGGCAACCGGCCGCGCCTGAGCGCGCAGGACGTGCAGGATCTGGTGGCTTTCCTGAACACCCTGACGGACCAGCCGAACTGAGGCCGTGCCGGTGTTTTCGTAACAGGTTGTGACATGATGAGCCGGCTGGGCAGAAGGACCACCGCCGGAGGAAACGATGGCCGCTTGGGGAAAGGCCCTGGGACTGTTGCTGCTGTGGATGAGCGCCGCATGGGCCCAGGGTCCCAGCGTGCGCCTGGGCGCTGTGCAGGACTGGGTGTACGACCCGCACACGCCCGGTGCCACCCTGCAGGGGCCAGGCCTGGAGGTGGCCCGTGCGGCCTTCGGGGTGCGTGGCTTGGCGGTCGACTTCGAGGTGCTGTCGCAGGGGCAATGCCTGGCCCAGGTGCGCAAGGGGGCGCTGGCGGCCTGCGTGGCGGTGCTGCGCCGCAGTGGCTTGGACGAGACCGACCTGCTGTGGCCCTCGCAGCCGATGTTCAAGGTGGTTCCGAAGATTTACGCACTGGCCTCCAAGCCGGCGCCGCGCCAGGCCGTGCGCACGCTCGACCTCGAAGGGCGGCGCGTCGCCCTCAACCAAGGTCAGAGCCACGGCCGCGAGTTCGATGGCAATTTGCGCGTGCAGCGCCTGCTGACCGGCAGCGAGCAGCAGGCCTTCTTGCTGCTGCAGCGCGAGCGGGCCGACTACGCCATTGCGTTGGACTTCGTGGCCCGGGTGCTCTGGCTCCAGCAACCGCAGTGGGAGTCGCAGTTCCGCGTCGTCGGCTGGGCGCTGCCCACCGAGGTCTACACCGTGTTTTCGGGTCGGCACCCGGAGGGCGAGCACCTGCTGCAGGAGTTCGAGGCCGGCCTGAAACAGCTCGCCGAGCTGGGCAGCTTGCAGTCCATCGAGAACGGTTGGGCCAACGGGTTCTGAGTGCCGCCTGGCCGGGTGCCGCTCAGGCCTGCGGGCGCAGCGTCAGCTCGCAATCCAGCTGCACCGCATCCTGCACGGCCAGCAGCCCCCCCAGCAGGCTGAAGGGCGCCAGGCCGTGGCGGCTGTGGTGCAGCACCAGGGCACCGCGCAGTTGCAGCAACTCCGGGTTGCGCGTCACCTGCAGGGGCAGCCAGTAGTCGGCCGCGCGGCCCGCCAGCCAGACGCGCAGTTCCGCCAGCCACCAGGGTGCGGCGCCTTGCAGGCTGCGCAGCTGCAGCCAGACCTCGGGGTGGGCCTGCGCCTGCAGAGCGGTCAGCAGGTTGCGGCGCGTGGCGGCGATGGCCTCGGCGTCCACCGGCTTCTCGTTGAACTCGCCCCCCGCCTCGGCGCGCCAGGCGGGCCGGTCCAGTTCGAGTTGATCCAGGCGCACGCGCAGACCACCCAGCGCGCCTTGCAGGCCTTGCGCCGGCAGCCAGAGCTGGGCCGCGAAGTCCGGCGCCTGCAGGATGTGGTGATGCCCCAGACGGGCCATGGCACCGCCGCGAAACGCCACGATGCGCAGGCGGGAGGCCGCTGCATCGGCCTGCCACCGCTGGCCCCCGGGCGGCAGCGCGCTGGGCAGCAATTGCTGCGGCGCGGTGTCGTCCAGCGCGGCCAGCGGGCCCGCTTGTTGGGTCGCACAGCCCGCCAGCGGCAGGCTGAGCAGGGCGCGCCTACGCACGGCCCGGGGTCACTTGAAATCCCCGGCCCAGACGAATTGCATGGCGGCGGGCTTCAAGTACTTGCGCACCGCCGCGTTCACCTTCTCCAGCGTGGCGGCCTGCAGCTCGGCTTCCACCTCGGCGCTGCGCTGCATGGTGCGGCCCAGGTCGGCCTGGTGTTGCAGGGCCGAGGCCAGGCCGGCGTCTTGCGCGCGGGCCAGTGCCCGGGCGGCCAGCACGGCGCGTTTGGCATTGGCCAATTCCTGGGCGCTGAAGCCGTCCTTGGCGGCGCGCTCGAACTCCTCGCGCAGCGCTTTCTCCACGCGTGGGCGGTTCTGCGGGGCAAAGATGGCCCCGAACTCCCAGACGCTGTGCGGCTCGTGGGCGTTCCAGTCGATGCTGCCGAAGGTGCCATAGCTCAGGCCCTCGCGTTCGCGGATGCGGCTCCACAGGCGCGAATCGGTGTTCTCGGCCAGGATGTAGTTGGCCAGCATCAGCGGCACGAACTCGGCGTCGCCTTCCTTGACCGGCAGCGAAAGCGCCACCACGCCCATGGCGTTTTGCTTGTCCGGCGTGGCGAGGGTCTTTTCCGCCGCGGGCAGCTCGGCCCAGGGGCGGGTCAGGCGCTGCGGCGGCAGCTCGGCGCGCCAGTCGTTCAGCAAGGGTGTCACGGCGGCCTGCACGGCGGCGGCGTCGAAGTCGCCCACCAGGGCCAGGCGCAGCTGGTCGGCGCCGTAATGGCGGCGGTGGAAGTCGCGCACGTGCTCCAGCGTAACGGCCTTCAGCGCCGGGCCCACCTCATCGAACGCGCGGGTGTGGCGCGCGTCTCCGGCGGGGAACTGGCGGCGCAACTGTTCCAGCATGTTGGGGGCCAGCTGCTCGGGTTCGGACTTGGCGGCGTCCAGCCCCGCCAAGGCGACATTGCGCTGCTCTTCGAATACGGCGGCGTCCAGGCGGGGCTCGCGCAGCATCTGCAGCGCCAGCTGGGCAGCCGCGGCCGCGTGCTCACGGTGGGTGGACCAGGCCAGCACCACCGAGTCGCCGGCCGCACCGACCTGCAGCTCCATCTTCAGCGCGTCCATGCGGTCGCGCAGCGCGGCGCGGTCGAGGGTCTTGGTGCCTTCGTCCAGCAGCGCGGCGAGTAGATCCGACACCGAGCGCTGGCCGCGCAGGCTGTCCGCATTGCCAAAGCGCAGCTGCAGGCGCCCCTGCACCAGGCCGCCGCGGGTGGGCTTGGGCAGCAGGGCCAGGCGGGCGCCGCTGGGCAGCTGCAGGCGCTGCACCTTGGCCTCGATGGCCAGGGGAGCGGTGTCAAACGCGGCCACGGTGGCGGCCGCGGCCGCCGGTTTGAAACTTTCCAGCTGCGCGGCCACGTTGACCGTTTCGGGCTTGGGCGGGCGCTGCGGCTGCTCGGTGGGTACATAGAGCGCGAGGCTGCGGTTGGCCGGCAGCAGGCGCTCGGTGGCCACGCGCTGCACCGCCGCCAGCGGGACCTGCTTGACCCGGTCGCGCACCAGGAAGAAGAGGCGCCAGTCGCCGGCGGCGATGGCCTCAGACAACGCATTGCCCACCTGCTGCGGGTCGCCGAACAGCTTGTCCCAGCGGTTCAGCCAGCGCGTGCGGGCGCGCTCCAGTTCCTGTTCGCTGATGGGCTCGCTGGCCACGCCTTCCAGCACCTGCACCAGGGCCTTGGCGAGCGGTTGCGGGTCGGCGCCAGGCTGGGCATCGGCACCGAAGAGCAGCACGCCGGGCTCGGCGAAGGCGGTGGAGAAGGCGCTGACGCTGGCCGCCACGCGCTGCTGCTCCACCAGGCGCTGGTGCAGGCGGCCGGTCGGGGCCTCGCCCAGCACCCCGGTCAGCAGTTCCACCGCGGCGTAGTCCGGGTGGGCAGCGGGCGGGACGTGGTAGCCGGCCGTGGCGCTGGGGGTGCCGCCTTTGCGGCGCACCACGACCTCGCGCTCGCCGTCCTGCACCGGGTCCAGGGTATAGAGCTTGGGCAGCTGGCGTGTGGGCTTCTTGAGCTTGCCGAAGCTGGCCTCGATCCAGGCCAAGGTCTGTGCCGGCTCGAACTTGCCGGTGACGATCAGGGTGGCGTTGTCGGGCTGGTAGTACTGGCGGTAGAAGGCTTGCAGGCGTTGGATGTCCACCTGCTCCACATCGGTGCGCGCGCCGATCGGGCTCTTGCCGTAGTTGTGCCACTGGTACATCACGCCCAGCAGGCGCTCGAACACGATGGTGCCGGGGCTGTTCTCGCCCATCTCCATCTCGTTGCGCACCACCGTCATCTCGGTGTCGAGGTCGCGCCGGGCGATGAAGCTGTTCACCATCGCGTCGGCCTGCCAGCCCAGGTACCACTTCAGGTTCTCGGGGTTGGCGGCAAAGCTGGCGAAGTAGTTGGTGCGGTCCGTCCAGGTGGTGCCGTTGAAGTCGAAGCCGCGCTTGGCGAACTCGGCCATCACGTAGCGGTGCGTCGGCGTGCCCTTGAAGATCAGGTGCTCCAGCAGGTGGGCCATGCCGGTCTCGCCGTAGTTCTCGTGCTTGCTGCCGACCCGGTACGTCATGTTCACCGTGGTGCTGGGCTTGCTGGCGTCGGGCGCCAGCAGCACCTGCAGGCCGTTGGCCAGGCGGTACTCGGTGATGCCCTCCACCGCGCGCACGGGCTTCAGGGGTGCGGCCTGCGCGGCGCTCACGATCAGGGCCAGGCCCAGCATCCAGGTCTTCATGGCGAACAGGGGGTTTGCGGCAAAGGCGCGCAGCTTAAGCGCGGCGCTCGCTGGCATCCAAAAGCAAAAAGGCCCGCCTTCGACGGAAGGCGGGCCTGCGGATCGAAGCAACCCCGGGGCGCAACCCCGGCAGGGCTTACTGACTGCGCTGGGCGGTGATGACGACGGTGGGCAGCTGGTGCACTACCGCCTTGTGGCCGGTCACCACCACCGTGGGCAGTTGGTGGATGACCGGGGCCACCATTTCCATCGGGGCGCTGGCCAGCGCGGCGGCGCTGGCGAAGGTCAGACCGACCATGGTGATCAGGGTCAGGCCTTCGGTCAGGGTGTTCAGAACCGGGCGGGTGTTGAAGGACTTGCTCATGGTGTGCTCCTGGGTGGCTTGGGGTTGTCGATGGCTGGACTGTGCCGACCCAGGGTTTTCCCGTAAATCATCCTGCGATGAGCTGCGCAGGGACGGGCGTGAATGAACGCTAGCGGCGATGGGCTGCAAGCATCTCGTGCACCTCATGCGTCATCACCGCCAGGAAAAGCACCAGCACCAGGTAGTAGGCCGCCCATTCCCAGCGCTTGGCCGGGCTGACCTGGTAATAGCCCGCCGCCTGCGGGCTGTTGCGGAACTTCCAGACGCTCCAGGCCTGTGGCGCGGCCAGCAGCATCAGGATCAGCAGCACCGGGCTCGGGTTCCAGAAGAACACCGCGCCCAGGATGGGCAAGCCGAGCAGCCAGATCTTGGGCGAGAGCACCGCGGTGATGCGTCCGCCATCAAAGGGTGGCAGCGGCACCAGGTTGAAGAGGTTCAAAAAGAAGCCGCTGTAGGCCACCGCCAGCAGCCAGGGCGTGTCGCCGCTGTTGCGGGCCAGGAAGTAGCAGACCAGCGCCCCGATCGTGCCCAGCAGCGGCCCGCCCATGCCGACGAAGGCCTCGGTCTCGGCGTCGTGCGGCATCTTCTTCATCTCGATCCACGCGCCCAGGAAGGGGATGAAGGTGGGCAGCCCCACCGGCAGGCCCTTGACGCGGGCTGCGATGTAGTGGCCCATCTCGTGCACGAAGAGCAGGGCGATGAAGCCCGCCGCATAGCGCCAGCCGAAGATGAAGGCATAGACCCCCAGCGAAATCAGCATGCTGCCGCCGCTGGCCAGCAGCGGGCCGAGCTTGGCACCGGAAAAGAGCAGGGCGAGGAGCTTGAGCATGGGGCCGGATTGTCCGGGCCCCAAAGCACAAAGGCCTGGCGGATGGCCAGGCCTTTGATTGGGGAACCCGGGGCTGCACCCGGGCGGGGCTTACGCGGTGTGGCTGCGCTTGACCGTCATCACCACCGCAGGCAGCTGGTGCTTCTTGACGGTGACTTCGACGGTGGGCAGCTGGTGGACGAC
>JBDHSJ010000198.1:0-7456 GCA_039808065.1 Burkholderiaceae bacterium | reverse complement strand
GGTTGCGCCGCTACCTGCACCTTTCCACCGGCAACTACAACCCGCGCACGGCGCGCTTCTATACCGACATCGGCCTGCTGACCGCCGACCCGGCGCTGACCACCGATGCCGACGCCGTGTTCGGCCTGCTGGCCAGCACCAGCCATATGCGGCGCATGCACAAGCTGGTGCTCGCACCGTTCGCGATGCATGCGCGCTGGTGCGCTTATCTGGAGCAGGTGCGCAAGGCCGCCGCGGCCGGGCATACGGCCCGCGTAGTGGTCAAGATCAATGCGCTCACCGATGTCGAGCTGATCGAGGCCCTGGTGGCCTGCGGTCAGGCGGGGGCGCAGATCGACCTGATCGTGCGTGGCGCCTGCCGCCTGGCGCCGGGGGTGCCGGGGCAGACCGACAACATCCGTGTGCGCTCGGTGGTCGGCCGCTTCCTGGAGCACACGCGGGTGATGTACTTCCGCTGGGGCGACAGCGACCGCGAGGAGGCGCTGTACCTGTCCAGCGCCGACTGGATGAGCCGCAACATGCGCGGCCGCATTGAGCTGGCCTGGCCCATCACCGAGCCGAAGTTGCGCCAGCGCGTGATCGACGAGGCCATCCAGCCCTATCTGCACGACGGTCGCGATGCCTGGCGGCAGGATGAACGCGGCCATTACGCGCGCGTCGACCCCGAAGGTCAGAGCGCGCAGCGTGCGCTCGTCGAGCGCTACCGCGCGGAGTGAACTCGGCGTGGACCTGATCCTCTGGCGCCATGCCGAGGCGCATCCGCTGCGCGAAGGGCAATCCGATCTGGAGCGGCGTCTGACGGCCCAGGGCGAACGCCAGGCGCGGCGCATGGCGGTTTGGCTGGAGCAGCGCCTGCCCGCCAGCACCCTGGTGCTGGTGAGCCCGGCGCTGCGCTGCCAGGGCACCGCGCGGGCGCTGGAGGGGCGCACGCCCCGTACGCTGGCCGCCCTCGGACCTGAGCGCAGTGCCGACGACTTGCTGGCCGCCGTGCAATGGCCTGACGCCGCGGCGCCGGTGCTCGTGGTGGGTCACCAACCCACGCTGGGCCGGGTGGCGGCGCGTCTGCTGGCGGGCGCCGAGCAGGACTGGAGTGTCAGGAAGGCCGGCGTCTGGTGGCTGCGCTCACGCCGCCGTGCGGGCTTGTTGCAGACCCTCCTGCATGGGGTGATGGGCCCGGAGCTGCTGTAGCTTTTCGCGGCACTGCCGCCTAGACTTTTCGCGGCCCCTCAACCCCGCACGGGAGACCGCGATGCCCAGCGGCAGCACCCTGACCTGGTGGACCCTGCTCTGCACGGTCGGCCTGCTGAACGCGCTGGGTTGGCTGTTGTCGGCCTGGTGGCTGCGCCGCCGGCGGCAGACCCTGGCTCCCGCGTTCTGCGCCATGCAGCGCCTGCAGTTGCTGCTTTCGGCCATCTATGTGCTGGGCTGCGGCTACCGCTCGGTGCTGCCGGTTTTTGACGTGCCGCGGCTGGTGATGGTGGACAGCTGGGCGTCCAGCGTGCTGATCGGCCGCAGCGTGGCCACTTTGGCGGAACTGAGCTTCACCGCGCAATGGGCGCTGCTGCTGCGCGGGCTGGGGCGGGTCAGCGGCTCGGCAGGCGTGCTGGCGGTCTCACGCGTGCTGCTGCCGCTGATCGTTGTGGCCGAGCTTTGCTCCTGGACGGCGGTCCTGACCACCGCCAATCTGGGCCATGTGATCGAGGAGTCACTCTGGGGCGTGGCGGCCTTGCTGCTGCTGGCGGCGGCCTGGCATCTGCGCGCCGGAGCCAGCCGGCTCTGGCGCCTGGCCTTCACGGCGCTGGCCGCGGCGGCGGCGCTGTACGCGCTCTACATGTTCACGGTGGACGTGCCGATGTACTGGTCACGCTGGCTGGCCGACGAGGCGGCCGGCCGCTCCTATCTCGGGCTGGCGCAGGGGTTTGAAGACGCGGCGCGGCGCTGGGTCGTCACGCACCATTGGGAGGCCTGGCGAGGCGAGGCGGTGTGGATGACCGCCTATTTCAGCCTTGCGGTCTGGATCAGCATTGCGCTGTCCCATGCGCGTGTGCCCTTGCCCGAAGCGCGTTGATCAGGCGCGGATGTCCAGCTCCAGCAGACCCGTCTTGGCCCAGGCCTGCGCCTCTTCGTTCAGCAGGTAGAGCGCCTGCGGGTGCTGGGTACCCCAGCCGCGCGCCATCTGCACGCGCACCTGGCGGCCTTGGCGGCGCAACTGGATGTGCTGCTCCTGGACCGGACCGCGCGCGTGGCACTTGATGACGGCCAGGCGCAGCGCCAGCACCTGCCAGAGCAGGCTTTCGTCGCGCAGCTCGGCTTCGAGCTTGCGCAGGCCGCCGCGCTGGCCCAGTGCGATCAGGCTCAGCCGGCGCAGCTGGTTCTGCGAAAAACCGGGTGCGTCCAGGTGCGCGAGCAGGTACTGGGCGTGGCGGTGGTGGTCATGGTGTGAAACCAACATGCCGAGCTCGTGCAGCGCCGCGGCCCAGCCCATTTCCAGCTGACGCTCGTGCGCGGCTTCGGCATCGAGCTGGCGATGCAGGCGCTGACTGAGCGAGCGCACGCGCTGGGCCTGCTCGCGGTCCACGGCGAAGCGCTGTTGCAGCTCCAGCACCGTGGGTTCGCGCGGGTCGTCGGCGGGGCGGCGTGCGCGCAGGCGTTCGTCCAGTTCCACCACCAGGCCCTGGCGCAGCGCGCCCTTGGCGGGCAGGATCTCATCGATCTCAAACAGGCTCATCAGCGTGTAGAGGATGCACAAGCCCCCGGCCACCACGCCGCGGCGGTCGTCCTTCAGGGCGGGCAGGCGCAAGGCTTGCACGCTGCCGGCCTGGATGCAGGCCTCGATGCACCAGCGCAGGCCGTCCAGGGTGATGCGGCCGTCGCTGCGGCCCGAGTCTTCAAGGATCTGCGACACGGCGCCGGCCGTGCCGGAGCTGCCCAGCACCTCCACCCAGGCCGGCTGGCAATGCCGGCGGCCGAACAGGGCCAGCGCCTCTTCCAGCTCGGCGGCGGCGGCGATCTGCGCCGCGCGGAAGGCATTCGCCGTCAGACGCCCTTCCGCGAAGAAGCGCACCGACAGGCCGACGCTGCCGATGCGGAAGGATTCGGCCGCCAGCGGCTGGTTGCCCTGGCCCAGGATCAGCTCGGTGCTGCGGCCGCCGATGTCGATCACCAGGCGCGTGTGGGCGGCCGGCTGCAGGTGGGAGACGCCGCTGTAGATCAGGCGCGCTTCCTCGCGGCCGGCAATGACCTCCACCGGATGCCCCAGCGCTTCCTGCGCGCGCAGCAGAAAGGCGTCGCGGTTGGCGGCCTCGCGCAGGGTCTGGGTGGCGACGGCACGCAGGCGCTCGGCCGGAAAGCCCTGCAACTCACGGCCGAAGCGGCGCAGGCAGTCGAGTGCGCGCTGCATCGCCGCCTCGGTCAGGTGGCCGGAGGCGTCCAAGCCGGCACCCAGGCGCACGGGCTCCTTCCAGTAGGCCAGGGTCTTGTAGTCGCCAGCGCGCAAACGCGCCACTTCCAGGCGGAAACTGTTCGAGCCCAGGTCGATGGCGGCGTAGGTGTCGGCCGCCCAGCGGCTGTTCTTCGGCGAGGGGGTCAGCATGGGGCGGGATTCTGTGCCGGTTTCATGACAGAGCCCTCGGGTGCCGCTCACCCGCCTGCGACAATCCGCGCCCTTTGCGCTACGCCCTGACGCTCCCATGACCCTTGCCGCCATCGTCCTGGTCACCCTGGTGGGCGGTTTGCTGTCGGTGCTGATTGCGGCCTGGCTGACCGTGGGCCTGCTCTCGCGCCTTGTCAAGCACCTGGTCAGCCTGTCGGCCGGCGTGCTGCTGGGCACCGCCCTGCTGCATGTGCTGCCCGAGGCCTTCGAGAGCCAGGCCGGCATCCAGGAGCTGTTCCTGACCCTGCTCGGGGGGCTGCTGTTCTTCTTTTTGCTGGAAAAGGTCGAGCTGTACCGCCACAGCCACCACCATGAAGGTGACGGGCACGACCACCACCATCACTTCGACCAGGAGCAGGCCGGGCGCGGCGGGCTCTCGGTGCTGGTGGGTGACGGCATCCACAACTTCTGCGACGGGGTGCTGATCGCCGCGGCCTTCCTGACCGATGCCAAGCTTGGCTGGCTGACGGCTGGCGCCATCATTGCGCACGAGATCCCGCAGGAAGTGGGCGACTACCTGGTGTTGCTGAATGCCGGTTTCAGTCGCGGCCGCGCGCTGTTTTACAACGCGCTTTCAGGCTTGGCCGGCGTGCTGGGTGGAGTGGCCGGTTACTACCTGATCCAGCCCTTCGAGAGCCTGCTGCCCTATCTGATGGTGGTGGCGGCGTCCAGTTTCATCTACGTGGCCGTGGCCGACCTGATCCCCCAGCTGCAACGCCGCCTGCCCTGGCGCGCCACGGCCTTGCAGCTGCTGTGGCTGGCACTGGGCCTGGGCTTCACGCTGCTGCTGGCGCGCGGCCATGCGCACTGAGCTGGGTCAGGGCAGGTAGAGGATCTTCAGGCTGGCATCCAGCTCGTGCAGCGGCAGCACGCCGATGGCCTGCGGCTGACGACGGAGCTGCGCGCGCAGCTGGCTCGGGGTGTCCAGTTGCAGGGGCTTGCGGCTGCCGCCGCTGAAGGTAGCGCGTGACCATTCGGCGCGCAACTGGGCGGCACTGCGGCGCAGCACCTGCTCGGCAAAGGGCGCCAGCCAGGCATCGCCCGGCACCAGCAGCTGCGGCACGCGGCCGTCCTCCAGGGTCTTGAGGCGGCGCAGGAACAGCGCCTCGACCTCGTCGCGGCTCAGCGCCGGCAGCTCGCTTTGTGCGGCTGCCACCACCGCCACGGTGGGGATGCCGTGGCGGCGCAGCAGGGCGTCCAGCAGGCCTTGCTCGCGCAGCGCCTGCAGCGCGGCGAACACATCGGCCGCCCGCACCTTGCTGGCGCGCGGCACGGCGCAATGCGCGTTGGCGTGGCCCAGCGGCAGGCGCCAGCGCCCCAGCGGCGGGTCGGGCTGCTCGCGCAGGTAGTGGCTCAGCTCGAACTGCGTGGTCACCGCGTACTGCGTGCGCCCCAGGGCGAGCTTGCGCAAGGCCTTGTCCGGGGCCGGTGCGTCGTCGCGCTTCCAGGTGCCGGCGCCGAACTGGGCGTCCAGCATCGGGTAGCTGTAGTGCAGCACGGCGCCCACGGTCTGGTCGAGGCGCAGGTCCGCCAGGCGCTGCAGCGGCGTGCTGCTTGTCGAGCCCACCAGCACCTCGGGCAGGGCCCAGAGCGGGGGACTCCATTCGTAGAGGCTGGGCTGACGCACCCACTCGGGGTTGGTGTGGCAGCGCACGTCAATCTCGCCGGCCTCGGCGGCCTGGTCCAACCGGGCGCGCGGCAGCATCACGAAGCTGGCCTTGCGCTTGAGCTGCTGGGCCAGCAGATAGGCCAGCTCGGCATTCAAGCCCTCGGGGGCCTGACCCTCGCGCTGGGTCAGGAAGGGGGCGGCCCAGGCTGTGGAGAGGCCCACCCGCAGCAGCGGCGTGTCCTCGGCAGCCAGCGCCACCGAGGTGAGCAGGCTGAGGCTGAGGGCGGCAAGGGCGCGGCGCATCTAGAACACGAAGTCCAGGTTGAGCGACCACTGGTTGACACGGCCGTCCCAGGCCGGCCCCTGGTAAGGGCCGATGGGCGGCGGCGCCGGCACCTCCAGGTAATGGCTTTGCCCCGTGATGCGGCCCTCGCGCGTGGCGCGGTAACGCTCCCATTGCAGCTTGAGCGCGGCGCGGGCATGGAAATCCCAGCGCAGGCCGAGCTGGGTGATGCGGCGGTCGTTCGGCGTCTGCAGGTACAGGTCGATGAGTTGGTTGGCCTGGCGTGCCGCGGCTGGCGCGGCCGGGTGCGTCTGCAGGCCCAGCGGCGGCTCCTTGAAGCGGATTTCCCCCAGCACGGCATAGGGCGACCAATCGCCCAGCCGATGGGCAGCCAGCACATACCAGGCCAGCGAGTCCGCCACGATGGAGTTGTTGCTGCTGCGACGGGCGATCTCGGCAGTCAGCGACCAGCTGCCGCTCTCATGTTGCAGGGCCACGGTCTGCACCTGCGCGTGCACGCCCTCCAGCGGCGCGCGTGCCGCCAGCACGGCCGCACAGTTGGTGCAGGCGGTGGTACCGGCAATGAGCTGGCTGTAGAGCCGCTGCACATTGGCCAGGTGCATGTCGAAGCGGTAGTCGGAGCCCGCCACGCGCAGGCTCCAGGGCCCTTCGTCGTAGCGCAGCGCCAGGCTGACCATGCGGTTGGCATCGATGGTGCCGGAGGGCAGGGCCAGCTCGGCGCGGCCGGCGCTGAACTCGGTGCGCAGCTCGCCCTGGCCCAGACTGCGCGCATGGCGCAGTGCCAGGCCGTCCACATGGGTGAAGGGGTTGAGCTGATAGACCGTGTTGACCGGTCGCGCCGTGGTTTGGGCATAGCCCAGGTGACGCGTCTCAGAGTGCAGGAACACCGGCAATGCGGTGCGGCCGAGCTTGAGATTCAGATTGGGCTGGGCATCCCAGCCGAGGTAAATCCACTCGTTGCGCGGGCGCTGGCCGTAGCGCACGTCGTCGCGCGCGAGCAACTGCCAGACGGCTTGCAAGCCCGGCGCGAACTCGAAGCGGCTTTGGAGCGCGAGCAGGCTGTCACCATCGAAGCGGACGCGCCCATTCAGGCTGGTGTTGCGGTTGCGGCCATCGCCGCGCACCCCCACGACCGGGTCATCGGCCACATGCGCAGCCAGCGTGCCATAGCCTTCAATCTGCCAGAGCCTCGGCTCTTCAATCCCGTCGCTGGCCTGGGCCAACGGTGCCAGGGCCAGCAGGCCCCAGCCCAGCATGCGAACTCTGCGCATTCATCCTCCCGCCCCCGCTGGCACGGGGTTGGGTGGACTCTAGTGCAGGGCTGCGCGAAGGGCCAGCCTTGGCTGTGCAAGCCAGGGTTTCAGCGCACCACCAGCACGGGGACCTTGCTGTGGGTCAGCACTTTCTGGGTCTCGCTGCCCAGCAGCAGAGCTGAGACGCCGCGCCGGCCATGGCTGGCCATCACGACCAGATCGGCCTTGATGCGCTCGGCGTGGTCGACGATGGCGCGCCAGGGCTGGGTGCCCTCGACGCTGCTGGCCTCGCAGCGCACACCGACTGCGCTGGCAGCGTTCTGCACGGCCAGCAGGCGGGCATTGGCCACGCGCAGCTCGGCGTCCAGGTGTTCCTGCGGGCTGATGGGCTGGGTTTCGGCCAGCGGGCTGTAGGGGTAGGGCTCGGTGACGGTCAGCGCGTACAGCTGGCTGCCGAGCTTCTGGGCCAGTTCCACCGCCTGGGCCACGGCGGTGGCGGTGATGTCGGACCCATCGGTGGTGACGAGGATGCGGGCGTACATGCGGGGCTCCCGTTGAAGACCCCGTCAGTCTGCCGGCCGGTCCATGGGCGGGCCTTGCGCTTCGTCAAGGATGCCGGCCAGGCGAGCGGCTGGCAC
>JBDHSJ010000197.1:0-7507 GCA_039808065.1 Burkholderiaceae bacterium | reverse complement strand
CCGCGTTGGGTGCTGGGCTTGTTGCGCAGCTTGGAGTAGTCCTCCATGAACTTGCCGCACAGTTCCGCGACCGTGGGCGCGGCACGGGCGGCGGCCTTGGCCGCGCCAGGATCACCGCCCTTGCGCACCTCGGCCAGCCACTCCTGGGCCAAGGCGCGGGCCTGCTCGACGGTCAGTTCCCCATACAGGCCCAAGGCAGGCTTGCGCCGCTCTCCGGCGTTCGTGCGGTACTGAAGCATGAACACCTTGCGGCCCGCCGGGGTGATCTTGCAGAGGAAGCCGGGCACCATAGTGTCCCGGAGTTCGACGGCCTGCGCCTGGGGTTGCGCCGCATCGACTGCGGACTTGGTGAGCTTGAGTTTTGCCATGATGACTCCTCGGAACGACCCGGTTTCCAAGAGCCACATGGGAGCCATGCGAGCACAAGCCGGGTCAGGTTTCAGAAAGCACCGGCATATGTTGAACTCGCCTAAGTCATTGATAAACCTGCTGTATCTTGCTTGGGCGTAGTCCGTCGTAATGTCGGGCTGGAGTCATCGTGAAATAAAAAAAGCGGCGCAGCATAGCACTGCGCCATCGGGGCCGGGGCATCAGGCTAAGCGGCTTCCATGACCGCCGCGTGACACCCTTGCCGGGGCCGCGTCCTTTGTGACGGCGCCTGAGCATGTCACGCTGCTGTCACAAACCCCTCATAAATTCACAGCCATCCCTTCACAACGTTTAAAGGTTTTTGATGAAACTGACCCTGATGCGTGTTCTGGTGGCTGGCCTGGCGTCTGCTGCTGTGCTGACCCCGGCCCTGGCCCAGCAGGAGGCTACCGGCGCGGGCGCCAGCTTCCCCGCGCCGCTGTATGCCAAGTGGGCGGCCGACTACCATAAGGCCACGGGCGTGAAGATCAACTACCAGTCGGTCGGCTCGGGCGCGGGCCTGCGCCAGATCGAGGCCAAGACGGTGGACTTCGGCGCCTCGGACGCGCCGCTCAAGGACGAAGACCTGGCCAGGAAAGGCCTGGTGCAGTTCCCCACCGTGATCGGCGGCGTGGTGCCGGTGGTCAACATCAAGGGCCTCGCACCCGGGCAGCTGAGGCTGAGCGGCCAGGTGCTGGGCGACATCTACCTGGGCAAGATCAGCAAGTGGAACGACGCAGCGATCACGGCGCTGAACCCCGGCGTCAGCCTGCCGGACGCCGACATCGCAGCGGTGCGCCGCGCCGACGGATCAGGCACCAGCTTCATCTTCACCAACTACCTGTCCAAGGTGAACGCCGAGTGGAAGGCCAAGGTGGGCGAGGGCACGGCGGTGAACTGGCCGCTGGGCGCAGGCGGCAAGGGCAACGAGGGCGTGGCCGCCTTCGTCGGCCGCCTGGCCAACTCCATCGGCTATGTCGAGTACGCCTACGTGAAGCAGAACAAGATGAACTGGGTGCGGCTGCAGAACGCCGACGGCCAGTTCGTCGCCCCCGACGACGACAGCTTCAAGGCCGCCGCGGCCGGCGCCGACTGGAGCCGGAGCTTCTACCAGATCCTCACCCACCAGCCCGGCAAGGCCGCCTGGCCCATCACCGGGGCGACCTTCATCCTGATGCACAAGGCGCAGGACAAACCGCAGCAGGCCGCTACCGCGTTGAAATTCTTCGAATGGGCCTACCAGGGCGGCGACAAGACGGCGGCCGACCTGGACTACGTGCCCATGCCCGAGTCCGTCAAGGGCGTGATCGCCAAGTCCTGGGGGCAGATCGTGGACGGCGCGGGCAAGCCGGTGGCGCTGAAATAATCCGGCCCTGGCGGGGGCTTTTACTGCCCGCCGCCACCGCACCATGCATTCAGAAGGCCATCCCGTGTCCACCTCCTTGACTTCTGCCGCATCGCCCCTGGTGCAATCGGGCAGGCCGCCGGGGCGCCACCCCTGGTTGCCCGCACACTGGGCCGACCGGCTGTTTGCCGCCCTGGCGCACGGCGCGGCCCTGCTCACGCTGGCGCTGCTCTTGGGCGTGCTGGTGTCGCTGGTGATCGGCGCCTGGCCCTCCATCCGGCATTACGGGCTGGGCTTTCTCACCAGCACGGCCTGGGATCCCGTCCAAAACGACTACGGCGGCCTGGTGATGATCTACGGCACGCTGATGACCTCGGCCATTGCCCTGCTGATCGCCGTGCCGGTGAGCTTCGGCATCGCGCTGTTCCTGACCGAGCTCTCGCCCGCCTGGCTCAAGCGCCCGCTGGGCACGGCCATCGAGCTGCTGGCCGCCGTGCCCTCCATCGTCTACGGCATGTGGGGGCTGATGGTGTTCGGCCCCATCCTGGCCACCTGGGTGCAGCAGCCGCTGCAGGCGCTGTTCAAGGGCGTGCCCTACCTGGGCGCGCTGGTGTCGGGGCCGCCGGTGGGCATCGGTATTTTGTCGGCCGGCATCATCTTGGGCGTCATGATCATCCCGTTCATCGCCTCGGTGATGCGCGACGTGTTCGAGGTCACGCCGGCCCTGCTCAAGGAATCGGCCTACGGCCTGGGTTCGACCACCTGGGAGGTGGTGTGGAAGGTGGTGCTGCCCTACACCAAGACCGGCGTGCTCGGCGGCGTGATGCTGGGCCTGGGCCGCGCCCTGGGCGAGACCATGGCCGTGACCTTCGTGATCGGCAACATGAACCAGCTCAATTCGCTCTCGGTGTTCGAGGCCGCCAACAGCATCACCTCGGCCCTGGCCAACGAGTTTGCCGAGGCCGGCGAGGGCCTGCACCAGGCCTCGCTGATCTACCTGGGGCTGGTGCTGTTCTTCATCACCTTCGTGGTGCTGGCGCTGTCCAAGCTGCTGCTGTCGCGCCTGCAAAAGGGCGAGGGGGCGCGCGCATGACCACCTCGCAAAAACTCCTTTCCGCCGCCGATCTGGCCCAGCTGCGGGCGCAGCGCTTTGCCGCGCGCCGGCGCGTGAACCAGGTGGCGCTGGCCCTGTCGCTGGCGGCCATGGCCTTTGGCGTGTTCTGGCTGGTGTGGATCCTGTGGGAGACGATTCGCCTGGGCCTCTCCGGGCTGTCGCTCTCGCTCTTTACCGAGATGACGCCCCCGCCCAACGAGGCCGGCGGGCTGGCCAACGCCATCTTCGGCTCGGGCGTGATGGTGGCGCTGGCCACTTTCGTGGGCACGCCCATCGGCATCCTGGCCGGCGTCTACCTGGCCGAATACGGGCGCCGGGGCTGGCTTGCGTCCTGCACGCGCTTCGTCAACGACATCCTGCTGTCCGCCCCCTCCATCGTGCTGGGCCTGTTCGTCTACACCGTGGTGGTGGCGCGCTTCAAGAGCTTTTCCGGCTGGGCCGGAGTGCTGGCGCTGGCGCTGATCGTCATCCCGGTGGTCATCCGCACGACGGAGAACATGCTGCTCTTGGTGCCCGCCAGCCTGCGCGAGGCGGCCTACGCCCTGGGCACGCCGAAGTGGAAGGTCATCCTGCTGGTGACGCTGCGCGCCGCGCGCGCCGGCGTGATCACCGGCGTGCTGCTGGCCGTGGCACGCATCGCGGGCGAGACGGCGCCGCTGCTCTTTACCGCGCTGAACAACCAGTTCTGGAACGGCGACCTGAGTAAGCCCATGGCCAGCCTGCCGGTGACCATCTTCAAATTTGCCATGAGCCCGTACGAGAACTGGCAGCAGCTCGCCTGGGCCGCCGTCTTCCTCATCACCGCCGCGGTGCTGGGCCTCAACATCCTGGCGCGCGTGCTGACACGCCAGAAATAAGGAATCGACCCATGTCTTCTGTAGCCCCCGCGCCGCGCGCCAAGCTGGCCGTGCGCGACCTGAATTTTTACTACGGCAAGTTCCATGCCCTGAAGGGCATCAGCCTCGACATTCCCGAGAACAAGGTCACGGCCTTCATCGGGCCCTCGGGTTGCGGCAAATCGACGCTGCTGCGCACCTTCAACCGCATGTTCGAGCTCTACCCAGAGCAGCGCGCGCAGGGGCAGATCCTGCTCGACGGCGAAGACCTGCTCACCAGCCGCCAGGACGTGGCGCTGATCCGCGCCAAGGTCGGCATGGTGTTCCAGAAGCCCACGCCGTTTCCCATGTCGATCTACGACAACATCGCCTTCGGCGTGAAGCTGTTCGAGCGCCTGAGCGCATCCGACATGGACGAGCGCGTGGAATGGGCGCTGCGCAAGGCCGCGCTATGGAACGAGGTCAAGGACAAGCTCTCGCAAAGCGGCGCGGGCCTGTCGGGCGGGCAGCAGCAGCGCCTGTGCATTGCGCGCGGCATCGCCATCCGGCCCGAGGTGCTGCTGCTCGACGAGCCCTGCTCGGCGCTGGATCCCATCTCCACGGCAAAAATCGAGGAGCTGATCGCCGAGCTGAAGAACGACTATACGGTGGTCATCGTCACGCACAACATGCAGCAGGCGGCGCGCTGCAGCGACTACACGGCCTATATGTACCTGGGCGACCTGATGGAGTTCGGCGCCACGCAGGACATCTTCTTCAAGCCCCAGCGCAAGGAAACCGAGGACTACATCACTGGCCGCTTTGGCTGATGGACTCTCTCCCTCTCCCGCTTGCGGGAGCCAACGAAAGAACACCATGACCGACAAACATCTCTCCACCCAGTTCGACAGCGAACTCAACCAGGTCTCGGCGCGCGTCATGGAGCTGGGCGGCCTGGTGGAATCGCAGATGCGCCAGGCCATTGCCGCCCTGTCCCAGTTCAGCCTGGAGGCGGCCGAGCAGGTCGAGTTCATCGAGAACCGCGTCAACCAGATGGAAGTGGAGATAGACCACGAGCTGATCACCATCATCGCGCGGCGCCAGCCCACGGCGCGCGACCTGCGCCTGTTGATGGCCTTCTCCAAAGCCACCAACAACCTGGAGCGCATGGGCGACGAGGCCTCGCGCATGGCGCGCATGGTGCGCTCCATCATCGAGAGCGGCGCGGCGCGCTCGCTGCCCAGCAGTGATCTGCGCGTGGCGGCCGACCTGGCCTCGGGCCTGCTGCGCAAGGCGCTGGACGCGTTTGCGCGCCTGGACACCCGGGCGGCGCTGGCCATCCTCAAGGAAGACGACCTGATCGACCGCGAGTTCGACGGCTTCGTGCGCAAGCTCATCACCTACATGATGGAAGACGCGCGCACCATCTCGGCCAGCCTGGACCTGTTGTTCCTGGCCAAGGCCATAGAGCGCATTGGCGACCATTCCAAGAACATCGCCGAGCTCATCATCTACCTCGTCGAAGGCAAGGACGTGCGCCACCAACCCGTCTCCGACATCGAGTCCGCCATTCAATGAAAAAACAAGACCCCCACGCTCCCTCGCTTCACGCAGTCCGCTGCCCCCCGAGGGGGCCGCTTTTTCATCTTGGGGCGGCCCGGTGATGAAAAAGTTGCCCACGATTCTCATCGTCGAGGACGAGCCGGCGATTGCCGAGCTGATCTCCGTCAACCTGCGCCACAACGGCTTTGCGCCCCTGTGGGCCGAGGACGGCGCCGCCGCCCAGCGCGAGCTCGATGCCGTGCTGCCCGACGTCATCCTGCTGGACTGGATGCTGCCCGGCCAAAGCGGCCTGGAGCTGGCGCGCAAGTGGCGCGCCCACCCGCGCACGCGCGCCGTGCCCATCCTCATGCTGACCGCGCGCGGCGACGAGCCGGACAAGGTCGCCGGGCTGGACGCGGGCGCCGACGACTACATCACCAAGCCCTTTTCCACGCAGGAGCTGCTGGCGCGCATCCGCGCCGTGCTGCGCCGGCGTGCGCCCGAGCACAGCCGCGAGAGCGTGGCCATCGGCGCGCTCTCGCTCGACCCGGCCACGCACCGCGTAAGCCACGCGGGCCAGCCGCTCAAACTCGGCCCCACGGAATTCAAGCTGCTGCATTACCTGATGCGCCACGCCGAGCGTGTGCACAGCCGCGCCCAGCTGCTGGACAAGGTCTGGGGCGACCATGTCTACATCGAGGAGCGCACCGTGGACGTGCATGTCAAGCGCCTGCGCGAGGCCCTGGGCGACGCCGCCATCATGGTGGAGACGGTGCGCGGCGCGGGCTACCGCATCACCGCCCAGCCAGACGCTACCAAACCGATAGCTTCTGGCGCTTGACCCCACTGCCCTGAAGCCTGATTTCATTCCCGTTTTTGCGAATCCCATGTTCTGGCGCATCTCCATATTCGCCCTGTTGCAGCTGGGCTGCGCCGCCGCCGGCTGGCGACTTCTGGGGCCCTGGGGCGCTGCCGGGGGCGTCGCCATCGCCGCGTGGCTGGCCTTCGGCTGGGAGTCCTGGCGGGGTCTGCGCGTGATTCGCTGGCTGCGCGAGGACGGCGCGGCATCCGCGGGCCCTGCCCCGCACGGCCTGTGGGGCGAGGCCAGCGCCCGCATCCGCCGCCGGCTGCGCCAGCAGGAGCAACAGGTGGTGGCCAGCGAGCAGCGTCTGCACGAGTTGCTGGCCGCGCTGCAGGCCTCGCCCAATGGCGTGGTGCTGCTGGACGCCCAGGGCCACATGGAGTGGTTCAACCAGACGGCGGCGCAGCACTTCGGCCTGGACGCCGGACGCGACCTGCGGCAGCAGGTCGGCAACCTGCTGCGCGAGCCAGCGTTCAGCGCCTACCTGGCCGCGCAGGACTTCGCGCACGACGTGGTCGTGCCGGGGCGAGACAGCACGCCGGCGCGGCCGGTGCGCATCGCCGTGCGACTGCATCCGTACGGCGACGGGCGCAAGCTGCTGCTGTCGCGCGACATCACCGCGCTGGAACAGGCCGAGGCCATGCGGCGCGACTTCGTGGCCAACGTGTCGCACGAGATCCGCACGCCACTCACGGTGCTCGTCGGCTTCATTGAAACCCTGCGGACGCTGCCCCTGACGTCCGAGGAGCGCGACCGCTACCTGAAGCTGATGGCGCAACAGGCCGATCGCATGCAGCACCTGGTGCAGGATCTGCTGACGCTGTCACGGCTGGAAGGCAGCCCGTTGCCCGGCCTGGATGAGTGGACGCCGGTGCAGGCGCTGCTGCGGCAATGCGAGGCCGATGCGCGCGCCCTGTCGGTCTTGCTGACACCGGCGGGGGCGCCGCCGCACGTCCTGCGGTTTCCCGCCGACGCGCCGCAGCGCTCCCGCAGCGAGCTGGCGGGTGACGCCGCCGAGCTGCACAGCGCGCTGTCCAACCTGGTCACCAACGCGGTGCGCTACACCCCGCCGGGTGGCCGGATCACGGTGCAGTGGCAGACGCTGCCCGACGGTGGCGCGCGCTTTGCCGTGCAAGACACCGGCCCCGGCATCGCCGCCGAGCACCTGCCGCGCCTGACCGAGCGCTTCTACCGCATCGACCGCAGCCGCTCGCGCGACACCGGCGGCACCGGTCTGGGCCTGGCCATCGTCAAGCACGTGCTGCAACGCCACGGCGCGACGCTCCAGATCGCCAGCGTGCCGGGCCAGGGCTCGGTGTTCTCGGTGGATTTCCCCGCCAGCCGGCTGCGCGACGCGGCGCTGCCGCGGCCCGGGGCCGCGTCGGCCTGACGGCACTGCAGGGGGCGCGGCCAGCCGCGGC
>JBDHSJ010000196.1:0-7545 GCA_039808065.1 Burkholderiaceae bacterium | reverse complement strand
AGCTTGGGCAGGCTGAACAGCTGACCTTCCTTGCCGGAAGCGGTCTTGAAGCTGGCCTGGGTCTTGGCGAAGGGGTGCGAGGGCGCGCGGGTGGGCTTGGCCATGGGGTGTTGTCCTAGGGAAAAAACGGCGGCCGAGACGATACCGCGTTTATCCCAACGCCCAGCTGACAGCGCCTAGAGGCTGTGGTGAAAACGCGAGGCTTCGCGGCCAGAGCGCTGCATATAGTGGCTCGACCCACCCCCAGCCTTCGCGAGGATGCGCCTGCCCTTCGTGTTGCTTCTTGCCTCGACGCCGGCCTGGCCCCAGGCCCGCATGGCTGCGGCGGAGCCGCTGCCGACCTGGGCAGGGCCGGTGGTGTTCGGCCTGGGGCTGGCCCTGCTGATGGTCGCCGCCTGGGGGGTGCGCACGGCCCGGCGCGCCCGCAGCTTGCACAAGGCCCTGGTGCAGGCGCAGGCCCGGCAGCGCCAGCACGAGGCACAAGCTTTGCGGCGCCACCAGGCGCAGGAGATCGCGGCGCACATGCAGCAGGCCGATTCGCCGCAGGGCCTGGGCGAGCGCCTGCTGGCAGGACTGGCCCCGATCCTGGGCCTGGGCGCAGGCCTGGTGGCGCGCTGGGACGCCGAACCGCAGCAGCTGCAGCCGCTGGCGCGCTGGGCCGGTGCAGGTGCGGATCTGCAGGCCGCCAGCGCGTCCAGCCTGGGGCTGATGGCCGACTGCGCGCGCCGGGGCGAGCCCCTGGTGCTGGGGCCGCAGGAGGCGGGTGGGCTGCGCATCCAGTCCGGCTTGGGCGGCATGGCGGCGCGCACCCTGGTGCTGCAGCCCGTGCGCCAGGGTGGTCGCGTGCATGCGGTGCTGGAGCTGGCCTCCACGCGCGAATGGACGGCGGAAGATCACCAGCTCCTGGCCGACCTGGAGCCCTTGATCGCGCTGAGCCTGGCGTTGCAGGCGCGCGCCCAGCGCGGCGTGGTGGGCGGCGAGGACCAGAAGGACCAGTGGCTGCTCGACGCGCCAAGCGCGCTGACCGTGCAGGACGCTGCCGGGGCCCTGCACTACGCCAATCGGGCGTTCGCGCAGCTCATCGGCCTGGAGCCGCCGCAGCCGCTGCCCGGCCATCTGCGCTCCACCTGGGCTGAGGTGGAGCAGCTGAACGAGTTCCTGCACCGGGCGGCCACACAGACCGAACTGCAGGGCTTCGCGGCGCAGCTGCTGCGCCAGGACGGGCGCCGCCTGCAGGTGCTGATCGATGCCCGCTGGTCGCAGCATGAGGGCCGGCGCAGCTTGGTTGCCGTCTACCGATGCGTCTAGGCCGCCTGCACCGCTGGACCACGGGCGGCCTGGCCCTGCTGCTCAGCCTGCAGGCGCTGGGCCTGAGTTTGGCGTGGTGGAGTGGCCAGCGTGCCGAGCGGGCCCAGCAGCAACTGGCCGGGGTGTTGCAAGGGCAGCAGCGCTGGCTGGAAGGCTTAGCGCGCATGCAGGCGGCGCTGCAGGCCTTGGGGCAGGGCGCAGCCGCCCAGGCCGAAGCGCTGCGCCAGTTCGACGCCGAGGCCCATGTGCACCGGCGGCGGGAACAAGCGCTGGGCCTGCTGCAGGCGGCCGGCCTGGAGCCGGCCGAACTGGCGCAGCTGGAGCCGTTGCGCGAACGGGCCGAAGGCTTGCAGGAGCGCCAGTTTCTGGCCTTGCGCCAGGGCCAGGGGGGCGATGAGACCGCCGCGCTGACGGCGCTGCAGCAGGATCTGGCGACGCTGAGCGGGCGCCTGACGCAGCGCTTGCAGGCCGAGCGCGACCGCTGGCAGGGCCTGCGCGGGCGCGTGGAGCTTGGCCTGCTCCTGATGCTGCTGGGCAGTGCGGTGCTCGCCTTGCTGTGGGTGTTCGGCGTGCAGCGCCGCCTGGTGCTGCGGCCGCTGCAGCGCCTGAACGAGCAGGTGCGCGCCATGCTCGCCGGGCACCTTGAAGGCAGCCTGGAAGGTCAGGACCAGCCGGGCGAGCTGGGCGAGCTGGCCCGTTCGCTGGCGGCCTACCGCGACATGGCCGCCAACCTGGCCGACCAGCAATGGATCAAGAGCGAACAAGCGCGTCTGGCCGCGGAGTTGCAAGGTGCGGCCGACTTCACCGAGCTGGCGCGCCGCGTGATGACCCAGCTGGGCGCCTTGCTGCACCTGGGCCACGCGGTGTTCTACATCCACCACGAAGACGAGCGCCAGCTGCGCTTGCTCGCCCACTTCGCCCTGGCCAGTCGCAAGGCTTTGCACCAGTGCGTGCGCTATGGCGAAGGCTTGGTGGGCCAGTGCGCGCTGGAGCGCGGGCCGCTGCAGCTGACCGAGGTGACGGCCGATTACGTCAGCGTGCAGTCCAGCCTGGGGCAGGCGGCGCCCACGCGGATCCTGGCGCTGCCCGTGCTGGCCGGCCCGCGCGTGCTGGCCGTGATCGAGCTGGCGCGCTTTGCGCCCCTGCAAGCGCGTGAGCAAGGCCTGCTGGATGCCCTGATGCCCCAGCTCGCCGCCAGCATGGAGATGCTGGAGCGCCGCCGCAAGACCGAGCGCCTGCTCGAAGCCAGCCAGGCCCAGGCCGAGCGCCTGCAGGAGCAGGCGAGCCTGCTGGGCACGCAGACACGTGAGCTGGCGCAACAGCGCGAAGCGATCGCCGGCCTGCTGGCCACGCAGAACGCGCTGTTCGACAACGCACCGCTCGGCATCCTGCATGTCGTCGAAGGCCATGTGGAGCGCGCCAATGCGCACCTGCTGGCCCTCGTCGGCAGCAGCCTGGAGACTCTGCGCATGGCCGGTGTGGCGCGCCTCTTTGCCTCCGCCAAGGAGCAGGTGCGCTTCAGCACCGCCATCGCCAACGACCTGGCAGCCGAGTTGCCCGCCCAGCGTGAATGGCAGCTGCGCCGCGCCGATGGCAGCCTGTTCTGGGCCAAGGTGGCGGTGCGTGAACTGCAGGGCCTGGGCGACCAGGCGATCTGGATCGTCGAGGACATCAGTGAGCGCCGCCGCACCGAGGCGCTGGTGAGCCAGATGCTGGATGAGCAGCAGGCCATCTTCGAGGCCGTGGGCAGCGGCATCGCGCTGGTGCGCGAGCGCGTGGTGCAGAAGTGCAATCGCCAGCTCGAATTGCTGTTCGGCCAGCCGCCCGGTGCGCTGGAAGGCCAGCCCACACGCTCCTGGTACCGGGACGACGCCACCTACGAGCGCATCGGCGCCCAGCACGCCGGCATGTGGCGTGGCGAAACCGTGCGCATCGAGGAGGAACTGCTGCGCCTGGATGGCTCGCGCTTCTGGTGCCGCCTCAGTGGCCGTGCCATCGACCCCGCACGCCCCGAACGCGGCAGCGTCTGGACGTTGGACGACATCAGTGCCGAGCGCGCCAGCGCCGACGCGCTGCGTCAGGCCAAGGAACTGGCCGAGCAGGCCACGCGCACCAAGAGCGACTTCCTGGCCAATATGAGCCATGAGATCCGCACCCCCATGAACGCCATCATCGGCATGGCCCATCTGGCGCTGCGCACGCAGCTGGACCCGCGCCAACAGGAGTACATCGGCAAGATCCAGCAGTCCGCCCAGCACCTGCTGGGCATCATCAACGACATCCTCGACTTCTCGAAGGTCGAGGCCGGCCGCCTGGACATCGAGGCCATCGAGTTCAACCTTGACGAGGTGCTCGACAACCTCGCCAACCTGGTGGCCGAGAAGGCCCAGGCCAAGGGGCTGGAGCTGATCTTCCGCGTCGCCCCCGAAGTGCCGAGGGCCCTGCGCGGCGACCCGCTGCGCTTGGGCCAGGTGCTCATCAACTACGCCAACAACGCCATCAAGTTCACGGAGAAGGGTGAGGTCGAAATCGATGTGCGCGGCCTGCCGGGTGAGGGCGATACGGTGCACCTGCGCTTCGCCGTGCGCGACACCGGGGTGGGCCTGAGCCCCGAGCAGATCGCGCGCTTGTTCCAGAGCTTCAGCCAGGCCGACGCCTCCACCACGCGGCGTTACGGTGGCACCGGGCTGGGTCTGGCCATTTGCAAGAAGCTGGCCGAGCTGATGGGGGGCGAGGTGGGCGTGGAAAGCCAGCCCGGCCAGGGCTCGACCTTCTGGTTCACCGCCCGGCTGGCGCGCGGCAGCCAAAGCCTGCCCTCGCTGCAACCCGAGCCGGACCTGCGTGGCCGGCGCGTGCTCGTGGCGGATGACAACGCCCAGGCGCGCCAGGTGCTGCAGGAGTTGCTTGAATCCATGCACTTCCGCGTCGGCCTGGTGGAAGACGGCGAGGCCGCATTGCACGCGGTGGCGGCGGCGCAGGCGCGCGGCGAACCCTTTGACGTGGCCCTGCTCGACTGGCGCATGCCCGGGCTGGACGGGGTGGCCGCCGCAAGGCGCCTGCACGAGCTCCCCGGCGCGCCGCGCTGCATCCTCGTCACCGCCCATGGCCAAGGCGAGCTGGGAAGTGCCACCGAGCAGGCCGGCCTGAGCGCCGTGCTGCACAAGCCCGTCAACGCCAGCGAGCTCTTCGATGCCTTGATGCAGGCCCTGGCCGGCGACGGCCGCTGGCGCGCCCAGCCGCAGCGCCGTGCCGCCACGGCCGCCCCCTTGCTGCGCGGCCTGCGCGTGCTGCTGGTGGAGGACAACGAGCTCAACCAGGACGTGGCGCGCGGCCTGCTGGAGGAACTGGGCGTGCGCGTGGAGCTGGCGGCCGACGGGGCGCAGGCGCTCGCCCGCCTGGCGCAGGGCCCGCTGCCCGATCTGGTGCTGATGGACATGCAGATGCCGGTGATGGATGGCCTGGAGGCCACGCGGCGCATCCGTGCCCACCCCGAGTGGCAGGCGTTGCCCGTCATCGCCATGACGGCCAACGCCATGGCCCAGGACCGCGCCCACTGCCTGGCCGCCGGCATGAACGACCATGTGGGCAAGCCCATCGACCCGGAGCACCTGCTGCAGACCCTGCAGCGCTGGGCGCCAGCGGCGCTGCGGCCGCGCGCGCCCGCGTCGCCGTCCGCCGGCCAGCGCCTCCAGGTGCCGGGGCTGGACCTGGACGGCATGCGCGAGCGCGTACGGGGCAGCGAGTCGCACCTGCGCGAGCTGCTCGGCAAGTTCCTGCGCGGCCAGGCGGACACGATCGAACGCCTGCAGGCCGCGGTGCAGCAGGGCGCGTTGGCCGAGGCCGAGCGCATGGCCCACACGCTGCGCGGCCTGGCTGCCACCATCGGCGCCCCGGCGTTGGCCGAGAGCGCCCGCACGCTGGAGCAGCAACTGCAGGCGGGCCAGCCCCCTGAGGCAGGCGCCCTGACGCAGGCCCAGGCGGCGCTGTCTGCGGTGTGCGCCGCGCTGGCGCAAGCCCTGCCGGCCGCAGCGGCGCAAGAGCGTGCGGCGCTGGCGCACGAGCAGGCGCTGCCGCTGCTGCGCCAGCTGCAGGCCCTGGTGGCCGACGACGACGCCGAGGCCCCGCAGTTCTGGGCCGAGCATGCGGCTGGCCTGCGCGGGCTGCTGGGGCAGCAGGCCGCTGCGCTGGATGCTGCCTTGCAGGGCTATGACTTTGACCGCGCCCTGCAGGTGCTCACGCAGTGGCTGGAAGCGCCCGGTGGCGGGGAGGGCGGGTCATGAGCCGGCGGGGGGCAGCCGACCTGTTGCTGCAGCACCGTGCCTGGCTGCGTGGGGGTGTGGTGCTGGCCGCGCTGCTGGTGGGTCTGCTGGCGGCGGCGCTGGCCTGGGAATGGGAGGCGCGCAAGGCCGCGGCGCAACTGGCGGTGCTGACCCAGCGCGAAGCCGACGCGCTGCAGGCGCGCACGCTGGGCGGGCGGGCGATGGGGGCGGTGCTCATCGCAGGCCAACTCGACGCCACCGTGCAGGAGGCGGCGCGCTCGCGCGAGGTGCTGCGCGGCCTGGCCAGCGAGCGCCTGCGCGAGGTGCTGGAGACGCTGGCCCGGGGGGTGGAGGCAGATGGCGCCTTCGTCGTCAACGACGAGGGCCGTGTGGTCGCTCAATGGGACAACGGTGTGCGCTCGCTGCTCGGGCAGGACTTGCGCCAGCAGCCCTATGTGCAGATGGCGCGTGAGCGGGTCGAGAACATCTATGCCGCCGTCTCCGCCAGCGGCGCCGAGCGCTTCATCCTGCTGGCCGCGCCCATCTACGCCGAGCAGGGCAACCACGGCGAGGTGCGCGGCGTGCTGGTGCTGCGCCTGCTGATGGGGCAGATCGACCGGGCACTCGCCGTCAGCGCCGACGAAGCGCTGCTCATCTCCCCCCAAGGCGTCGTCTACTCGGCCAGCCGGGCGGACTGGCTGTTTGCGCTCACGCCCGGTGGGCAGCGCCCGGAGCGCCTCCGGACCCTGGCCAGCAGCGGCCAGTACGGCCGGCTGTTCGAGGGCGGGCGCGAGGTCCCCGAGCTTGCCTTCCTGACCCAGGGCGAGCGAGTTTGGGTCGACGGCCGCCCCATGCTGCGGGGCCAGGCGCCGGTGCAGTGGAACGATGTGGACGGCGACTGGCAAGTGCTGCTGCTGCGCGACGCCGGGCTGCCCTGGCCTGCCCTGTTGGCGGCCGGTGGGTTGGGCGCGGCGCTGACCGGCCTGCTGTTGGCGGCCCTGTGGCGGGCCGCTGCGCACGAGCTGGCACGCCGCCGTGTGGTGGAGGAGCAGGCCGCCACGGCCGCACGCATGGCCGAGCAGGCCGAGTGGCAGACGCGTGTGGCGGCGCTGGGCGCCAGCCTGCAGGTGACGCGCGATGTGGCCACGCTGGCGCAACGCTTTTTCGATGGCCTGGCCGGCCTGATGCCGGTGCACCAGGCCACCCTTTACGCCGGCGGCACGCCTCTGCGCCTGCTGGCCGAGTACGGTGCCAGCGGCGCGCCCACGACCATCGAACTGGGCAGCGGCCTGGTCGGCGCCTGTGCCCGTGACCGCAGCCCGCTCTGGCTGGATCGCCCGCCCGAGGGCTTCTGGCGGGTGCGCACCGGCCTGGCCGAAGGGCCCGCCCAGGCCCTGGTGCTGCTGCCCGTGCTGCGCAGCGACACCCTGGTGGCCGTGCTCGAACTCGCCAGCTTGCAGCAGGCCCTGCTGGCCCAACGTAGCACCCTGGAAGCCCTGCTGCCCGTGCTGGCCTTGAACCTGGAAGCCGCGCTCAATCCAACTTCTGAGGGAGAAACGGATGCTGCCCAAGCCCACCGTGCTCGTGGTCGATGACACCCCGGACAACCTCAGCCTGATGAGCGCGCTCTTGCGCGACGAATACCGCGTCAAGGTCGCCAACCACGGCGACAAGGCCCTGCGCATCGTGCAGGAGGACCCACCGGATCTGATCCTGCTCGACGTCATGATGCCGGACCTCGACGGCTACGAGGTCTGCCGCCGGCTGAAGGCCATGCCGCAGGCGCGCGAGCTGCCCGTGATCTTCCTGACCGCCAAGACCGAAGTGGCCGACGAGACCCTGGGATTTTCCCTCGGTGCGGTGGACTACATCACCAAGCCCATCAGCCCGCCCATCGTGCTGGCGCGCGTGCACACCCACCTGCTGCTCAAGCAAAGCCAGGACTTCCTGCGCGACAAGGCCGCCTACCTGGAAGCCG
>JBDHSJ010000195.1:0-7576 GCA_039808065.1 Burkholderiaceae bacterium | reverse complement strand
GACACCCGCGTCACCGCCAGCTCCAGGGCCGCCACCCGCTGCAGCTGCGGCACGCGGCTCTGACCCGTTTGACCGGCCAGGCCGTTCACTTCCTGCACCGCCTGGGTCACCACGTAGGCCGAGGCCAACAGGGCCAGCGCCAACACGCCACTCAGGGCAAACAAGCGCTTGGCAATGCCCCAGCGAGTCCAAATGTCCATGCGCTACTCCGTTCCATATATCCACATGATTTGTGCGGCAGAAGGTAACGAATCGACACGATGCGCGGGAACGGGTTTACGCGGTGGTCGGCGTCGGCATTGACAAGCGCTTCACGGCCTTGACGAAGCGCGCCAGCGTGGGCGACAGCTGCCCCGGCGCCAGGCGCACATCAATGAGCTGGAAGCTGCCGCGCCGCGCCACGGCATGGGCCAGCGCCGCGGCCAGTTCGCTGCGGGTGCGCACCACCTGGCCCTCGCCGCCCATGCCGGCGGCCATGTGGGCGAAGTCCCAGCTGCCGAGGTCGTGGAAGCCGCCCTCGGGCATGAAGGTGCGCAGCATTTCCCAACCGCCGTTGTTGAAGACGATGACGATGGGGTCCAGGCCCAGGCGGCGGGCGTTGCCCAGCTCCCAGCCGGTCATCTGGAAGGCCCCGTCGCCCACCAGGATGATGGGGCGCTCGCCGGTGGCGGCCTGCAGGCCCAGGCCGGCCGGCACGCCATAGCCCATGGTGGCGTAGTAGCCCGGTGCCAGCAGCGCCGTGGGGCCCACCTCCATGGCGGTGAACAGGCAGTCGCCCACGTCGCTGACCAGCGGCAGCGGGCCCTGCTCGGCCATCAGATCGTTCAGCGCGGCGGCCACGTCCTGCGGCTGCACCGGCTGCTCGTCCCAGGCCAGATCGCGCGGGTAGCGCGGCGGGGCGGGTGGTGGGGCGACCGGGCGCTGGGGCTGCGGGTCCAGGCGCGCCAGCAGGGCCTCCACCAGGGCTGCCAGCGGCAGGCCGGGGTAGACGGCGTGGCCCATGTGCACCGCGTCGTCATACGCATGGATGGCGTGGCGGAAATCGATGCGCTTGGCCGAGACGGCAAAGTTGGTGTCGCTGACGATGGCGCCCAGCAGCAGCAGCGCGTCCGAGCCCTCGACGCGGGCGCTCAAGTCCGGATCGCCGGCCAGGCCCAGGTAGGTGCCCGCCAGCGGCACGCCCTGGCCCACCAGCAGGCCGCGGCCCATGAAGGTGGTGACCACCGGCAGCGCCAGGCGCCGGGCCAGTTCCGCCACCTGCGCTTCCAGGCCAAAGCGGCGCACCTCCACACCCACCACCAGCATCGGGTCCTTGGCGGCGCGCAGGCGCGCCAGCATCTCGTCGGCACAGGCGGCGGCGCGGTCGGCGTCCCAGCGCCTGGGCTGGAAGGCCGGCACCGGGCCGCAGGGCAGGGCCGGACAGTCGCGCGGGATCTCCAGGTACACGGGGCGCGACTGCTGCAGCGCCACATCGAGCACGCGGGCGATCTCGGCCGGCGCACGCTCGGGGTCGTCGAGGCGCGCGCGCGCGGCTGTCACCTCCTCGAACAGCCGCCATTGCGAATCCAGGTTCTTGACCTGGTGGTGCAGCAGCAGGCCGCTGCCGGCCTCGTGCGCGGCCGGAGCGCCCGAGAGCACCACCAGGGGCACGCGCTCGGCAAAGGCGCCGGCCACGGTGTTGACGAGGTTGAACGCGCCCGCCCCGTAGGTGACAGCGGCCACGCCGAGACCACCGCGTGCGCGCGCCGCGCCATCGGCCGCAAAGCCCACACCGGGCTCGTGCGACAGCGTGCGCAGCGGCAGCAGGCCGCTGCGTTCGATCTCGCGGAACAGGGGCAGGGCGAAATCGCCGGGGATGCCGAAAATTTCGGTGGCGCCGCGCGCCTGCAGGGCTTCAAGAAGTCGGGTGGTCAGCGTGTCCATCAAGGCTTGGGGCGCGTCGCGCGCCAGATCAGCAGGGCGATGAAAAGCGCAATCGCCGCCACGCTGCCCCAGGCCCCGGCCTGGCGCAGCGCCTGCTCCTCTGCGGCGTCACCCGTCAGGCGCAGGGCCAGGCTGGTGTGCAGCAGCACGAGTGGAAGGTATTGCGAGGGGTGAAACGGCAGGCGGATGCGCAGCAGCGCCGGGCCGATCAACGGCGCATGGCCGAACACCATGGCGAACACGAAGCCCAGCAGCAGCGCGTGCAGCGCGGCGTCGTACACGAAGCTGCCGGCCGGCAGGCCGTGGCGGGCGATCAGCGCACCGGCCAGCGCCAGCCAAGCGTAGCCCGAGAGCAGGCAGATGGCCACATAGCGCGTCAGGCCCTGCGTGCGCACGGTGTGGCGGGCGATGTCATGGCGCAGCAGCCAAGCCGCCAGGCCGAGCAGGCTGGCGCCCAGCAGCGGCAAGGCCCAGGGCGCCTCAAACAGGGCCGCGCCGCAGCCCAGCGCGCAGGCCCAGGCCAGCAGCCAGAAGCTGGCCTGCGCAGCCGGCCCACGCGGGCGCAGGCGCGAGAGCTCCAGGCGCTCGGCGGCAATCGTCAGCACCAGAAAGCCCAGCCAGGCCGGCAGCACGGCGCTGAAGGCAAGCCCGAGCGCCCAGCCCAGGCTGCCCAGCAGCTGGCTGGCGGCCGCGGCCACCAGCAGGGCGGCATGGGGTTCGGGTTGGCGCGCCCACAGCCAGGTGGTGAGCACAAGAAGGCCAGCGGCCGAAGCCGCAAACAGCGCCGGCGCCGGCCCGCCCAGCAGCAAGGCGGCGCTGCCGGCCCCAGCCAGCAGCGGCACGCCATAGCCCCACAGCGCGCCGAAGGCAACGGCGCGCTCCAGCGCGATCAACACGCCAAAGAAGCCCAGCAGCATCAGCGGGCCATGCGCCCCCGCAGCGGCCGGCACCGGCGCGCCCAGGCCCAGGCGGGCCAGGCCGCCGCTCAAACCCAGCACCAGAGCGATCAAGCCGAGCGCCAACAAGGGCAGGCGCTGCCAAGCCACACCAGCGCGCGCCGGCCGTGCGGGCGCGGGGGCGCGCAGGCTCAACTCGACGGCCATTGCAGCTGCGCCCTCGCCTCGGGGCTCATGCGCTCCGGGCCCCAGGGCGGCTCCCAGACCAGGTCCACCTCGGCCGGCGGCAGGCCGGGGAAGGCGGCGTCCAGCGCGTCCAAGGCTTGCTCGGCGATCCACTCACCCATCGGGCAGGCGGCGCTGGTCATGCTCAGGCGCACCCGCAGGCCCTCGGGCCGCCAGTCCAGGCCGTAGACCAAACCCAGATCGACGATGTTGATGCCGACCTCGGGGTCAATGACGGTGCGCAGGGCGGCGAGCGCGCGTTCGGTATCCATGCGGCAAGCCTAGGCCGCCAGGGCCCGGCCCGCCTTGCAGGAGATCAAGCCAGCTCGACGGCGCGGCCCTCGCGCACGCTGCGCAGCAAGGCCTCCACGAGGGCGATGGTGTCGAGCGTCTCGGCGTCGGTGGGCCAGAGCGGGTCGGCCGGCACGCCGCGCACGCGCGAGGCAAAGGCCTCGGCTTCGAGCTGAAAGCCGTTGCCAGGCGGCACGCTCTCGCGCCGGCCCAGGTAGTCGCGCTGGTCCAGCACCTCGATCCAGGCCTGCTGCGCGTTCACATGGTTGTAGAAGCCGCAGCTCAAGCCCGCGCGCTCGCCATGGATGCGGATCTGGCGGTGCGCAAAGCTGTCGAAGCGACAGGCCAGGGTGGCGGTCAGGCCATCGGCCCACAGCAGGCTGGCGGCCAGGCCAATGTCCACGCCGCCCTGCTCATGCGCCAGGGCCTGCACGCGCGCGGGCTGGCAGCCGGCCAGGGCACGGATCAGGCTCAGCGGGTAGACGCCCAGGTCCCACAGCGCGCCGCCGCCACAGGCCGGGTCGTAGCGGTAATTGCCGGGCAGATCGAGCGGCACACCGAACTCGCCCGAGACCTGGCGCAGCCGCCCCAGCGCCCCGGCGCGCACGCGGCGCAGCAGCTCCAGGGTTTGCGGCTGAAAGCGGTAGGGGAAGGCCTCCATCAGCACGCAGCCGGCTTGCCGCGCCGCATCCTGCAGCTCGCGCACCTGGGCGGCGCTGAGGGTCAGCGGCTTTTCGCACAGCACATGCTTGCCCGCCGCCAGCGCGCGCAGCGCCCAGGGCTGGTGCAGGTCGTTGCTGAGCGGGATGTAGACGGCCTCGATGCGCGGGTCGGCCAGCAGGGCCTCGTAGTCCGGCGCCACCTGGGCCACCCCATGGGCGGCGGCAAAGGCCTGCGCGCGCGCCGGGTCGCGTGCGGCGATGGCGCTCAGCTCGATGGCCGGCGAGGCGGCCACGCCGCGGGCGAATTCGTGGGCGATGCGGGCGGCGCCCAGGATGCCGAGGCGCAGAGGAGGGACAGCTGGGTTCATGCGCGGCAGTCTCGCCCAGCGCGTGGTAACCGCTTGGTACCGCGGCGCGCGGCGCCCTCCTACAGGCGAACAGGTCTTTGGCCGACACCGGCGCGCGCGCCGCCCCGCCAGACTGGGCGTTGCGGCATCTGGCCCGCGGGGGAGGGTCTGCAGACCCTCCCTAACGAACCCACCATGGCCCCTCCTCACTCCTCCGACCCCTGGCAAGAAGACCAGGACCTGCACCGCCGCCGCGCCCGTGAACCCGGCGCCAGCCGGCGTGCGCAGTTGCCCCAGCGTGCGCCCGTCAGCCCCTGGTGGCGCCTGCCCCTGGTGCTGTTGCTGGCCCTGCTGCTGGGCTTCTTCGGCCTGCCCTTCCTGCCGTTCTGACCACACGGGCAAGATGGCGGGCCCCGCCGCCCCTGCCCGCCATGCTGACCCTGCACCACTGCCTCAGCGCCCGCTCCTTCCGGCCCCTGTGGGCGCTGGAGGAACTGGGCCTGCCCTATGAACTCAAGGTCTGGCCCTTCCCGCCACGCGTGCGGGCCCGGGAGTTCCTGGCGCTCAACCCGCTGGGCACGGTGCCGGCCCTGATCGACGGCCCTCTGCACCTGACCGAGTCGGCCGCCATCTGCCAGTACCTGGCCGCCCTGCACAGCCCCGGCGGCCTGGACGTGGAGCGCACGGAGCCCGAGTTCGGCCTCTACCTGAACTACCTGCATTTCGGCGAGGCCACGCTGACCTTTCCGCAGACCCTGGTGCTGCGCTACGGCCGCTTCGAACCGCTCGAGCGCCGCCAGCCCCAAGTGGCGCAAGACTACGAGAAGTGGTTCCTGGCCCGCCTGCGCCCGCTGGAGGCGCATCTGAGCGGGCGCGAGCATCTGTGCGCGGGGCGCTTCACGGCGGCGGACATCTCGGTCGGCTACGCGCTGCTGCTGGCCACCCATCTGAACCTGGATTCGCGCTTCACGCCCGCCCTGCAGGCCTACTGGCTGCGGCTGCAACTGCGCCCGGCCTACCAGCGCGCGCTGGCCGTGCAGCTCGCGGCGGCCGAGGCGCAGGGGGTGTCGGCCCGGGCGGCGGCGGACGGGGGCTGAGAGGGTGAGAGGAAATCGTTCATGTCCGCCCTGACCACCCAAGGCACCGCGCTCTGCGTTGCAATTACTCGCTGTAGCCCGAGCTACAGCTCCGTTTTGCGCCTTGATTGCGGCGCCTTTGGCGGCCCTGTCGGTCACGCCCGATTCCCTCTCACCCTCTGAGCCGGCGCTCGACGCCGCGCTTGCGCTTGCCCTCGGGGCAAGCTTGAGACTGGCGGCCAAGCCCTTCGCAAGCCCCCGCCATGTCCACCGCCACACCCTCAGCGCTGCATGCGATCCACCTGCCCCATCAGCTCCACCACCCAGTCCACGAACACGCGCAGCCGCGTGCTGAGGTGGCGGTTGGGCGGAAAGGCGATGTAGAGCGGGATGCGCTCCAGCTCCCAGTCGGGGAACAGACGGACCAGCTGGCCGCTGGCCAGCAGCGGCTCGACCATCACGCTGGCACCCACCATGACGCCGAGATCGGCCAGCGCGGCGGCCATGTAGGCGTCGCCGTCGTTGACGGCCAGGCGCGCCTGGCCGCGCACCTCCACCACCTCGTCGCCACGGCGCAGGGTGTCGGGAATCACCTGGCCGGTGCGGGCGGAGAAGTACTGCACGACCGGAAAGCGCGCCTCGTTGAGCTGCGCCGGGTGCGTGGGCGTGCCGTGGCGTTCCAGGTAGCGCGGCGTGGCGCAGACCAGCAGCTCGAACGCGCCGATGCGCCGCGCCACCAGGGTCGGGTCGCTGATCTCGCCGCCGCGCAGCACGCAGTCCACGCGCTCGGCCAGCAGGTCCACCGGCCGGTCGCTGACGCCCAACTCCAGCTGGATGTCGGGGTAGCGGGCGTAGAAGTCCGGCAGGGCCGGAATGATCATGGTGCGGCCGATCGTGCCCGGCAGGTCCACGCGCAGCTTGCCGTGCGGCGCGCGGCCCTGGCGGTTCAGGCTGCCCTCCAGCTCGTCCAGCTCGGCCAGCAGGCGGCTGGCGCGCTCGTAGTACAGCGCGCCGTCCGGCGTCACACCCACGCGCCGCGTCGTGCGGTTCAGCAGTTGGGTGCGCAAGTGCGCCTCCAGTTCCTGCACGCCGCGGGTCAGCGTCGCCTTCGGCATGCCCAGGGCCTCGGCGGCGGCGGTGAAGCTGCCGCTGTCGACGACGCGGATGAAGGCCTGCATGGCAAGTACGCGGTCCATGGCGGGGTGTTCCGTCGGGTGGATTGCAAGATTGTTGGCCGATTTGGAACAAAGCTGCCATGAATACGGTCTTTATTGATTCTGTGACGCCCTCTATCGTTCAACCCATCATGAACCTGCCCCCGTTCCCCCTGCTCAAGCCCGCCCTGCCGCTGGCTGGCAAGCCCTGGCTGCTGCTGAGCCTGGGGCCGAGCAGCTTTGTGGAAGACCGCGACCCGCTGCCGCTTGCCCAGGCGCTGGCCGCGGCTGGCGCGCGGGTGCAGGCCTGCCGCTACCCGCTGGCGCCGGCGCATCCCTTCCCGGCCGCGCTGGATGCGGCCTGGGCTGAGCTGCAACAGCTGGCCGCCGCACGTCCGCGCGGTGCGCGCTTGGGCGTGGCCGGAGTCGAATCCGGCGGCACCCTGGCCGCGGCCCTGGCGCTGCGCGCCCGCGACGAAGGCCTGGCGCTGGGCGCACAGATCCTGATCTCGCCGACGCTCGATCCGATGCTGGCCAGCGCCGCCGCGCGCGACGCCCACCTGGGCGATTGCCAATGCCCGCTGGCTGCCGGCTGGCGCGGGTACCTGGGCCCTTCCTGTGACGCCGCCCACCCCTACGCCACGCCGCTGGCCACCAGCCGCCTGCAGGGCCTGGCCGCCGCGCTCTTGATCACCGGCGGCGCGCGCGACCCGCTGCGTGACGACGCGCAGCGCTATGCCGAACGCCTGCAGGCGGCCGGCGTGCCGCAGCAGCTGGTGCCCGTGGGCGGCAGCTGGCTGGCGCGTGCCGGTTTCCCGCCCGATGAACACGAAGACCCCGATGACGGCGTCGATGCCTGGACACCCGTGAGCCAGGCCGTGCGCGACTTCCTTTCGTCCGCCTGAGCTAGTCCTTCCCCCTTCCACCTCTTGCAGATCGTGCCGGCACGCCCGGCGGCGAGGGGCCTGTCTTTGCCCTGTTCCTGGAGCCCGTCATGAACGC
>JBDHSJ010000194.1:0-7579 GCA_039808065.1 Burkholderiaceae bacterium | reverse complement strand
TGCCCGCGGCGGCGCCGCAGGACGCGCTGGCGGCGCTGGACAGCGGCGACCCCACCCTGCACGCCCTGCTGCAGCGCGCGCGCCGCCTGCTGGACCGTGGCATCCCCCTGCTGCTGCAGGGCGAAACCGGCACCGGCAAGGAATGGTTGGCCCAGGCCCTGCACGCCAGCAGCGCGCGCCGCCACAAGCCCTTCGTGGCGCTGAACTGCGCCGCCCTGCCCGAGGGCCTGATCGAGGCCGAGCTGTTCGGCTACCAGGCGGGTGCCTTCACCGGCGCGGCCCCGCGCGGCGCACCCGGGCGCCTGCGCGAGGCCCAGGGCGGCACCCTGTTCCTGGACGAGGTGGGCGACATTCCCCTGGCCCTGCAGGCCCGCCTGCTGCGCGTGCTGCAGGACCAGCGCGTGCAGCCCCTGGGCGGCGGCGCCGCCGTGGCGGTGGACTTCCAACTGCTTTGTGCCAGCCACCGCCGCCTGCAGGAAGAAGTGCAGGCCGGGCGCTTCCGTGCCGACCTGTACTACCGCATCGCCGGCCAGACCCTGAGCCTGCCGCCGCTGCGCGAGCGCAGCGATTTCGACGCCCTGGCAGCGCGCATCCTGCAGGAGCTGGCCGGCGCCAACGCCCCGCGCCTGGCCCCCGAAGTAGCCGCCGCCCTGCGCCGCCAGCCCTGGCCCGGCAATCTGCGCGAACTGCACCATGTGCTGCGCGGCGCCTGGGCGCTGCTGGAGCCGGGCGAGCGGGAGATTGGCTGGGCGCAGCTGCCGCCGGAGTGCTCCGCCCCGGCGCAGCCCGCCGCGCCGCAAAGCCTGCGCGCACTGAGCCGCCAGGCGCTGCAACAAGCGCTACAAGACTGCGGTGGCAACCACACCGAGGCCGCCAGGCGTCTGGGGATCAGCCGCAGCTCGCTCTACCGACGCCTGGCGGACTGATCCCGTCGCCGGTCAGCGCATCGCCAACACACCCCCGACCGCACCAATTCCGCCGGCCACCAGGCACATCAGCAGCATGGAGCCGCCGCCACGCAGGCGCGTGCCCTTCTGATCGGCGAAGACCTGGGCCACGGCCCAGCCCTGGTAGACCACGCTCAGCAGCGCGGACAGCAGCCACGCGATGCCCATCCAGCGCTGTGCGCCCGCCCAGCCGCTCCAATGCAAGCCCAGCAGCAGGGGGTAGACCGGCAGGATCATCAAGAGCGTGCCCACCGCATTCGTGTAGGCCATCACCACCATGTGCTCAGCCACGTTGCGGCCCTGGCGGCGATAGAAGAACCAATTCAGCACGCCCATCAGCGGCACGCTGAGCAGCATCAGCACCGAGTACCAGCGCGTGGTCCAGCTCAGCAGCCCGGTGATCTGACTGCGCCCGCGCGGATCGAGCAAGGGTTCCAGCACGCTGAGCAGGAAGGGCTGGTTGTAGAGCGCCGCATAGGCGCCGGCCAGCAGCACCAGCAGGCTCAGCGGGTTGAAGAAGCGCGTGCGCTGGCCGTCCAGATAGGCGTTGATGGTGGCGCCGGGCCGGCGCAGCAGGCCCGCCAGCGTGGCCAGGATGCCGCGCTCGACATGGAAGACCGCATGCGGCACATCGTGCAGCAGGCCGGCCAGGGTGAAGCGGTGCACCTTGGCGGACTGCCCGCATTGCCCGCAGTAGGGGCTGAGCAAGGCGGTGTGGCAGTTCAGGCAATGCGAGGAGTTCATGGCCCGCATTGTGGTGAGCCTCAGTCCGCCTCCAGCCCCAGGAATCCCCCGCTCTGGTGGGCCCACAACCGTGCATAGATGCCGCCGCTGGCGAGCAAATCGGCATGCGTGCCCATTTCCACCACCCGGCCCTGCTCCATCACGATCAGCCGGTCCATCGCGGCGATGGTGGAGAGGCGGTGGGCGATGGCGACCACGGTCTTGCCCTCCATCAGCTGGTAGAGCGACTCCTGGATCGCCGCCTCGACCTCGCTGTCGAGCGCGCTGGTGGCTTCGTCGAGCAGCAGGATGGGGGCGTCTTTCAGCATCACGCGGGCGATGGCGATGCGCTGGCGCTGGCCCCCGCTGAGCTTGACGCCGCGCTCGCCGACATGGGCGTCGAAGCCGGTGCGGCCCTTGGGATCGCTGAGCTGGGCAATGAACTCGCTGGCGTGCGCCCGCTCGGCGGCGCGGCGCAGCTCCTCCTCGCTGGCGTCGGGGCGGCCGTAGAGGATGTTGTCGCGCACCGAGCGGTGCAGCAGCGAGGTGTCCTGCGTGACCATGCCGATGGCGCGGCGCAGCGAGTCCTGCGTCACCGTGGCGATGTCCTGGCCGTCCATGCGGATGCTGCCACCGTCGGCCGGCAGGTCATAGAGGCGCAGCAGCAGGTTCACCAGCGTGCTCTTGCCCGCGCCGCTTCGGCCCACCAGACCGATCTTTTCGCCCGGGCGGATCACCAGGTCCAGGCCGTCGATGACCGGCCGCGCCTGGCCGTAGCCGAAGCGCAGCTGCTCGAAGCGGATTTCGCCGCGCGGCACCTGCAGCTCGGCAGCATTCGGTGCATCCACCACCGCGGCCGGCTTGCTCAGGGTCTTGAGTCCGTCCTGCACGGTGCCGATGTGCTCGAACAGCGAGGCCATCTCCCACATCACCCAGTGCGAAATGCCGTTCAGGCGCATCGCCATCGCCGTGGCCGCCGCCACTGCCCCCACGCCGATCAGGCTGCCGCCCCACAGCCACAGCGCCAGCAGAGCCGTGCTGCCCACCAGCAGGGCCGAGAGCAGGGTGTTGACCACCTCGAAGGCCGTCACCAGGCGCATCTGCCCATAGGCCGTGAGCATGAACTCCTGCATCGCCTCCTTGGCGTAACTGGCCTCGCGGCGGCCATGGGCGAAGAGCTTGACGGTGGCGATGTTGGTGTAGGCATCCGTCACCCGGCCGGTCATCAGGCTGCGCGCGTCGGCCTGGGCCTGGGCGATCTTGCCCAGCCGCGGCACGAAGAAGCGCAAGCAACCCAGGTAAAGCAGCAGCCAGGCGGCAAAGGGCAGCATCAGCCAGGCATCGAAGCTGGCCACGATGCCGACCAGGGTGCCGAAGTAGACGAGCACGTAGACCAGGATGTCGACCACGATCAGCCAGGTGTCGCGCACCGCCAGCGCGGTCTGCATCACCTTGGTGGCGATGCGGCCGGCGAACTCGTCGCCGAAGAAGGCCAGGCTCTGCTCCAGCATGCGGCGGTGGAAGATCCAGCGCAGGCGCATCGGGAAATTACCGAACACGCCCTGGTACTTGGTGAGCGCCTGGCCCGCGGCCAGCAGCACCGAGGCCCCCAGCACCGCACCGAGCAGCCACAGCACCGGCTGCGGCTGGTTCCACAGGGTCTCGGGCTTTTGCGTACCCAGCCAGTCCACCAGCCGCGCCATCAGGCTGAACAGCAGCGCCTCGGCGGCGGCAATGCCGGCCGTCATCAGAGTGACGACCAGCAGATGCGGCCGCACCCCTTCGGCACACCGCCACAGGAAGGCAAAGAAGGCCGCCGGCGGCTGCGCAGGTGGGGCGGCGGGGTAGGGATCGACGAGGCGCTCGAAGCGCGCGGCAAGACGGTTCAACAGCATGACCGCGAGTGTCGCGGCTGGCGCCCCTCCCCGCCGAAGGCTCAGCTGCGCGGCGCCGCCCGGCCCAGCGCCACGGCGCGCACGGCCAGCACATCCCAACCCTGGCCCTGCGGGCGCAGCAGGGTGTAGGTGCGGAACTCGGCCGCGCGGCTGCGGGTGCCATCGGCTGCCTCGCGTTCCAGGAACACGGCACTGTCGGTCAGGCACAGGCCCTCCGGCAATTCGCTGGCGCGCTGCACCTGGGTGACGTGGCGCAGCTCGGGCGGCACGCTGCCCAGCGAGCGTTCGAAGTAGCGCTGCACCTCGGGGCGTCCGCTCAGGCGCACGGCCGCAGGTTCCAGGCTGAGCGTGGCCTCAGGGCCATAAAGGCTGGCCAGGCCCGCCGCGTCGCGGGCGTTCCAGCGCGCGTCGATGACATCGGCCAGGGATTGCAGCTGCGGCAGCTGGGCCGGGTCGGCACACACCGAGGCTTGCGCGCTTGGCAGACCCAGGGCAAGCACCAGCGCGGCCACCCGAAGGGCGGCATCGGAAGGACAGGAGAACGAAAGCATGGCAAGCCACCTCAAAGCAACAGGGCCCCGGCTGGGACCCCTGTGAGGCACTCTAGGCACAGGCAGGCCGCGCTGCCGGGGCCGATGCGACGAAGCACGCGTTGCGCGCCGCGAGCGACGGCGCTCCTACAGCGCCGGCGCCACCACGGCCGCCCGCTTCACGGCCGCGGCCATCGCGTCCTTCAGCTGCTTCTCGGCGGTTTCCATGCGCAGCCGGTAGGTGTCGAGCTCAGCCTGCTGGCTCTGGTGGCGCGCCACCTGGCGACGCAGCTCCTCCAGCTCCTGCTGTGCGCCCTGGCTGGCGCGCAGCTTCTCGGCGATCCGGGCGTTCTGCGCCTGCAGCTGGTCGCGCTCTTCGCGCAGGCGGGCCAGACTGGCCGCCGTCGGGGCATCCTGACCCACCCGCTGCAGCTGGCCTTCCAGCTCGCGGATGCGAGCCTGCTGCTGCTCGGACAGCGCGCGGTCGCGGGCCAGCTCGACCTGACGGGTCTCGTACTGCTGCAGCCGTGCCCGCGTCTGCTGCAGTTCCTTCTCACGCTCGGCCAAGGCCTGGGCCGACTGGGCCAGCCGGTCGCGCTCCTGCTGCAGCTGGCTCAGCGCCGATTGCGACAGCCGCTTCTCCTGCGTGCCGGCCTGGATCTCGTCCTGCAGACGGGCCATGCGGGCCTGCACCGCCGCCAATTCCTTTTCGCGTGCTTCCAGGTCCTGCCTGAGCCCTTGAATGGCCTGCTGCTGCTCGCCGGCGAGGCGCTGGATCTGCGCCTTCTCCTGCACCAAGTTCTGGTAAGCGCGCTCCGAAGCCTCCAAACGGCCCTTGTAGGCATGGAGCTCGGACTGCGTCTGCGCGAAGCGGGCCAGACGCTTGCGCAGCTCCTCCAGCTCGGACTGCGCCACGCGCGCCGCGCGCAGCTCTTGCGTCACGGCGGCGTTCTTGGCCAGCAGGTCGTCGCGCTCCGCCCTCAGGCGGTTGACGTCTGCCGCAGAGCGTTGGGCCTGCCCCGCCTGGGCCAGTTGTTCCTCCAGCTCGCGTATGCGGTCCAGCTGGCCGGCCACCACCTGCTGCTGCTTGGCGGTTTCGGCCTGCGCCGCCTCGAGTTGCTGGAGTTGCGCCCGCGCCTGCTGCAGCTCGCGGTCGCGCTGCGCGAGCAGCCGTGCCGAGCCCGCCAGCGCCTCGCGCTCGGCTTCTAGCTGCGCCAGGGCCTGCTGCGACATCTGCTTGTTCAGCAAGCTCAGGCGCATGTCCTCCTGAAGCGTGGCCATGCGCTGCTTCAGGGTCTGCACCTCCTGCTCACGCGCCTCGAAGTCACTGCGCATGGCGGAAATCGCCACACGCTGCTGCTCGGTGAGCTGCTGCATCTGCTCCTTCTCGCGCACCAGGGCCTGGTACTGCGCGGTGCTGACGCGCGTGCCGCAGCCGACGAAACAGAACTCCCCGGTGAAGGAGAAGTTGATCCAGGGCACCTGCGGGGCGCCAAAGGGCACGGAATCGGTCCGTACCCCGTCGATCACGCGCTTGAACATCTCCTCGATGTTCAGGCCTGGGCTGTCCAGGTGCTTCAGCAGATGGGCCGTGAACAGCCCGTTGCGGCCCAGACCGTCGTACGCCACACGGCCGGGCGCCGTGGGGTAGATGACGATGCTGCCGGCCGGCGCGTTGGGCAGGGCCAGGCCGCCACCCGCCGTGCCCGCCGAGCGGCTTTGCGCAAAGGGGTTCTCACGGCAGGCATCGAGGATCAGGATGGACAGGCGCACGCCGGAGGTGCGCAGCTCGTCGAACAGGAAGGAGAGGCGAAAAGTCTCGTCCGGCACATAGGACTCGCTGCTGACCTCCGCCTCGGTGGGCACCAGGTAGTTCTCTCCGCCCACCTCGATGCCGTGACCGGCGTAATAGAACAGCGCCGTGTCATTGGGCTGCAGGCGCTTGACGAAGGCGGCCACGGCCCGGCGCATCGCCCGCGGATCGGGCAGGTTCTCCTGGCAATCGACGTCAAAGCGCAGGCCACGCAGCTTGTCGCAGATGGCACGGCTGTCGTTGACCGGGTTCTTCAGCGCCGTCAGGTGCTTGTACTGGGCATTGCCGATCACCAGCGCCGTGCGCCGGCCCACCTCGGGGGCCAGGCCGGTGGCCGCCGTGGGTGCGGCCGCGGCCGCGTGTACGGCGCGCTCGCCCGCTGCGGCCGCCGTCAGCGGCAGTGCCGCCATCAGGGCACAGCTCAGTCCGCCCCAAAGCCATGCTTTCACCGCTGCCCCCACCTTCGCCGTCTGGCCCTGCGCTGGATTGAAGCGCTTGCACGGCGGGCGTGCAAGCGTTGAAGGGGTCCCGAGGCGAACGGGCGGCCTGCCCGCGGGGGACACTCAGAACGACAGACTCAAGCCCAGGGCCAGGCCTTCGGTGGTGTCGCGCAGCTCGGTGGGCCGGCTGGTCGTCGGGCTCAGCGCGATGCGGAAGCCATCGGTCGCCAGCACCTGGCTGCGGTAGCCCAGGGTCAGGGTCATGGCCTTGGCCGCACCCATACCCTCAAAGGAATAAGCCAGCCCGGCCTCGCCCAGCCAGTAGTCGGCATTGAACTTGGAGCGACCGCCGGCGTCGCTGACAGGGAAGCGACCCTTCACGCGGCCATAGCCGACGTTGCCGTACAGGCTGAAGCCACGGGTGAGCGGCGCCGAACCGAGCACACCCAGGATCGGGCCGCTGTACTTGAACTCGGTGCCGCCGGTGAACGCCTGCTTGACGCTCTTGTGACCCAGCGAGACCGCCAATGTGGGGAGCAGGTAGTAGCCGGCATGAAAGTCGGTTTCCTCGCGCTTGGAGGAGAAGGGACCCTCGTTGCCGTCAAAGCCGTAACGGGTCTTGAGGAATCGACTGGCAGACAACAGCCAATCGCCATGACGCAGCGAGACGGAAGGGATCAGCGCAGCTTTGTCCTGGCTGCTGAAGTTTTCGGAGGCCCCGGGGATGTAGCCGTTGCCGACCGGCGTGGGCGGGTAGACATCCCAGGTGCTCCAGGTGTTGGACCAGGCCCGCAGGCCCACCGTCAGCGTCGTCGCGTCATCGGCCCAGGCTGCAGGCCCGAAGGCAAACGCCAAAAGTAGTGCGCACTTGGTCTTCATGGAGTCCCCTGCTGCAGTGAGATGGCCGGGCCAGGGTAGCCGCAGCCTCCGGCTTCGCCAAGCAGGGCAAGCGCCAGCGCGTCGCAGCCGCGACAGGACCGAGCCCGCGCTTGCACCGGCCGGAGCGCTGCGCCTGCGGTGGATCGGCGGGGGCCAGGGCGCTACGCTCGCACCATCGCACCGCAGCGGGAGCCCGCATGAGCCTGTCGGACAGCAAGCGCGCAGCGTGGCAGGTGGTGGCGGCCCTGCTGATGGTCGGGCTTCCCCCATTCACCCACGCAGCCGATGGCGCCCCGATGGTCTCGGTGCGTGGCCCGCACACGCTGGCGCTGAGCGCCGATGGCAAGGTGCT
>JBDHSJ010000193.1:0-7614 GCA_039808065.1 Burkholderiaceae bacterium | reverse complement strand
CGCCGGGCAATCTGTTCGTCGTTGCCGCACCGAGCGGAGCCGGCAAGAGCAGCCTGGTCAAGGCCCTGCTGGAGTTGGACGCCAAACTCGCTGTCTCGGTCTCCCACACCACCCGGGCGCCACGTGGCCAGGAACAAAACGGCCGCGAGTATTGGTTTGTCAGCGAAGCACAGTTCCGGGCCAAGATCGACCACGACGACTTTCTCGAATGGGCCGAGGTACATGGCAATCTGTACGGCACCTCTCAGGCCGCAATTCAGACCCGGGTGGAAGCTGGAGAGGACGTCGTTCTCGAGATCGACTACCAGGGTGCCATGCAGGTCAAGCGCCTGTTTCCGAGCGCCGTACTGATCTTCATCCTGCCTCCGAGCTGGGATGAACTGCGGCAACGCCTGCAGCGTCGCGGAGACACCGAGCCTGCCGTGATCGAGGAACGCATGGCCAACGCCCGCGTCGAAGTCGCGCAGGCCAAGCACTTCGATTTCGTGGTCGTGAATGCGCTCTTCGAGACCGCGCTCTTCGATCTGAAGGCGATCGTGCACGCGCAGCGTCTAAAATACGCGGCTCAGCTCCGGCACCGCTCGGCGGTGTTTCAGGCGCTGGACCTCTGTTGACCCCTTGCTAGCAAACGAGAACCATGGCCCGCATCACCGTTGAAGACTGCCTGGAAAAGATCCCCAACCGCTTCCAGCTCGTGTTGGCCGCGACCTATCGCGCCCGCATGCTCAGTCAGGGTCACTCGCCCAAGATTGAGAGCAAGAACAAGCCGGGCGTCACCGCTCTGCGCGAGATTGCCGCTGGCGAGGTGGGTCTGGAAATGCTGCGTCGCGTGCCGATCTGAAGTTGCACGCTTCGCAGGAAAGGCGCCTTCGGGCGCCTTTCTGTTTTTTCGCTGGGCACCGCACTCCAAAACCGGTCCGAGCCATCGAGTAAATTCGACGCATGCTGCGCACCTTTGCCGCTGTCCGCTGGCCGGGCAGTCGCCCCAACCGCCCCACGAACGAAACCCCGGCCACCCATGCGGCCTCGTTCGAGGTGCTGGCGCCGCATCTGAACTACCTCAGCAAGGCCGACATCAAGCGCGTGCGCGAGGCCTTCCGTTTCGCCGACAACGCCCACCTGGGCCAGCTGCGCGCCAGCGGCGAGCCCTACATCACCCATCCGCTGGCGGTGGCGGGCATCTGCGCCGAGTGGCGCCTGGACGCCCAGGCCATCATGGCCGCGCTGATGCACGACGCCATGGAGGATTGCGGCGTCACCAAGGTCGAGCTGATCGAGAAGTTCGAAGCCCCGACCGCGGAACTGGTCGATGGCCTGACCAAGCTGGACAAGCTGCAGTTCTCCACCAAGGAGGAATCGCAGGCCGAGTCCTTCCGCAAGATGCTGCTGGCAATGGCGCGCGACGTGCGCGTCATCCTGATCAAGCTGGCCGACCGCCTGCACAACATGCGCACGATGGACGCGATGGCACCCTCCAAGCAGCGGCGCATCGCACGCGAGACGCTTGAAATCTTTGCGCCCATTGCGCACAGGCTGGGCCTGAACCAGACCTACCGCGAGCTGCAGGATCTGAGCTTCCGCTATGAGCACCCCTGGCGACACGCCCTGCTCGAGAAGGCCGTGGGCAAGGCACGGGGGCACCGCCGCGATCTGGTGGCGCGCATCGAGCAGGACGTGCGCAAGTCCTTTGCCAAGGCCAGTTTGAACGTGGATGTGCAGGGCCGCGAAAAGACCCTGTACTCGATCTACCGAAAGATGCGCGACAAGCACCTGAGCTTTGCCCAGGTCAGCGACATCTTCGGCTTCCGCATCGTGGTGGACGAGCTACCGCAGTGCTATCTGGCCCTGGGCGTGCTGCACCAGCTCTACAAGCCGCAGCCCGGGCGCTTCAAGGACTACATCGCCATTCCCAAGCCGAATGGCTACCAGAGTCTGCACACGACGCTGGTCTCGCCCCTGGGAACGGCAGTGGAGTTCCAGATCCGCACTGAGGCCATGCACCAGGTGGCCGAACAGGGCGTGGCGGCGCACTGGCTCTACAAGACCAAGGGCAAAGGCGCCGACGCGCAGTCGCTCGGCTCGCGCCTGCTGCAATCGCTGCTGGACATCCAGAACGAGACGCGCGATGCGCGCGAATTTCTGGAACACGTGCGCATCGATCTCTTTCCGGATTCGGTCTACGTCTTCACGCCGCGCTCGCGCATCCTGGCCTTGCCCAAGGGCGCCACGCCGGTCGATTTCGCTTACGCCATTCACTCCGACATTGGTGACCACTGCGTGGCCGCCCAGGTCAATGGGGAGATGGTGCCGCTGCGCACCGAGCTGCGCAGCGGGGACGTGGTGGAGATCGTCACGGCGCCCAGCGCGCGCCCGAACCCGGCGTGGCTGAGCTTCGTGCGCACCGGCCGGGCGCGCAGCAAGATCCGCCACCACCTCAAGACCTTGGCGCACGAAGAATCGCGTGAGCTGGGCCTGAAGCTGCTGGCGCAGGCCCTGCGGGCCGAAGGCATGGCGCTCCCGGCCCTGGAAGGGGATAGCGCGCCGCTGTGGCAGAACCTCGCGCGTTGGGCCGGGCATCGCAATGCCGACGAACTGCTGATGGAGATCGGCGTGGGCCGCAAGATCGCCAGCATGGTGGCCAAGCAGCTTTCGCGCATGTTGGCCGAGGCCGGCCATCGCCCTGACACCGTGCTGCTGAGCATGGGCCGCTTTGCCGAGGACGAGAGCGCCCAGGCGGCCGTGGTGCTGCTGGATGGCAGCGAGGGCGCCTCCGTGCGCTACGCCAGTTGCTGCCATCCGATCCCGGGTGATGAGATTCGGGGCTATCTGGGCCGGGGCGAGGGTCTGCTGGTGCACACGGCGGAATGCCAGACCGGCCGCAGGGTGTTCCAGCGCGACAGCGAACACTGGATCGACGTGGCTTGGGCGGACGAGCTTCAGCACCCGTTCGAGGCCGAAGTCGGTGTGCTGATGAACAACGTCAAGGGCGCACTGGCGCAGGTGGCTGCGGGCGTGAGCCAGGCCGAAGCCGACATCACCCATGTGGAGATGAACAAGGACTCGGACGTGGCCCGCGAAACCGCGGAGATGCGCATGCTGATCGCCGTACGCGACCGCCATCACCTCGCCGATGTGCTGCGCGTGGTGCGCCGGGTCTCACCCGTGATGCGCGTGTGGCGCATCAAGCCTTGAGCGGGTAACTCACATCCAGCACTTCGAGCGTTTCGTCGCCGCCCGGGGTGCGCAACACCACCTCATCGCCCACGCGGGCACGCAGCAGGGCGCGCGCTACTGGCGCCACCCAGCTGATCTCGCCTCCCAGGCTGTCAGCCTCGTCGACGCCCTTGATGGTGACCGTGCGCTCTTCGCCGCGCGCATTGGCAAACGTGACGGTGGCGCCGAAGAACACCTGCTCGCTGCCGTGATGCACGCTGGGGTCGACAACCTCGGCAATTTCGAGGCGCTTGGTCAGAAAGCGGATGCGCCGGTCGATCTCGCGCAGCCGCTTCTTGCCGTAGAGGTAATCGCCGTTCTCGCTGCGATCGCCGTTCGAGGCCGCCCAGTGCACGATTTCCACCACCCGCGGCCGCTCCTCATCCAGCAGATGCAACAACTCGGCGCGCAGCCGGGCGTGGCCCGCTGGCGTCATGTAATTGCGCTGCCCGGACGGTAATGGCGGCAAGGCGAGGGCATCGCCGTCTTCGGCGTCGTCCGCATCGCTCTCGCGTGTGAAGGCCTTGCTCATGACGATTCAACAAAGAAAAACGGGTCGATGCGAAGCATCGACCCGTTCAGATGTTGGCGCGGCTGGCAGGATTCGAACCCACGACCCCTTGGTTCGTAGCCAAGTACTCTATCCAACTGAGCTACAGCCGCTTTGCATAAACCCGGCGGGCCGGGGTCTGCGATTCTTAATTTCTTCTTGATTCCAACAATTTCTGGCGCGGCTGGCAGGATTCGAACCCACGACCCCTTGGTTCGTAGCCAAGTACTCTATCCAACTGAGCTACAGCCGCCGAAAGACAGAGACTATAACAAGAAATTTGAATGATCATCAAGTAGCGCGTGCTGCTTTTTCCAAGCAATGCAGTCGCTGCTCAGCGTCTTCGAACTGTTCGGCCAGTTCGGCCATGCGCAACCACGCACGCCGACGCTGGTTGGCGCTCAAGCGCTGCTCTTCGGCTGCCGCGCCCAATACCTGCCGGGCCTTGCCCCACAGCTGCAGCTCGGCCAGGGTGTGGCCCAACGCCAGCGGCAGCTGCACGTTGCGAGGGAAGCGCGCAACCGCCTCTTCCAGGCGCGCCAGCCAATCGGCCCCGATACCTGAAGTGCACAGGGCCAGTGCATCGGCCAGCACCCCGCGCTCCTCTTCGCTGAGCTGGGCAAGCTGGTCCCAGAGCGGACGAATCCAGGCCCGCGCATCGGCTGCGGCGCCCTGTGCCGCCATGGTCTCGGCGGCACGCGCCACCACGAAGGGGTCACGCCGGTCGCTTGCGTCCAGCTGCATCCACAGGCCGCGCAGCTGATCGGCATCGCGCGCACTGGCCAGCAAGTCGAACGCCAGCGAGCGCATCAGGCTCTGCGCCACGCCGGCTGAGAAGCCCTGGTGCTTGGCCAGCAAACGCGCGGTGCGCAAGGCCTCCAGCGGGCGCTCGGCCATGCGAGCAGCCTGCAGCCTGAGGCGCAAGGCCTGCGTGCGGCGTGCGGCACCGGCTGGCAATTCGGCCAGCAGATCCAGTGCACGCGGCGCGTCGCGGTCGTCCAGGGCCCAGCCCACGGCCATCAGGCGGGCGGCTTCCTCATGGGCCCGTGCCTGTCCATGGCTGGCGCACAGTCGCAGCGCGGTGTCCCATTGCTCCTGGCGGCGCGCGCGGTCCTGCAGACGGTGCGCGGCCTCGGCAGCCAACAGGTGTGCCAGGGCCAACGCGCCGCTGTCGGCCTGCAGTTCGGGCGTCTTGGCGTTCAGCGTGAGCAGGCGCTGCACCACACGCTGGGCGCGCGAAAAGCGCGCTCCCCACAGCGCCACCAGTGCTTCGCGCAGCAGCTGCTGCGCTCCGCGATCGCGCTGGGCCAGGCGCCAGGCACGTGCCCGTTCGGGCAGCCCAAACAACAGGCTCAGGCTGTGCAGCAGGGCGAACACCAGCAAACAGGCCCCCACCATCAGCAGCAGGAAAAGGTTCAGCGACAGATCGACCCGCCAGCCGGACCAGAAGAGACTGACCAGGCCGTCATTGCGCCCCAGCGTCAGCGCCGCCACCGCAGCGGCGGTGAACAGCAGGATCAACCAGACGATGCCGCGCATCAGCGCACACCCGCCACGGCGGCCAGTGCCGCCAGACTGTCTTCGGGCCGGGGCAGTTGGATCGGCTTGGCCTGGCCCTGCACCTGACGCAGCAGCTCGATGGCCAACTGGGTGCGGCGCTGCCGCCCGTCTGCGTAGCGTTCCACCAGGCCCAGCGCTGCACGCAGGTCCGCCTGCGCCCCCTCGTACTGCCGCGACATCAGTGCCAGGCGCGCGTTCAGCAGGCGCAGCTTGAGGTTCTCGCGCAGGAAATAGCTTTGCTCGGGCGCGATCAGCATGGCGTCGGCGTGCTCGATGCGGGTCACGCGCACCAGATCCTTGACTTCGCTCCAGGCCTCGCCCGCGCGCAGGCCGAGCCAGCGCTGCCATTCCTGCCAGCGCGGCTCCGGGGCACTGGCTGGCTTGGTGGGTGCCGAGGCGGGTGCCGCACGCTGCTGGCGCTGGGGTTCGACCAGCAGGGGCAGTTCGTCCACCAGACGCGTCACCTCATCAAGGCGAAGCGCCAGCGTGGCGTTGTCCACCGCACCCACGGCCTTCACGCGGTCCAGATCGCGGAGCATGGCGCGGCGCACGCCTTCCAGGCGCGGCTGCTTGTGGCGCTGCAGGCGCTCCTCCCCCTGTTTGAGCGCGGCCACCAGGGGCTCGGCACTGGCAAAGAGCTGGGCTTGCTGGCTGGCCAGGCGCAGGCTGGCTTCGAGGTCGCCGACGATGTTCTCGTCACGCGAGCGCGAGAGCGACGAAAGCAGCTCTTCCAGTTGGCTGCGCTGCACCGCCACTTCGGCCAGGCGCGCCTCGGCCAGGGCCAGCTTGGCGGCGAGGTCGCGCACTTGTTCCTGGGTCTGCTGGGCGGCCTGGCGGGCCTCACCGGCAAGACTCTGCGTGCCGGCCTGGCGGCGTACCAGCTCCTGCTCCAGTTCGCGCACCCGGGTCTGTGACTGCCAGGCCAGGCCCAGCGCAGCCAGACTCAAGCCGGCCAGCACGGCGCCCATCCACCAGGGGGCTGCGGGCGCGCGCGGGCCCGGGCTGGCGGGCGCAACGGGGCTGGGTTCGGGGGATTGGGGGGTCTCTGCCGACATCCGGAAGATTCTAGGCAGCGGCCCAGCGCCGCCAGGCCTCGGCCACGGTCTCGGGGTCGGCGCGCAGTTCCTGCATCGCAAGGCCGGCCCCACGTGCCGCGGCGGCGATGCGCGGATGGGAAGCCAGCACCGTGGCGTTGGGGCCGAAGACGCCCAACTGCAGGCCATGCTCCAGGGATTGGGTGCTCGTCAGCAGCCACAGCGCCGGCTGAGCGTGCAGGGCCTGAGCCTGAACAGCCCAGTCGCCTTCGGCGGCTGGGGCCATGCGGCGGTAGACCGACAGCGCCTGCACCCGGGCGCCGTGTTCGGTCAGGCGCTCGGCCAGCCACTCGCGGCCCCCATCGCCGCGCAGCAGCAACACGGTCGCGTCGCGCCAGCCGCCGAGCCGCTCGAGCAGCGGCCAGAGGGACTCGGATTCGAATCGTTCGCTGTCCTCAGGCGGGCACAGCACCTGGTTCACACCCCGTTCCCGCAAGGCCTGCGCGGTGCCGGGCCCCACGCAGGCGGCCCAGGTGGGTGCCGGCCAGTGCGACCAATCGCCCGCGTCGAGCGCCGTCACTGCACTGGGGCTGACAAAGACCGCCAGGCGCGGCACCTGCTGCAACGCGGACCAGGCCTTGGCCACCGCGTCCGGGTCGGCTGCAGGGCCGATGACGATCAGGGGCAAGCCTTGCACGGGCACACCCAGCGCCTGGAGCGCACGGCGCCAGCGCGCTTGCTGGGCCTGCGGTGCCGTCAGCACCAAGGGGCCGCGCATCAGGCAGGGAGCTGGGCGCCTTGGTCCAGCAAGGCCTGGGCCGCACGGGCGCCCAGGGCCTCGGCAGCGGCCAGATCGCCGGCCGGACCGCTCGCGCAGGCGCGAAGCAGCGCGCCGCCCGGTTCACCTTCCGGCGCACCCAGAGCCACGTCCAAGAACAAGGCGTCGCCTTGCCATTGCGCATGGGCCGCCAGCGGCATGGAGCAACTGCCGCCCAGGCGGCGCGAGACTTCGCGCTCGGCCGCACAGGCCAGCCAGGTCGGCTGATGCGCCAGGCCCGCCAGCCGCTCGCGCAGCGCGAGGTCGCTCGCGCGCACTTCGATGCCCAGTGCGCCCTGGCCGGCGCAGGGGATCAGTTCGTCCAGTGCAAAGTGGCAGCGGATGCGGGCGCCCAGTTCCAGGCGCTTGAGGCCGGCTGCCGCCAGCACGATGGCATCGAAGCCGCCTTCGTCGAGCTTGCGCAGGCGCGTGTCCAGGTT
>JBDHSJ010000192.1:0-7626 GCA_039808065.1 Burkholderiaceae bacterium | reverse complement strand
ATGCGCATCGAGGTGATCCAAGGCCAGCCCTATGTCAATGGGCAGCGCATCGAACCCCTGCCACGCCCATCCATCCCCAAGGATTCCCCATGAGTTCCCAGCAGTTGCTGCGTCAGCACTACCGCCCCAGCCGCGACCTTCGCCCGCAATGGTTGCGTCGGCTCTGGGCCTGGCTCTGAGCGCCTTGCGGTGCGCGCGCAAGCGGCGCCAGTCGTGAGCCCACCGGCGCCGTGCCCGCAGCGGCGTTCGCATGAAGCCCCGCCGGTCCGCCGCGCCTTCGCGCCCCCAGACCGGGCTGTGTGAGCGCTGCGAGTACAGGGCGAATCGGTCGCAGGCGCCTGGTTGCGCCCAACATGCCCTTGCCCCGGTGGCACAGCCCGCATCGTTCCAAGCTGGGCCCCTTGGGCCACGGCCAGGTGGCCACGTTTTCAATCATCCAGCGGCAGCGCTCAAGCCGCACGCGTGAGGCCGATCGCGTCTTGCAGGCCCACCGACCTGAGAACCTGCACACAGGTCACGTTCCCGCCAGCCACGGTGCTTCACCGTGGTGAACAGGCCCACGAACCGACGGTGCATGCGAAGGCTGCTTGAACGCTTCAAGCGCTGCGCCGGCGCGGAGCGGTGGCACCCAACACTGCTGCCCCCAGGGCAAAAAGCAGGGCCGGGGCCCAGCCCCATTGCACGGCCACCACCGGCGCCGGCGCGATGAAGCTGACCACCGCGATGCGTGCAAGTGCCGCTGCGGCCAGGGCGGCGTTGAGTGCGCCGCCCATCCAGCCTTCGCGGCCCCCTTGACCGAAGAACAACGCGGCCGAGAACCCGCTCATCAAGCTCATGCCCCAGGCCGCGCCAGCCAGGCCTTGAACAAGCGAGAGCCCCTCCAGCGAGCCGGCGTTCCAGGCTCCCGCACTGCACGCAGCGGCCACCAGCAGGCTGCCGGCCATCACCGGCAGGGCACCGTAGCGCTTGACGGCCAGGCTCGCCGGCATCAGCGCCAGATTGAAGCCAACCCAGAACACGGGCATCAGGGACGGCAGCAGGGTGGCGGGCGCATGGCGGAGGTACAGCGGCGCGGCCACCAGATGGGCGTGCAGCTGGGCAGCGGTCGCCGCCAGCACAGCGGCCAGCAGGAAGCCCGGGATCGGCGTCGCGCCATCGCCCCCGGTGCGCACGGCCGGCTGCGGGGCCTCGCTCACACCCTCTGCTGGCTGTAGGGCGGCGCGCTGCTGGGAGAGCGCGCGCTCGGCCCGCACCATGCCGGCCGCGATGGCGGCCAGCGACAGGCCGGCCAGAGCGAACGGCAGCCGTGGGTCGATCCCTTTCAGCCGCAGCCCCAGGTAGGGGCCGATGGCGGACGCGATGCCCGTGCCCAGCAACATCAAGCTCACCAGCCAAGGGACGGCAGGCTTGGCGACATAGCGACCCAGCAAGGTCAATGGCGGTGCCCGCAGGGCCGCGCTGGTGGCCGCCCAGAGCGCGGTGACCGCAACGAACAGGCCGGCTGGTCCGCGCGGCGCTATCCAGGGCAGCATCAGAAAGGCGAGCGTCGACAGCAAGGTGACGCCGGTGACCCATCCGCCGATACGACCCAGTACGCCCGCTGCGCGGTCCGAGCAGGTGCCCACCGCCAGGTCGCAGACCACAAAGATGAGCTGGTCCATCAGCAGCAGCCAAGGCACGGTCGACTTGGGTAGCCCGGCCTGCTCCGCCAGCGCCGGCAGATAGATCACATAGACGATCCAGCCGACCGCAAACACGAACTGCACGCCCGCCAGATACAGGCCAACGGCGGAAGGGACCTTGGCGGATGGGCTCAATGCGTCGTTCTCCGCAGGATGGGATGGCTCGAGGCTTGCGGCATTCTGCGGCCTGACCCGCACGGCCGCGGTCATGCAAGAGGGACTGTTCTCGCCCCTGGATGGATTCGGGACGCGCTCACAGGCCTGCACGCGAACCTCTGCCAGCCTGCGTGCACGCGCCATTCGCTGCACCACGACCACGAAGCAGGGTCTGCAGATGCTCCTGACGGAGCAGAAGCAGTCGGCCGGCAGGATTGACAGGAGCGAAGGCAGGCAGCCGAACGCGACCGCAAGAACGGCTGCCTTAACGTCTGGCTGATGTCGAACGGAGCCATGCCGGTGGGCACAGATGGGCACCTTTGCCCGTCTGTGCCCAAGATGCCGAAAACAAAAAGGGCCTGACCGAAGCCAAGCCCTTGATGCAAACTGGAGTTTTGTGGTGCCGGTGAGAGGAGTCGAACCCCCGACCTTCGCATTACGAATGCGCTGCTCTACCAACTGAGCTACACCGGCACTGTGCGAAGCCCGGCAGTATATAGGCAAAGCGAGGCCGAAGCCAGGCAGCCAGGGCGAGGGAGTGACACCGTGTGCAGTCCTAACGCCCCCCGCATTCCCGGTATTGCACACCCGCGGGCAAATCCTCATGCCTTTGCATTGACGTTGATGCGCGCGCCGGCAGACGATTGCCGACACGTCGCACGTGGCCGGCGCCCCAACTGTCCTGGGATCGGTGCCACGGAATCAACCGGAGTGGCTGATGCCCTATCGCTTGCTTGTGTTGCTGTGGCTGCTGGTGGCCTTGGTGGGGGGAGCGCAGGCGCAGAGCCGCTGCGATGCCTGCGAGCGACGGATCGACTCGCTCGATCAGCCCGTCAAGCTGGCTGGCACTTGGCTGTTCACGCGCGACGACCGGCCTGAGAACGCGCAACTGGGATTGGATACGAAGGACTGGGTGGTGATCAAGGCACCGGGTCCTTGGAAGAAGGCCTACGCGGACAAGCAGGTCTATTCGGTGGGCTGGTACCGCGGCAGTTTCGAGTTCGCGCCCGCTCTGGTGGGGACCGAAGTGGTGCTGCTGGTCAACACCTACATGGCGCCCATGCAGGTCTACGTGAATGGCAAGCCGGTCTACCAGCGGCCGCATCACGTCAACATCGAGCGCTACTACTCGATCCAGGCGGCACCGGTGCGCTTCGTGGTGCCGCAGGGCCGGGTGGAGCTGGCGCTTCGTATCGACACCCCGCTCATGACGGGCGTCTACCAGCTGCCCTTCGAGCTGCACCGCTTCGACCCGCATGACAAGTCCTTGGTCGGCTGGGCGGTCTGGGGCGGTGAACTGCGCGTGACGGTGGGCTGGGTGGCCTTTTTCTTCGGCCTCTTTTTCCTGCTGGTGTTCGTGAAGGTCCGCTACTCGATGTACCTGGTGGCTTCGGCGGCCAATGTGGTGAGCGCCTGGTTCCTGGTGCTGCCGGCCGACTACCTGATGGCCTTGTTCCCCGAGCGCACGCTGACCTATCTGCACTACCTGGGCTTGTACGGCGCGCTGTTCATGTACATGTTCTCGCAGTACTTCTACAAGTTCACCCCGCGAATCAACAAGGTGGTTGCCGTGGTGCTGGCGGTACCGGCACTGGGCATCGGCGCCATGGCCATTCATGAAGTGCCGGCCTTGTTCCAAGCGCTGCGTTCGGTGTTCTTCCTGCTGCTGCTGGCCACTTGCCTGACCGCCGTCTACTTCTATTACAAGGGCATGCGGGCGCGCCAGCATGGCGCCGGCATCATGCTGACGGGCATGAGCCTGTTCGCTCTGGCGGTCACCAACGACTCCCTGCTCGGCATGGGCCTGATTCAGTCCGTCAGCCTGGGGGCCAGTGGTCTGAGCATCGTGCTGGCGGCCATGCTGTTCGTGGCCAGCCGGCGCTTCTCCGACACGTTTGTCGAGAACAAGCGCCTCGTCAACGATCTCACCCACATCAACGAAAACCTGGAAAACCTGGTCGGCGAGCGCACGGCGGCGCTGCGCGAGAAGACCAATGACATCCAGAGCATGCTGCAGAACATGCCGCAGGGCGTGATGACCATCGTGGGCGGCGGGCGCATCCATCCGGAGTACTCCGCCTACCTGGAAACGATCTTCGAGACCCGTGAGATCGCCGACCGGGAAGCCATGGGCTTCCTGTTCGAGCGCTCCGACCTGGGGCCGGATGTGCGCTCGCAGATCGAGGTGGCCATTGCCTCGGTGATCGGCGAAGACAGGATGAACTACGAGTTCAATTCGCACCTGCTGGTGGGCGAGTGCGAGCTTGAAACCGCCAGTGGCGCCCGCAAGGCGCTGGAGTTCAGCTGGTCGCCGATCTGTGACGACGGCGGCACGGTGGAAAAGCTGATGCTGTGCGTGCGCGATGTGACGGAGCTGCGCCGCCTGGCGGCCGAGGCCGCGGGCCAGAAGCGCGAGTTGGAGCTGATCGGCGAGATCCTCGGCGTCAGCCAGGAGAAGTTCCAATCCTTCATCGAGTCCAGCAACCAGTTCCTGAGCGAGAACCTGGCGGTCATCGGCCAGCACAGCACCCGCAATGCGGACGCGGTGAACCTGCTGTTCCGCAACATGCATACCATCAAGGGCAATGCCCGCACCTACGGGCTGCTGCACCTGACGAACGTGGTGCACGAGGCCGAGCAGGCCTACGACCTGCTGCGAAAGGATGAAGAAGCGGTATGGGACCCCGCTGCGCTTACGGCGCAACTGGATGCCGTGCAGGCCCTGGTGAACGAGTACGCCAAGATCAACGATGTCACCCTGGGCCGCAAGGGGCCGGGCCGGCGCGGCAATGTCGAGAAGTTCCTGATGATCGACAAGGCCCAGCTCGGCCAGGCGCTGCAGCAGTTCGAGGGGCTGGACCGTGAGAACGTGGCGGCCATGCGCGAGGCGCTGAGTGGCATCGAGCGCACGCTCAAGCGCATGGGCACCGAGCCGCTGCAGGATGTGCTGGCTGGGGTGTTGGAATCGCTGCCCTCGCTGGCCCAGGAGCTTGGCAAGCCGGCGCCGCAGGTACACATCGATGACCAGGGGCTGATGATCAAGACGCAGCTCTCGGGTTTGCTGCGCAACCTCTTCACGCACCTGCTGCGCAATGCGGTGGACCATGGCATTGAGATCCCCGCCGAACGCACGGCGGCCGGCAAACCGGCGCAGGGCCGCATTGAGCTGCAGGCCAGCCTGGCGGGGGGCCACTACCGCCTGCTGCTGCGGGACGATGGGCGCGGCCTGGCACTGGCCAAGATCCGGGCGCGCGCCATCGAGCGCGGCCTCATCGAAGCCGACGCTCGGTTGAGTGACGAGCAGGTGGCCCAGCTGATCTTCCTGCCCGGCTTCTCCACGGCCGAGCAGGTCACCGAAGTGTCCGGCCGCGGCGTGGGCATGGACGCGGTGCGCGAGTTCCTGGCGCGAGAGGCCGGCCGCATCGATCTGCGCTTCCGCTCCACGGCGGACGCGGGACAGGATTTCCGCGCCGCCGAGTTCGTCATCGAGCTGCCGGCCGCGGTGGCGGTGGAAACTTGAGCACCTGACCCTTCACGCCACTGAGCCTTCGGGCGGACGGAAACCACTATGCCGACTTGGATCTGGGGAATGCTGGCCGGACTCGCACTGGGCGGTGCCGCCGGCTGGTTCTGGGCGCAGCGCGCGCGCCAGACTGGCTTTGGCGACCGTGCTGCGGATGCAGAGCCGGGCGCAGGCGCGCGCGAGGCCAGCTTGCGGGAGGAGCTGGCGGCGCTGCGCGCCGACTTGGCGCAGACCCAGCGCGATCTGCAGGCGGCCGAGCGAGCGGCCGCTTCTGAAACGGCCAGCGCGCGGCACGAGGCCGACGAGCTGCTGAAGAACCTGCGCAGCGGTAACGCCCAGGCGCGCGGTGAAGCGCTGAAGCACATCGATGGCCTGGGTCAGCAACTGGGCCAGATGCACGAGGTGGTGCGCACCTTCGAGCGCTGGGAGCAGGAAATGCACCACCTGCTGGCGCACAACCGTGAGATGCACAGCCGCAACGAGGAGTTCGCTTCCATCGTCGAGCAGGTCGTGATCGTGGCGCTGAATGCGTCGATCGAGGCAGCGCGCGCGGGCGAGCACGGCCGTGGCTTCGGGGTGGTGGCGGCCGAGATCCGCAATCTTGCGGGTCGAGCCGAGCGGCTTTCGAAGGAGTACCGCGCCAATCTGTACAAGAACGACATGATCACCACCGCCACCTTCCAGGACTTGCAGGCGGGCAGCAAGATGATCACTTCGGCCATTTCCGGGCTGGACCTGATGAGCAACCGCGCGCGCGATTCGGTGGGGGCGCTGGAGTCATGAGCGCTGCATTCGGCGCCAAACCGGCTGCTGCGCCCGCCGTGGGCTTGAGCGAGCGCGCCAAGACCAGCTTTGATCGCCTGGTGCAGCACGCCCTGGCCAAGTCGTTGGCGCCCGAAGGAGAGCACGCCCAGGTGGATGTGGCGCAGGAGCTGCCGCGCAAGCCGAAGGAAAAGAAGGCCGTGGTGCTGACCATCGCCAGCCCGGAGTTCCGACTGGTGCTTGCCCTGCATGTGCGTTTGGATGCCGAGGGCAAGCAGCACTTTGCGCGCCTGAACCGGGTGGACGCGGCGGAGTGGAGCGACCAGGCGTTCGTGGACGCCGTGTCGGAGTGCGGAAACATCTGCGTCGGCACCATGAACCGCGAGCTGGGCCGGCATTTCGTGCATGTCGGCATGTCCACGCCGAATCTGCTCGAACGTGAGGCACTGGCCTACCTGGATGCCCTGGGGGCAGGACACCGGCGCCTCTACCAGGTCACAGGCCTGGGATTGGATTTCTACGCCACCCTGTTCGTCTCCGCCTTTGTCCCGCTGGACTTTCACGCCGAGGTGGAAACCGCGGCTGAGGAGGCCGACGCGGGCGAACTCGAGATGTTTTGAGTCGCAAGCCCATGGAGCCGCCCATGCATGCTGTCGCCAAACTGCAGGTCAAGGTGCTGGTGTTGGAAGAGGAGGGCGGTGCGGCCGAAGCACTCAAGACGTTTTGCGAGGGCGCGGACCTGCTGCCCGTCAAGGTGCAGCCCGAACACCTGATGGCCGTGCTGCGTTCCAGCATCGACCTGGGCGCGCTGTTCCTTTCCGAGGCCTATGCCTGTCAGGGCCTGCAGGGACGACGCCTCGCGCACGAGTTGCACCGCATCCGACCCGAGCTGCCGATCTTCCTGCGCTGCGCCCAACACACGGCCCTGAGCGAGGCCGATCAGCGCGTGGTGCGCCATGCATACCGGCTGGACCAGCTGGACGACATGGCGGGCGTGATCCAGACCTCGCTGTTCTCGCTCGTCTACCCCGAGCCCCTGGTGCGCGGCATCTCGGAGCTGACCCAGCAGGCCCTGCAGGGCCAGTTCAAGGGCATCACCCTCCTGGCGGAGGCGCCCATCATCGTGCGCGACCGGCTCATCTATGGTGAGGTCTATTCGCTGATTCCGCTCGAAGCCAGCTGGTGCCGCGGCTACATGATGCTGCAGATCGAGGAGCGCGGCCTGCAGCGTCTGCAGTCGCACCAGCTGGGCGAGGTGGAGACCACGCACCGGGACTCGATCCGTGCCATCAACAACGTGTTTTCCGAGACCACCAATCTGATCTGGGGCGCCTTCAAGAACCGCTTCATCGCATGCGAGGACGCGACCTTGAGCAAGATGACCCAGGTGCCCATCGTCATCAACCACCCGCAGCGCTACATCTCCTTCGGCAGCGAGGACCCGCAGCTGTGTTTCCGCTATCACCTGTGGGACAACGCGCTGCAGCAGGGCGAGGCCATCGA
>JBDHSJ010000191.1:0-7644 GCA_039808065.1 Burkholderiaceae bacterium | reverse complement strand
CTCCTCAATCCGCGCGCGCGCCAGAAAGCCGCTGCTGCGCGGCTTGGGCGCCTGGATCTTGGTGATCGCGATCTCGGCAGGGACGGTGGCCAGGCTCATGGTGGCCGGCATTCTGTAACGAAGCTCGTCAGGCTTTTTGGCCCAGGCGCTGCAAGGCCTCGCCCGTCACCCGGCAAATGCGCCAGTCCGGCATCACCGTGGCGCCCATGCGTTCGTAAAAAGCGATGGCGTTGACGTTCCAGTCCAGCACGCTCCATTCGAAGCGGCCATAGCCGCGCTGCACGGCAATTTGCGCCAGGTGCTTGAGCAGCGCCTGGCCCACGCCGCTGCCGCGCTGGGCGGGCTGCACATACAGGTCTTCCAGGTAGAGCCCGGGCAGCGAGAGGAAGGTGGAGTAGTTGGTAAAGAAAAGCGCGAAGCCGACGACCTGGCCCGCGCTTTCGGCCACCACGGCCTCGACCACCGGGCGCTCGCCGAAGAGGTGCTCGTGCAGGCGCTCGGGCGAGGTCTGCACCAGGTGCGTGAGTTGCTCGAATTCGGCCAGTTCGCGGATCAGGCCGACCAAGGCGGGCACATCGGCGGGGGCGGCGGGGCGGATGGAGAAGGTCATTCAGGCGGCGGCCCAGTGGGCGAGCAGGGATTGATGACGTTGCGACCAGCCGTGCAGATGATCCACAGTGCCCAGGTCGAGCACGCCGTGCAGGAACTCGGCCACCACTTCCTTGGTGGCCTGCTTGATGCGCGGGTTGGCCAGCACGCCGCCGGTGCCGCTGCGGTCGGTGAACACGGAGTGCGAGCCGCCCTGGAACACCACCAGACGTTTGAGCGGGCTGCCGGTGGCCTGGAAGAGCGCGATGCGCTCGGCCGCGGTGCTGTGGTAGCCGGGCACCTGGATCACGTCGTCGGTGGCCGTGATGTGCAGGCTGGGCACGCGGATGGCGGCCAGCGCGCGCTCAGGCTGGCTGACGCCATGCAGCGGTGGCGCCGAGATGAAGACCGCGGCGCGCACGCGCGGGTCGGCCAGCGGCTCGGGCTCGCCCGGAATGGCCGCGCCCGCCAGCAGCAGGCTGGTGTTGGCGCCGTAGGAATGGCCGGCCACGGCGATGCGGCGCTCATCCACCAAGCCGGGCTGCTGGGCGAGCAACCGGTCGAGCGCGAAGCGCAGATCGTGCGCGCGGGCGCGCGCCTCTTCGGTGCGGGCCGCCGCCTGCAAGCGCCAGGCCAGTTGCAGCAGGTTGCCGCCCCACAGGCGGCGGTCACTGCCCACATGCTGCACATGCAGGCTGGCAAATCCCTGGCTGGCGAGGTGCTGGCCGATGTACGAATAGCCGCGCCGCGAGCCGCCAATGCCGTGCGAGAACAGCACCAGGGGCAACGGGCCGCCGGGTGCCTGCGCGGGCAGGTAGAGCCGCACTGGCACCTCGCGCTGACGCGCCTCGTCCTGCCACTCGAACTCCTCGTAGCGCCAGGGGGGCGGCGCCAGCGCTTCCTGTGGCGCCGGCTCTTCACGGGCGCGCAGCGCGCTGCACGCCAGCAGGCCGCCGGCACCGGCCAGCAATAGGGCGCGGCGTTTCATCTCAAGCCTCCGTCAGGGTGGCCGGGGCGACCTTGCGGCGCACCCGGCGCATGAACCACTCCACTATGTCGTCCACCCAGGTGTAGACGACCGGCACGATCAGCAAGGAAAGAAAGGTCGAGGTGATCAGGCCGCCGATGACGACGATGGCCATGGGGGCGCGGAACGAAGGGTCGGTGCCGAAGCCCAGGGCGATCGGCAGCATGCCCGCGCCCATGGCCAGGGTGGTCATCACGATCGGCCGGGCGCGCTTGTGGCAGGCATCGAGCAGGGCCTCCAGCCGGGTGAGCCCGCGCTCGTCGCGCGCCACGATGGCGTACTCGATCAGCAGGATCGAGTTCTTGGTCGCGATGCCCATCAGCATGATCATGCCGATCATGGCCGGCATCGACAGGTCGGTGCCGGTGACGAACAGCGCCAGGATGGCGCCGGGAATGGACAACACCAGGGCCACCAGGATGGTGAGCGGCTGCACCCAGGCGTGGAACAGCAGCACCAGCACGATGTAGATGCAGGCTACGCCGGTACCCATGGCGAGCAGGAAGCTGGCACTCAGCTCGGCAAAGGCTTCGGCGTCGCCCGTCACCGTCTTGGTGATGCCGGCGGGCAGGTTCTTCAGCGCGGGCAGCAGGTCGGCCTCGGCCGCCACCTCACCCAGCGCCCGGCCGTTCAGCTCGATCTCGAAGTTGACATTGCGCGAACGGTCGAAGCGGTCGATCTGCGCCGGGCCGCTGGCCAGCTCCAGCTCGGCCACCTGCTGCAGCGCCACCGGGCCTTTGCTGCCCGGCACGGTGAGCTGCTTGATCAAGGCCAGGTCCGCGCGCGCGCCGTCCGGCAACTTGACCACCACCGGCACCTGGCGCTCGGCCAGGTTGAGCTTGGGCAGCAGCTGGTCGTAATCCCCCGCGGTGGCGATGCGCAGGGTGTCGGCAATCGCTGCGGTGCTCACCCCCAGGTCGGCGGCGCGCGCCGAATCGGGCCGCAGCACCAGCTCGGGGCGTTGCAGGCTGGAGCTGCTGGTCACCTGGCCGATGCCCTTGAGCGTGCGCAGCTGCTGCTCTACCTGGGTGGCATGGGTCAGCAGGGCCTCGCCGTCGTCGCCGCTGAGCACCAGGATGTACTTCTCGGCCGAGCCCCCGAAGCCCACGTTGATGCGCGCACCGGTCAGGTCGGAGAGCCGCTCGCGCAGGTCCTTCTCGATCATCTGCTTGGTCACGCCGGGGCGGTGCTGGCGCTTGGTCAGGTTGATCGTCAGCGTGGCCTTGCGCACCTCGGGCGCGCCACTGCCCTGGAAGGGGTCGGAGCCCGCCGCGCCACCACCGATGGCCGTGTAGATCAGCTTCACATGCGGGTTCGCGGCCACGCGCTGGCGCGCGGCCTCGGCCAGTTCCACCGTCTGCTCCAGCCGGCTGCCGGGTTCGAGCTGCAGGTAGACCTGGGTCTGCGACAGGTCGTCGGGCGGAATGAAGGCGCCCGGAATGGCGCCCATGAACATCGGCGCGCAGCTGGCCACGCCGAAGACCAGCATGGCCACCAGGGTCTTGCCACGGTGCTGCAGGCACCACTTGGCCCAGCGCATGTACATCGGCATCCAGAAGGGCTCGGGGTGCGGCTTGCTCGGCTTCTTGAGCAGATAGGCCGCCATCATGGGCGTGAGCATGCGCGCCACCACCAGCGAGAAGAACACCGCCAGCGCCGCCGTCCAGCCGAACTGGACGAAGAACTTGCCTGGCACGCCGCTCATGAAGGCGGTGGGCAGGAACACGGCGATGAGCGTGAAGGTGGTGGCGATCACCGCCATGCCGATTTCGTCCGCCGCCTCCATGGCCGCCTGGAAGGGCGTCTTGCCCATGGTGAGGTGGCGCATGATGTTCTCGATCTCGACGATGGCGTCGTCGACCAGAATGCCGATGACGAGCGAGAGCGAGAGCAGGGTCACGATGTTGATCGTGAAGCCCATCCAATGCATCAGCAGGAAGGTCGGGATGGCCGACAGCGGCAAGGCCACGGCCGACACAAAGGTGGCGCGGCCGTCGCGCAGGAACAGCCAGACCACCAGCACCGCCAGCACCGCGCCTTCGATCAGCAGGCTCATCGAGCCCTCGTAGTTCTCCACCACCGGGTCGACGAAATTGAAGGCCTCGGTAACGACCAGATCGGGGTGGCTGGCCTTCAGCTCCTCCAGCGCGGCGCGCACGCCGTGCATCACATCCACCTCGCCGGCGCCGCGGGCGCGCGTGACTTCGAAGGCCACCACCGGCTTGCCGTTCACGCGCGCGGCCGAGCGGCGCTCGGCAATGCCGTCCACCACCGTGGCCACCTGGTCCAGCCGCACGCGGCGGCCATCCATCAGCGGGATCTCCAGCGCCGCCAGTTCCTGCGCGCTCTGCACCGTGGCGATCGCGCGCAGCGACTGCTCGATGCCCCCGATCGTCGAGCGCCCCGCCGGGGCCTCCTGCTGCACTTCTTTGAGCCGGCGCGACACCTCGGCCGCGCTGACACCCAGGGCCAGCATGCGCTCGGGGCTGAGCTCAACCTTGAGCTCACGCTTCACGCCGCCCACGCTGCCCACCGCCCCCACGCCGCGCACCGACAGCAGCTTCTTGCTCAGCTCGTTGTCGATGAACCAGGAGAGCGCCTCCTCGTCGCGCCGCTCCGAAGCCAGGGTGTAGACCAGCACCGGCGAGCCGCTCAGGTCCATCTTGCTGATCACCGGGTCGCGCAGTTCGGCCGGCAGATCGGAGCGCACACGTGCCACGGCGTCGCGCACATCGTCCATCGCCTCCTGGGTGGCCTTCTCCAGGCGGAACTCCGCCGCCACCGTGGCCACCCCGTCGTACACCTTGGTGTAGGTGTGCTTCAGGCCCTGGATGGAGGCGATGCTGTTCTCGATCTTGCGCGCCACCTCGGTTTCCATTTGCGCCGGCGCAGCGCCGGGCAGCTGGGCGGTGACGATGACGGTGGGCAGGTCGATGTCGGGGAAGTTCTGAATCTTCATCGCCCGGAAGGCCAGCAGGCCGGCCACCGTCAGCATGATGAAGAGCAGGATCGATGGAACCGGCTTGCGGATCGACCAAGAAGAAACATTCAGCATGGATCAGCTTTCCAAACTTTGACGAGCCGAACTCCCCAAGGGGCCGCCGCGGAACCGGCTTCGCCGGGCCGCCAGCGGCGCCCCCTTGAGGGGGAGGCGGCGCAGCCGCTTCGGGGGTGGTTCACTTCACCACTTTCACCAGGTCGCCGTCGGCCAGGAAGCCCAGGCCTTGTGCGACCACGCTTTCACCTGCCTTCAACCCGGCCTTGATTTCCACCGCCTCACCCACGCGGCGGCCCAGCTCGACCTTGCGCTGGCGCACGCGCATCTCCTTGTCGACCTGGAACACATAGGCAAAGCCGTTGCGCAGCAGCACGGCCGACTGCGGCAGCGCGGTCACCGCACCGCTCTGCAGTTGAAACTCGCCGCGCGCAAACATGCCGGCGCGCGCTGCGCCGGGTTTGAGCAGGTCCACATAGACCAGGCCGTTGCGGGTGGCGGGGTCCACCTTGGGTGCGACCACGCGCACCCGGCCTTCCAGGGCGGGGCCCCCCACGGGTGTCAGCGTCACGGCCTGGCCGGGCTTGAGCAGCGCCAGTTCAGGCGCCGGCACCTCGGCCCGCCATTCCAGCCGGCCCTGGCGGATCAGGCGGAACAGCTCCTGCCCCGGCTGGGCCAGCGCGCCCGGCAGGGCCTCGCGGGCGGCGATCACGCCATCGTCCGGCGCCAGCACGCGGGTGTGCGAGAGCCGCACCTCAGCCGCGCGCAGCTGGGCCTTCAGCGACTCCAGCCGCGCGGCGGCCGCGGCGGCCGCGGCTTGCAGCTGCTCGACTTGTTGGGCCGAGACCGCATCGCCCCCGGCCAGGGCCTGCACGCGTGCGGCCTGCGCGGCAGCGTCGCGCGCCGCCACTTCGGCTTCGCGCAAGCCGGCTCGCGTGGCAGCCAGCTCGGCCTCCAGGGTCTCGCTGGCCAGCTGGGCCAGCAGCTGGCCCTTCTTCACCGCATCGCCCACCTGGGCCTCAACCTTGAGCAGGCGCAGCCCGCCGGTTTCGCTGCCCACCGCCACCTCCTGCCAGGCGGCCAAATTGCCGGTGGCGGACAGCGTTTGCGGCCAGGTCTGGCTTTGTGCGGCCACCAGCTTGACGTTCAGCGCCGGCTTGGGCGCACCCGCCGGGGCCTGCTGGGCGGCCTGGGCGGATTGCTGGGCCTGGGCATTCAGGGAAAGGGCGGCCAGCAGCGCCAGCGCAAGGGCGTGAGTCTTCATGTCGTGCTTTCAGGAATCTTGTTCTGGCGTCCAGCCGCCACCCAGGCGGCGGTAGAGCGAAATCCAGGCGTTGGAGCGCGCCAGGGCGAGTTCGTAGGCACCCTGCTTGGCGGCGATGAATTGGCGCGCCGCCTGCGCGCGCTCCAGGCCGCTGATCAGCCCGGCGCCGGCGCGCTGCTCGGCCACCGCGTCCAGGCGCTGCCACTGCGCGATCGCAGCCTGCACCGCAGCCACCTGGGTCTCGCTCTTCTGCACGTTGAGCAGGGCCTCCTCCACCTCGGCCACGGCCTGGCGCCAGCGGGCTTCCAGCGCGGCACGCGCCTCCTGCTCGCGCGCGGCCGCTGCGGCGCTCTGCGCCTTGCGCAGGCCGCCATCGAAGACCGGCAGGTTCAAGCTCGGGGCGATGGACCAGATGCCGCCCTTGAGCGTCTGCCCATCCATGCGCAACCGGCCCTCGCCCAGCAGCGCCCCCCAGCTGAGCTGCGGGTAGCGTTGCGCCTCGGCACTGTGCTGCTCGTACACCGCGGCCAGCCATTGCTGGTGGGCGCTGCGCAGATCCGGCCGCTGCGCCAGCACCGTGGCCGGCACGCCAGGCACGGGGAATTGCGGCGCCTGCGGCAAGGCAGCCTCGCCCAGGCGCTGCGCCAGCACGGCAGCGTCTTCCGCCACCAACAGGGCCAGGGATTGCAGCCACAGCCCCGGCAACGCTTGCTGGGTGGCGGCCATCACCCGCGCCTCGGAAAGCTGCACGCGCGCCTCGGCCGCCTGGGCCGGAGCCATCAGCCCCTGCTGGGCGGCTTGGGCGGCGGCACGCTCGATGCGCTCGGCGGCCTGCAGGTCTTGCGCGGCCAGGCCGGCGGCGATCTGCGCCTGCCGGTAGCTCAAGTAGGCCTGCGCCACCTCGGCAGCCAGGCTCACGCGCGCCTCATGCCATTGCGCCTGTGCGGCCTCGGCCAGGGCCTGGCCAGCCTGGGCCTGGGCACGCTGGGCCCCGAACAGGTCCATCTCCCAGCTGGCACTGAGTTGCGCCACGCCACTGCCCATGGCCTGGAAGCTGGGCAGGTTCTTGGCACGCTGCGCACTGGCCTGGGCTTGCAGCTGCGGTGCCAGCAGGGCGCCAGCGGCTTCACGCTGGGCACGCGCCTGGCTCAGGCGCGCCAGAGCCTGCGCCAGTTGCGGGTTGCGCGCCTGCGCCTGGGCCTGCAGGGCCAGCAGCTGGGCATCGCCGAAGGCCTGCCACCAGTCCACCAGGTTGGCGGCCTGGCCGCCATGCGGCAGCGGTGCCAGCCATTGCGCCGGCAGGGGCGGTTTGGGGTCCTGCAGGGGTGGCGCCACGGCACAGGCGCCCAGCAGCAGGGCCGCGGCCAGCGCGGTCAGTTTGGAAACGGTCTTCATTGGGGGGTCTTGGCAGCGGAAGTTTTCTTCTTGGGCGCGCTTGGCTTCGGGCGGGCTGCATGACGGGCCGCATGACGGGCACGCTCATGCGCCACCAGCACCTCGGCCCAATCGAGCAGGCGCTCGCGGATGCGGTCCAAGGCGGCCGGGTCGGCCAGATAGCCCGGGGTCAGCAGCTGCATGAAGGCGCGCGAGAGGCAGTAGTCCTGCGCCATCGCCACCAGGCCGTAGCCGAGCTGCAGCACGGTTTCGTGGTCCGGCGCCACGCCGATGTGGCGGGCCAGCAGCTCCGAGAGCGCGCGCTGGTTGGGGCCGATGAACTCCTGGATCGTCTCGGCATAGACCGTGCTGGGCTTGAGCAGCTCGCGCAGATGC
>JBDHSJ010000190.1:0-7763 GCA_039808065.1 Burkholderiaceae bacterium | reverse complement strand
TCCATCGGTGGCGACGCGGCCCGCAGCCATGCCGCCCGCTGCAGCCGCATCTGACAGCCTGCGGCACCTTCGCAAAGGGCTTCAGCCAGCTGGAGACCGTCTGCCGCCCAGACTCCTAGCCCTCTGCCTGCCACAGCGCTGCCTAAACCCCGCAGCGCCGGAAGGAGCGCTTTCGTTTTGACCCTGCTCGCACTCTCGTTGTTGCAGTCGGAGGATGCTGGACTGCACCCCTGAGAAGCGTTCTAGGGCTCCACTACGATGGACCGCATTGCCATCAAAGGGGGAACAAGAAGATGCCGGCACAACGCATGGAGGCGCCCATTACGGTCGCCGAAGCCGTCCTGTCAATCAAGAGGCAGGACTACCTGCTGCCAGCCATCCAACGCGAGTTCGTGTGGACCGCGGACAAGACCGTCACGTTGTTCGACTCGCTGATGCGCGGCTATCCCGTCGGCTCCTTCCTGTTCTGGCGTGTCGACGAGGACCACTCGCAGGCGTACAAATTCTTCGAGTTCATGCAGAGCTACGACGCTCAGGACAACAAGCGTCTGAAGCCCTACGACATCCCGATGCCGCGCCAGCTGACGGTCGTGCTCGACGGCCAGCAGCGACTGACCTCCCTGGCCATCGGCATCCTCGGGTTCCGCGCCGACCGCATCAAGGGTAAGTGGGCGAACAACCCCAACGCCTATCACCAACGAACAGGGAGTTGAAGATGACAAATCTCACGAAAGGCACTCGTGTACGCCATGCATCCAAGCCGGACTGGGGAGTGGGTCAGCTTTTGGATGATGCGAACAAAGAGCTCATCCGGGTGTTCTTTGAGGACGGTGGCCAGCGGAACCTCGCCGCATCAATGTCCGATCGCTTGATTGTGGTCACAGGCGACCTTGCCGCGAGCTTGCTGCTGGACAACCTCAACTTACCCAAGATTGGCGAAGCAAGGCTCCCCACCACGATCTCGCAGGCCAAACAGGACTTGCAGAAGCGCTTCCCTGGCGGCTTGCATGGTGAACGGATGCAACGCGAGGAGCGGAGCTACAAGGATGACCTGTCCACACTGTGCCGCCAGTGGTACGAACCGCTTGGACTTCAGGCCGCGCTCACCGAAGGACGCCACAACGAAGTCCTCGATCTGGCCGCGCGCCTCGTCAAGCACAAGGACAACAACTTCCCTTCTCACTTTGATTCGATGCCGTTCACCAATGGCATCAAAACAACGACCCGGGTTCGAGAGTTCGCCGAGGCCTTTGTGGCCTGGGTCGCGCCGGAACAGCCGCTGCAGGCGGCATTTGAGGCTTTCGCACGTGAGCTGGATCACCTGGGTTGCGCAAAGTGGCCCATCTTGACGGCGTATCGATTTCTTTTGCACCCGCAAACAGACGTGCTGATCAAGCCCACAAACCTGTGCAGCGCCGCCGAGATGGCGTGCTTCGAGATTAACTACCAACCGCATCTCAACTGGTTGACGTATCAGCGAACCATGGACTTCTATCGCCATGTCCGAACCAAGATTGCCGACCTCCAGCCGCGCGACATGATCGATGTCCAGAACTTCATCTGGTGCATCGATCCTCAATACGGAGGCGCAAGCTAATGGAGAGCGATCCGGAGATTTCTTTGTCAGACCGGTTTTCTGGTTGCCTCTTGGGAGGCGCGGTGGGTGATGCGTTGGGTGCCCCCATCGAGTTCGATTCGCGCCTCGCCATCGAGTCGCGATGGGGTCCCGATGGCGTTCGGGACTACGTACCCGCTTACGGAGGACTGGGTAGGATCACCGACGACACCCAGATGACCCTTTTCACCGCAGAGGCGCTGATCCGTTCCGAGGTCCGCTTTGCACATCGGGGCATTTCCAACTGGATTGGCATTGCAGCAAAGGCGTACCTCCGGTGGCTAAGAACGCAAGGCGAGAGTTGCAATGCTGGTGAGCTCGTCAATTTGGACAACCCGGGCTGGTTGTACAGGCTCGAAGCTCTCCACGCCCGACGAAGCCCCGGCACCACTTGCCTGAATGCACTTCGAGAAATGACGAAGCCTGGCGAAATGGCAAGGAACGACAGCAAGGGCTGTGGTGGGGTCATGCGAGTGGCGCCCGTTGGACTTTGGTTTGCCGGCAGCGCTGGAACAGATCAAACCTGTTTTCAGCTTGGCTGTGATTTGGCCGGCCTGACGCATGGTCATCCAACGGGTCAACTCACTGCCGGGGTTTTTGCCTTGCTGGTGAGCAAACTCACGCAGGGAGAAACACTCAATCGTGCTTGGATTGCGGCACGCCGCTTGCTGTGCGCGCGCTCAGGCCATGAGGAAACGCTACACGGAGTTGACCTTGCCTTTGAGTTGGCTGAGCACGCCAAGGGCCAGGGGCCCAACCGATCCCTTCATGCCTCCAACATCGCGCAGTTGGGAGAAGGGTGGATCGCAGAAGAGGCTCTTGCAGTGGCTGTCTATTGCGCGCTCGTGGCCGACTCGTTCGAACATGGCATCTGCCTCGCCATCAACCACGACGGCGATTCGGACTCCACTGGCTCCATCGCCGGAAATTTGATGGGCTGCATGGCAGGCCTTCCGGCGATCCCGTCTCGTTGGCTGGGTCCGCTGGAGCTTCGGGAGGAAATCAATCGAGTCGCGCTGGACCTCTGTCATTTTGGTCGATCGGGGTGGATCGACCCGTCGCAGCCGGACGCGGAGTCTGACGACACTTGGAACCGATACCCCGGCGGCTGAAGTGAATCGCCCCAGGTTTTCTAGACACCCTTGAACATGGCGGTACGTGTCGTCAACCCTCCCTGCGCGGACCCCGCCTACTTCGTGCAAAGGTCGTCGCATTCGAGACTCGAACGCATCGATCCGCCAAGGACCATGCAGCCGGCACAGTCATGCACCAAACCGGGACGCCCATTCCAATCGAACGGCCGAGTCCGTCGCGGCCAATTGCCAACCACCACCGCATCGCCGACGCGCTGACCCTGATCGGGTCGGCTCCGACGGGCTGTAGCAGGAGCCCTTGGTTTCAAGATTGGGGCGGCTTTGCATGGCAAAGCGGACGCTCGGCAATCTGATGGCAGAGACTGCTTTCAGCCTAAGGACTAAACCGCTCGCGCGGTAGTCGCTGCGGTCCGACCGAGGACGTTCGCTGGGCGTCCATCTCTGCGATGTTGGTCATCGAGGCAATCCGCCTCGGTCACCCACAGGAGCAGGATCATGGACGTCGCCACCCCGACCCCAGCTACCACCGTCTCTCCGCTGCGCCAGCGCATGCTCGACGACATGCGCATGCGCCAGTTTGCCGAGCACACGCAGGAGGGCTACATCCGCGCCGTGCGCAAGCTCTCTGTGTTTTTGGGCCGCTCGCCCCACACCGCCTCGTCCGAGGACCTGCGCCGCTTCCAACTGCACCTGGTGGACACCGGCACCGGCCCGGTCACCATCAACGCCACGCTCACCGGGCTGAAGTTCTTCTTCGACATCACGCTGGGTCGCCCCGAGCTGATGCTCAAGATGACCCACGTGGCCGTTCCGCGCAAGCTGCCCGTGATCTTGAGCCCCGAGGAAGTCGGCCGCCTGATCGCCGCAGCCCCCAACCTGAAGCACCAGGCCGCCATGTCGGTGGCCTATGGCGCGGGCCTGCGCGTCAGCGAGGTCGTCTCGCTCAAGGTGAGCGACATCGACGGCGAGCGCATGACCCTGCGTGTCGAGCAGGGCAAGGGACGCAAGGACCGCTACGCCATGCTCAGCCCGGTGCTGCTGGAGCGGCTGCGCGCCTGGTGGCGGCTCGGTCATGCGCAGGGCAAGGTGCGGCACGGTGGTTGGTTGTTCCCTGGCTTGGACCCGACGGACCATGTGACCGCCCGCCAGCTCAACCGCGCCGTGCACCTGGCCGCCGCCACGGCCGGCATCGACAAGCGCATCACGCCGCATGGCCTGCGCCACGCCTTCGCCACCCATCTGCTGGAACAGAAGGTGGACATCCGCGTCATTCAAGTGCTGCTCGGGCACAAGCGGCTTGACACGACGAGCCTCTACGCCGCCGTGGCCACCGACCTGCTGCGCCGGGTGATCAGTCCGCTGGATCAGACGTCGGACAAGCCAGCGGCAGACCCCTCGCCAGAGCCTTCACCTGCGCTGCCGGCCCAGTAGCAGACCACCATCGTGCAGGGGCGACCCGCTCTGGAGGTCGCCGACATCTTCCGCGCTTACGGCCCGGCCTGGCGCGAAGTCCAGCGCGGTCATCTGAGCCTGGCGCAGCTCAGGGTGATGTCGGCCATCGAGCAGTGCCGCAGCGCGGCGCTGGGTGGACACGTCTTGCGCTGCGAGGGCTGCGGTGTTGATCAGGTTGCCTACAACTCCTGCCGCAACCGGCACTGCCCCAAGTGCCAGAGCAGCGCGGCCCAGCGCTGGCTTGATGCGCGCCAAGCTGACCTACTGCCTGTCGAGTACTTCCACGTGGTCTTCACACTGCCGGCGCAGGTGGCAGATATCGCGCACTCGAACAAGGCGCTGCTCTACGGCCTGCTGTTTGACATCGCCGCCGAGACGCTCTTGACCATCGCGGCGGACCCCAAGCGCCTGGGCGCCAAGATCGGGGCCACGCTGGTGCTGCACACCTGGGGCTCGGCGCTGACGCATCACCCGCATGTGCACGGCATCGTGCCGGGCGGCGGGCTCTCGGCCGACGGTAAGCACTGGGTGGCCTGCCGACCTGGGTTCTTCTTGCCAGTGCGCGTGCTGTCGCGCTTGTTCAGGCGGCGCTTCCTGGAGGAACTGGTACAGCTCCACGCGCTGGGTCAGCTGAGGTTCTTCGGGGAGCATGCCGGCCTGGCCGATGCAGCAGCCTTCAAGACCTGGCTGGCGCCCCTGCGCAAGACCGAGTGGGTGGTCTATGCCAAGCGACCGTTCGCCGGGCCCGAGGCCGTGCTGGCCTACCTGTCGCGCTACACGCACCGGGTGGCCATCTCCAACCGCCGGCTCGTCAGCCTGGACGAGAACGGCGTGAGCTTCCGCTGGAAGGACTACCGGGCCAAGGACCAGACGCGACACAAGACGATGACGCTCTCGCCCCAGGAGTTCATGCGCCGCTTCCTGCTGCATGTGCTGCCCGCGAGGTTCCATCGCATCCGGCACTACGGCTTGCTGGCCAATGGCAATCGGCGCACCAACCTCGCGCTGGCGCGCGAGCTGCTGCAGGTCGCGCCGCCGGCGTCGGACGCGGCAGCCACCGCAGAGCAGGAAGAGCCAACACCGACCTTCGTGTGTCGGCACTGCGGTCAGGGCCTGATCGTGCTGCAGGTCTTCCAGCGCGACTGCTCGATTCGAGCACCGCCGACACCATGACCGCGCTGCATCAACGATCAGTTGTTCGGCGTCATTCGTGGCGTCCGGTGGAGCTTTGCGTGCGCGACATGGAAACGGTGCTCGGTGGCCGAACGACGGGGCGCCGGCGGAGAACGATCGCGCGAGCCAGCCCGAGCGTGATCGTCGGCGCGGGCTGGGCGGGGCTTAAAACGCAGCACGAACGCCGCACCGGCGCCACGCAATCGCCATAGCTGCTGCGCCCAACAACCACTGCGGCGTTCGCCGCGGTTTCCTCCCTCGGGGCTTATGCAACACCTGCCCGCCGGCATCGGTGGCCTGCGACTGCCTGCGCGCTTGGGCAGGTGTCGCACAAGCCTTAGCTGAGGGAGCCGCTCGACCTTCAGTTCGCCGGCGCCCATCCAGCGAGTCAAAACTTTGACATTGCGAGCCCTCGCAAGGCCGGGCACAAGGCCCCAGAAATCAAGACATTGCCAATCGATGGCGACGGCTCCAGGCCGGCAGTCTGTTGGGATGGTCGGTCAACACTTTGGTATTAGCCCCCCGAAGAAAGCGGCCGTCTTGACGCACCGCAGCCCCGCTGCGGCACTTCCGCCCGTAAAAAAGGCTCTTTGCTCGTTAGCTAGTGACAGGCGCACGCCATGAGCCAGTAGCCGTGCATCGTGACAGGCATACGGCAGCAAGTCGGACTGCCTGGAGAAGGCGATGCAGGAGCACGACTGGAAGCGGTGGTTGGAGCGGCTGCGAGAACTCAGCCCGCGGCAAGCAGCGCGGTGCCCCTATGGCGAGACCCCTGACACAGCTGAACTTCAGTCGGTCAACTCGCCCGCGCAGGTATGGTGAATGTCCGGCGAGGGCGGGAAGCGAACCGCCCGATAGGTCAATCGCCCCGGTGACTGGATCTCTCCGCCATCGTGCTGCGCGTCTCTGAGCGAGACTGAGCCAGAGGGGGGAACTCGATGCCGCAACTTCGGTCTGGACGCCACTTTGCTTTGGCGCCGCCACGGACAGATGCGTTTCGATTTGGCACGGACGCAGAGATCTATCGGCTGATCGTGGCCTACCGCTTGGAAGTGCCAAGCGTCAAGGAGCTTTGCTTGATATGCCCTGTGGTGTATTTCGACACCCCGCAGGGCATGCCCCCGGACGCCCCCCGGTACTTGTCGGGCTACAACTTGCGTGAAGTGTTGGAGGGCAAGGCCGGCTGGTCCGAGGCCGAAATCGCTGAAGTCCGGCAATGGGCGGAAACAGACCCTCGGCTCCGCGATTGGCTCTCAACGCTCTTCGACGAGATCAATCAGATCATTCGCGACAGCCCCATCTGGACCAGCGAGCTCGTAACGGACGAGCCGGAGCTGGGTGCAAATCATTGAGAGCCCCGCTCTGTTATCGCGCTTGGGCACGGAGTCCGAGGAGTCCAGGGCAAGGGGCGATCTCGAACTGAGGACATTGCCAACCGTAGTTCAGCGGATCGGTACAGCGACGGCATCGAATGCCTGGCCCGGTCATTGCGCATCACCACCAGGTCGCCCCAAGGGCTTTCGCTGCTGCAGTGCTTCATCCGACTTCGGGGACAGTTCAGCGACCAAGCCGCGCTCATGCGGGAAGGAGCGCGGCAACCCGCTCTTAACCTACCGTCATTCACACCACAAAGAGCGATACCCATGCAGCCCATCATTTGCGATGCCTGCCACCAGCCCACGCAAGCCCATGAGGTCGTGAATTACGGTTCGATGGCGAGTGGCTACCGACAGCTGTGCGCTCGCTGTTTCAACGTAGCCACAGCCAGCCGCCTCGGCCTGCAGGGGTTCGAGCATGTGAGCTTCGAGCCGGTGCGAATGATCGACGCCCGGGGCTTGGATCACGAGTTCCGATTCCGCACCCGGCTATTTGGATCCGGCGTGGCCATCGACGCCTTCGAATTGCACGATGGCGGCTTGGCCGGTTATGAGTTTCAGGTGATCGGGCAGCCGACCGACGACCCCCTGGAGTTGCTGGGCAAGCTCATCGAGAAGATGCGCCGGGCCTTGGCTCTCACCCACCTCGAGGACACCGCCCATGGCCCGCAGGTGAACGATCGCCTGATCCTGCGCGGCATCGTCGACACCGATCCCGATGAGGACCATCGCGTGCCGATGGTCGTTGTCGACGGTCGCGAGATTTCCTGGGATGAACTCGGCCGCATGGTGGCCACCTTCGCGGGTTGGCAGTTCAAGCTGGAGTTCCGCGACCGGAGTGAAGAGATCTGACCCGGCGGGCCAAAGGGGCTCGCACCAGCGGGGCGCCGCCGCACTTCATCGCGCTCAACGGGCGCTGATGCAGTTCATACGCCCCGGAGTACAGGTCATCGCAGCGCGCTGGGCGCGCAGGCGGTCGAGGTTCAAAGTCCAGCCATCGACAACGCACTGCACCCCCGGAGAACACCATGACCCGCTTCAACACCCGCAGCC
>JBDHSJ010000189.1:0-7796 GCA_039808065.1 Burkholderiaceae bacterium | reverse complement strand
GGCCGGGCCCGAAGCTGCTGCTGGCCACCCTCACCCCATCGCGCAGAGCCACCTCCTGCCCGGCCAGCACGATGTAGCCCCCTGCCGCTTCGGTGTGCGTATTGCTGGTGATTGCCGTGTCGGCGCCGCTCAGGCTGAGCCGTTCGCGGGCCACGATGCCGATGCTGCCGGCGGCCCCATTGCCATCCAGCGACCCGGCGGTGATCTGGCTGTTGCCGCGGATCTCAATCACGTCTGCCAGCAAACCCACATCGGCACTGGCCGCCCCTTCAAAGCCAAAGGTCGCGATGCTGACGCCATCCAGCAGGATGCGCCGCTGCGCCTCGATGCCGACCGGACCGGTCACCCGCCCCAGACCCTTGGCCTGGCTGACCACGTTGGCGCCCGGTTCCATCCGCACCTCGCCGCCCTTCAGCAACACGGCACCGGTGCTCCCGAAACCCAGGCTGTAAGCCTGCACCTGCGCGTTGGGCGCCAGGCGCAGGGTGTCGCCGGCTTCCAACCGGATGGAGCCGCCCTGGCCGGTGTCCTGGGTGGTCGCCGCCACGCTGCCGAACGAGGCCACGGTGATGTTCGGCGCCTGAATCAGGACGTCCCCGGCGGCGCCCGCGCCGATGGCATTGCTCCAGACCTTGCCTCGTTCTTGAATCAACACCTGCTCGCGCGCATCGATGAGGATGCGCCCACTGCTGCCGCTGCCGGCGCTGTAGGCATTCAAGCGCCCGGTCTGGCCGATCTCGACCGAGCCGGCCTGGATGCGCAGATCGCCGACGGCCGCAGCGGTGTCGGTGCTGACGGACAGATAGCTGTCCCCGGTGACCCAGAGCTTGTCACGCACGCGCACGCTCAGGTCGCCTGCGGCACCCGTACCGCCCTCCAACACCGCACTGGTCACGGCCGAGTTGCCGCTCAGCGTCAGGTTGCCAGCGGCGATCTGGATCGGACCGGTGGCGTAGTCGCGGATCGAGGCAGCAAACACGAAGCTGCCCTCGCCCAGACGGATGTCGCCCTTCAGGTCGCCAGGAAGCTCCCCGCTCAGCGGCACGTGCACCGCCGCGTCACCCACGGCCGCCAAACGCAGGTTCCCCGTGCCCACCAGCTGGGCCGCCGAAAAGTCAATGTCACCCGCGACCAGCTGCGCCGGGCTCTGCCGCGCGGGCGCCAACACCGCCCCGGGTAGCAGCACGATGGGTGCCGCCCGCGCATCCCCCAGGAAGCCGAAGGCCTCGGGCGCTGCCGCGCTGAAACTGCTGCCGCCGGTCGTGGCCCACTGGCTGCCATCGGCCATCTGCAGCTGCGGCGCGGTGCTGACGTGGAAGCCCGCCGGCACGTCGATGCGGGCCTCGCTGCCAAACACCACACCGGCCGGGTTGACGAAGTAGAAGCTCGGACGCCCCTGCTCGGCCTTGAGCTCCAGGCTGCCGTCCAGGAAGGAAGGCAGCCCCCCCGTGACGCGACTGATCACATGGGCCACGCCGGGGCTCTGCACCGTGAAGCGCGCCGTGTCACCGGTCGGGATGTTGAACTGCTGGAAGCTGTGGAACAGATTGGCGCCCTGCAGCTTGCCCAGGCTTTCGGGGATCAGCATCAGCGGGCCGCGGATGTCGACCACCGGGCCGGTGCTGCCGTCGGTGCGGATGGGCGCCACCTGCGCGTGCGCAGCCCACGGCCAGGCCAGTGCCAACGCGGTGCTGAGCGCCAGGGCTCGGAAGGGGCAGCGAGTCATAGCCAGTTTCCAATCAGGGCGAACGAGGCCCAATAGAAGGGGTGGCGGGTGGCGGGGTCGCCCAGCAGCTGCAGCTGCGCTTCGCGCAGCGCGGCCGCCTTGCCCTGGCCGTTCTGCAGCCAGGCTGCGTAGAAGCCGGTCATCAGCCGCACGGTCGCGGCGTCGTCCACCGGCCACAGGCTGCCCAGCACCGCGCGGGCACGGGCCTTGATGGCGGCCCCGGCAATGCCCAGCGGCGCTCGTTCATTGCCTTCGGCGGTCTGGCAGGCGGAAAGGCTCAGCAGCTCAATGGGCTGCCGGCGCACGTTCTCGCCCTGCAGCAGGGTCTGCAGATTGCCCAGGGTCAGCAGGTCGTCGTAGGCGAGCAGGTAGCTGCTGGCGGCCGAGCCACCGAACAGTCCGTGCGACGCCAGGTGCACCACGCGCGGGCTGCCGTCCTGCATGGCCGAGCCGAAGCCCTGCACGGTGAAGGAGGCCTCACGCAGTGTGCGGCCGCCGACCAGGTCGTTCAAGCGGTCCAGCTCCACGCCCACGCCGGGCAGGCGCAGGGCCTCGGCCAGACGGCGCTCCTGGAGCTCGCGGGAGACGGACTCCGGGGCTTGGCCTGCGGGCGTCAGGGCGCGCGTCATCGATTGCGCCCAGGCCTCGCCGGCCAGGCGTTGCACCACCGGGCCGAACTCGGTCGTGCCCGCCAACAAGGCGCCCGGCCGCGTGTTCAGTCCGGGCGCGTGCGTATTGGTCATGCTCAAGCCCAAGGTGCTGGCGTGCGCCCAGCGCTCCAGCGCAAAGCGCTGCCCGTCGTGCAGCACGCCCATGGGGATGAGGCGCAGCGGTCCGTCGCTGACCCAGACCAGGCTGGCCACGCCCCGTTCGGCGAGCCAAGCTTCCAAGGGTTGAAGCAGCGCTTGGTAGAGCCGGCGTGCAGCAGGTTCAAAGCCCGGCGTGCGTTCACGCAGCTGGCGTGCAAGCAGGGTGGCAGCCTGGCGCACTTCGCCCGGCGGCACCGTGCTGCGGAACAGGGCCAGGCCGCGGCTGTCTTCCACCAGCAGCTCCACGCGGTCTTCCAGCAGCACCGGATAGATGGCCGCACTGCCGCTCGGCAGGGCCTGGGACTGGCCCCCTTTCAGGGCATCGACCTCGCAGCGATCGCCCAGGTAGTCCTGGATCTCCGCCTGGTGCAGTTGCTCCAACGCGTCTCTGGCCCGGCGCAGCAGGTCTTGGTCTTGCTGACGCGCGTGGGCCTGCTGCAGCAAGCCGTCCACCAGGCCCAGGTAGAGCGGCTGAAACAGTGCGAGCTGGCTGGACTGCCCGTCGGCCTCCTCAAGCGGCCAGTCGGCACGCAGCGCCTCCAGTTGGTTGACGGCGCGCTGGTAGGCGGCCATGGCGGCCGCCGGGTGCTCCTTGTTCAGCCGGGCCAGGCGGAACTGCAGGCGCACGCCCATCTCCGCGCTGTGGGCGGCATCCAGTTCCTTGAGCTGCTCCAGTGCGTGCAGGGTCAGTGTGCGCGCCTCGTCGCGGCGCCCCGCGGCCTCGTAAAGGCCGGCTTGGCCGTCCAGTGCCGCCGCGCGCAGGCGCGGGTCCTGGCTCTGCATGAGGCTGCGCTCGAAGGCGCGGTAGGCCATGGCCTCGAGTCCGAAGCGCTGGGCCAGGCGCCCCAGCTCCAGTTGCAGCCCGGGCTCGTTCAGCTGCGGCTCCAGCGCGGCCAGCCCGTCCAGCAGTTCCTCGCTCTTGGCGCTGAGGCGTGCACGGTGCAGCCAGGCACGCTGCTGCAATGCCACGCCGGCACCAGGGATCAGCTCCACCGCGCCGTAGCTGTCCAGCGCGGCGTCGCGCTGGCCCCGCTGCTCGGCCAGCTGACCCTGGGCCAGCAGCAGCAAGGCACGTTCGTCGCCCCGGGCCTCGGTCAACAGGGGGTCCAGCAGCGCTTCGGCCTCATCCGTGCGGCGCAGCTGCAAAGCCACCAGCGCCTGGCTCAGGCGCCAGCGGCGCTGCAGCAGGGGTTCTGCCGGCGGGGGCTGGCGCAGCAGGCCCTCGGCCTGGATCAAGGCGCCAGCCTCGCGCAAGCGTTCGGCTTCGGTCAGGCGGGCATCGGCACGGGCAGGCCCAGCCAGGGCCAGGCACCAGCACACCGCAAGCACGGCGGGCAATCGCATGGGGTTCTCCGAGAGCGCGCAGCACCCGCGCGCTGCCGCAGCTTAGTCAGCTTCCCCTTCTTGCGCCATGGCTCGAATGGGCCAGTGGCGCCTGCGGCCCACAGCCCTTACATGAACAGGTGCTCGCCCGCGTTGTTGCCGCCCAGGATCACGTAGTTCACCTTGCGCAGGTCCATCAGCTGCTTGCCGCCGGCGTAGCTGATGGAGCTTTGCAGGTCCTCGCGCATTTCCACCAAGGTGTCGGCCAAGTGCCCCTTGATGGGCTCGAGGATGCGCTTGCCTTCCACGTGGCGGCGCTCGCCCTTGTTGAAGTCCGAGGCCGAGCCGAAGTAGGCCTTGTAGCGCTGGCCTCCCTCGATCACGGTTTCGCCCGGGCTCTCTTCATGGCCGGCGAAAAGCGAGCCGATCATCACCATGCTGGCACCGAAGCGGATGCTCTTGGCGATGTCGCCATGGTGACGGATGCCGCCATCGGCCACGATGGGCTTGCTGGCCACGCGTGCGCACCACTTCACCGCGCTGAGCTGCCAGCCGCCCGTGCCGAAGCCCGTCTTCATGCGCGTGATGCACACCTTGCCGGGGCCGATGCCGACCTTGGTGGCGTCTGCGCCCCAGCGTTCCAGGTCCAGCACGGCCTCGGGCGTGCCCACATTGCCGGCGATGACGAAGGTCTGCGGCAGGCGCTGCTTGATGTGGGCGATCTGGCGCTGCACGGCGTCGCTGTGGCCGTGGGCAATGTCGATGGTGATGTAGTCCGCGCCCAGGCCCTCGGCGGCCAGCTGCTCGACGATGGCGTCGTCCGCCTTCTGCACGCCCAGGCTGATGGACACGTAGAGCCCCGCCTCGCGCATGCGGCGTGCGAAGGCCACGGTGTCCAGGTCGAAGCGGTGCATGACGTAGAAGTACTCGTTCGCCGCCAGGTAGCGCGCGATCGGCTCGTCGATCACCGTCTTCATGTTCGCCGGCACGGCCGGAATCTTGAAGCGGCGTGGCCCGAACTCGATCGAAGGGTCGCATTCGCTGCGGCTGCTCACGCGGCACTGACGCGGCAGCAGCTGGATGTTGTCGTAATCAAAGATGTCCATGGGAGACCTACTTCAGTTGCAGGAGTTGGGCGACGACCGCGACAGCGATCACTTCGGGTTCTTTGCCGGCAATGCCAGGGATGCCGATGGGGCAATGCAGCCGCGCCAGCTGTTTGGGCGTGTAGCCCTTGGCTTCCAGCCGGTGCAGAAAGCGCGCGCGCTTGGTGGCGGAACCGATCAGGCCGACCCAGGGCAGATCCGGACGCGCGAGCGCGGCCTCGGTGAGGGCCAGGTCCAGATCGTGGCTGTGGGTCAAGATCAGCACCACACTCCCCACGGGCGCAGCGGCCAGCTCGCGCACCAGGCCGTCGACGCAGACCTTCTCGATGTGCGGCGGCAGCGGCTCGGCGGGGAACTCGGCCTCGCGTTCGTCGATCCAGCGCACGCGGCAATCGATGCCGGCCAGCAGGCGCGCGATGGCGCGGCCAACATGGCCGGCGCCGAAGAGTTCGAGCAGAAAGCGTGGCGCGGGCATGGCCCAAGCCTGCGGATCGGCTTGCGTGAGCGGCGTGTACGCCAGGCTCAGCACCCCGCCGCAGCACTGCCCGAGGCTGGGCCCGAGCGCCAGGCGTTGCTCGCCAGAGCCGCCCTGAGCCAAAAGCAGGCGGGCGCGTTCGATCGCCTGCAGCTCCAGATGCCCCCCACCAATGGTGCCGAGCACTTCATCGCTGGAAACCAGCATGCGCGTACCGGACTCTCGCGGCACCGAGCCCTGATGCGATTGCACCTCCACCACCATGCCGGCGCGGCCTTCGGTCCGCCACTGCAGGGCAGCGGCTTGCAGCGCCAGCGGCAGGGTCATGGGCCGCTCAGCGGGCAGTTCAAAGCCTTCAGCACCGCCTCGGGCGTGGCCGGGGCCATCAGCACAGGCTCGCGGCCGGTGGCGGCCGCCACCGCGTCTTTGATGGCGAAGAACACCGAGAACGGCAGCAGCAGCGGCGGTTCGCCCACGGCCTTGCTGCGGTGGATGCTGTCCTTGGCGTTCGGGCGATCGAACAGGGCCACGTTGAACACCGGCGGGCAGTCGTTCGCGGTCGGGATCTTGTAGGTGCTGGGCGCGTGGGTGAGCAGCAGCCCCGCCTTGGGCGAGCCATCGGCCGGGTGCCAGACCAGCTCCTCGCTGGTCAGCCAGCCCATGCCCTGGATGAAGGCGCCCTCCACCTGCCCGATGTCGAGGGCCGGGTTCAGGCTGCGGCCCACGTCGTGCAGCACATCGGCGCGCAGCAGGCGGTGCTCGCCGGTCAGCGTGTCCACCAGCACCTCCGCCACCGCGGCACCGTGGGCGAAGTAGTAGAACGGCCGCCCCTGCAGGGTGGCACGGTCCCAGCTCAGGCCGGGCGTGGCGTAGAAGCCGTCGCTCCACAGTTGCACGCGCGCCAGATAGGCCTGCTGCACCAGGGCCTCCCAGCTCAGGCTCTGGCCGTTGGCGCGCACCTGGCCGGCCTCGAAGACCACGTCCTCTACGGCGCCACCGAACTTCTCCGCCACCAGGGCCGCCAGGCGCTCGCGCACCGTGCGCGCCGCCGCCTGGGCGGCCTTGCCATTCAGGTCGGAACCCGTGCTGGCCGCCGTGGCGGAGGTGTTGGCGATCTTGTCGGTGGCCGTGGCCGTGCAGCGCACCCGCTCCAGCGGCAGGCCCAGCTCATGCGCCACCACCTGGGCCACCTTGGTGTTGAGGCCCTGGCCCATCTCGGTGCCGCCATGGTTCACGAGCACCGAACCGTCGGTGTAGACATGCACCAGCGCGCCGGCCTGGTTCAGGTGCACCACGTTGAAGCTGATGCCGAACTTCACCGGCGTCAGCGCCAGGCCCTTCTTCAGCACGGGGCTGCGGGCATTGAAGGCCTGCACTGCGGCACGACGCTCGCCGTAGGCGCTGTCCTGCTCCAGCTGCTGGATCAGCTCTGGCAGGCAGAAGTCTTCGACCGGCTGGCCATAGGGCGTGGGCTGGCCTTCGGTGTAGAGATTGGCCTTGCGCACCGCCAGGGCGTCCAGCCCCAGCCGGCGGGCAATCGCATCCAGCAGCACTTCCACCGCCATGGCGCCCTGCGGGCCGCCGAAGCCGCGGAAGGCGGTGTTGCTCTGGGTGTTGGTCTTGCAGGCGAAGCCTTGCAGGCGGACGTGCGGGAGCCAGTAGGCGTTGTCGAAATGGCAGAGCGCGCGCGTCAGCACCGGGCCGGAGAGATCCGCCGAGTGCCCGGCGTTGGACAGCAGCGTGGCCTGCACACCCAGCACCCGGCCGTGCTCGTCAAAGCCGGCCTCGATATCGAAGCTGAAGCCATGGCGGCGGCCGGTGATGAGGAAGTCGTCGTCGCGGTCCAGGCGCAGCTTCACCGGGGCGCGATTGCGCTGCGCCGCCACGGCGGCCACGCAGGCAAACAGGGCCGATTGCGATTCCTTGCCCCCGAAGCCCCCGCCCATGCGCCGGCATTCCACCTTCACCGCGTGGCTGGGCCGGTGCAGCGCATGTGCCACCAGGTGCTGCATCTCGCTGGGGTGCTGGGTGGAGCAGTAGACCGTCATGCCCTGGTCTTCCTCGGGCACGGCGTAGCTGATCTGGCCTTCCAGATAAAACTGCTCCTGGCCCCCCAGCTCGAAGCGGAGCTGCAGGCGCTGCGGCGCGGCATCAATGGCTGCGCGCGCCTCGCCGCGCGCCAGTGTCATCGGGGCGATGACGTAGTGGCCTGCGGCATGGGCCTCGCGCGCCGTCAGCAGCGCCGGCAAGGGCTCGGCCTCGATGACCTCGGCCGCCCGCGCCGCCGCTCGGCGGGCCTGGTCGCGGCTGCGTGCCACCACCACGAACACCGGCTGGCCGCGATAGCGCAGCGTGCC
>JBDHSJ010000188.1:0-7844 GCA_039808065.1 Burkholderiaceae bacterium | reverse complement strand
CGCGACTTCCTTTCGTCCGCCTGAGCTAGTCCTTCCCCCTTCCACCTCTTGCAGATCGTGCCGGCACGCCCGGCGGCGAGGGGCCTGTCTTTGCCCTGTTCCTGGAGCCCGTCATGAACGCCCCGCTGAACTTCCCCCTCAACCCGCTGCCGGCCCCGCAGCGCCGCCGCCGCATCGCACTGGCGGTTTCACTGGGCCTGGGCGCCGCCATGCTGGGCAGCTTCCTGGCCGTCTATCCCGGCATGGCGAACGAGGCCATGGCCGAGCCTGCGCCGCAGGCCATGCCGGTGGCCGTGGCCACGGTGGGCGCGCAGACCATCCAGGCCTGGCAGGGCTTCAGCGGCCGGCTGGAGGCGGTCGAGCGCGTCGAGCTGCGCCCGCGCGTGGCGGGCACCGTGCACAAGGTGCACTTCCGCGAAGGGGCGCTGGTGAAGGCGGGCGATCTGCTGGTCTCGCTGGACCCCGCGCCCTATGCGGTGGAGGTGGCACGCCAGCGCGCGCAGCTCGAAGCCAGCCGCGCCCGCGCCGCCCATGCCGAACGAGAAACCGCGCGCGCGCAGACCCTGTGGAACGAACGCGCGATTGCGCAGCGCGAGCTCGACGACCGCCTGCTGGCTCGCGCCGATGCCCAGGCCCAGGTGGCCGCGGCGCAGGCCGCGCTGGCCGCCGCGCAGCTGAACCTGGACTACACGCAGCTGCGTGCGCCGGTGGCCGGCCGCATCGGCAAGCTGGAGGTGACGGTGGGCAACCAGGTGGCCGCCGGCCCGGGCGCGCCGGTGTTGGCGCGCCTGGTCAGCGTGAGCCCGATCTACGCCAGCTTCGACGCCGACGAGCGCACCGTGCAGCAGGCCCTGGCCGGCGCGCAGCGCCCCGAGCAGGTGCCGGTGCAGATGCGCGGCGCGGACGGCGAGGCCAACCCCATCACCGGCAGGCTGCAATTGGTGGACAACCAGGTCGACGCCAAGAGCGGCACGCTGCGCCTGCGCGCCGTGTTCGACAACGCCGACGGCCGCCTGACCCCGGGCCAGTTCGCCCGTCTGGAGCTCGGTCAGGCGCAGCAGCGCACGGCCCTGCTGGTGAACGAGCGCGCGGTGCTGACGGACCAGGACAAGCGCTTCGTCTGGGTCGTCGGCGCCGACGACAAGGTGGAGTGGCGCGCGGTGCAGCTCGGCGGCCCGGTGAACGGCCTGCGCGAAGTCATCAGCGGTCTGAAGGCGGGCGAGCGCATCGTGCTCAGCGGCCTGCAGCGCGTGCGCCCGGGCAGCCAGGTGGCACCCACGGCCATCGCCATGGACGCCAAGCCCGAGCTGATCGGCAAGACCGAGGCCCAGGCCGCCCCCACCAAGGGTTGAACCATCATGAACGTCTCGAAATTCTTCATCGACCGGCCGATCTTTGCCGGCGTGCTCTCGCTGCTGATCTTCCTGGCCGGCCTGATCGCCATGCAGGCCCTGCCGATCAGCGAGTACCCCGAAGTCGTGCCGCCCTCGGTGGTGGTGCGCGCCACCTACCCCGGCGCCAACCCCAAGGTGATTGCCGAAACCGTGGCCACGCCGCTGGAAGAGGCGATCAACGGCGTCGAGGACATGCTCTACATGGGCAGCCAGGCCACCACCGATGGCCTGATGACGCTCACCGTCACCTTCAAGCTCGGTACCGACCCCGACAAGGCCCAGCAGCTGGTGCAGAACCGCGTGGCGCAAGCCGAGGCGCGCCTGCCCGAGGAGGTGCGCCGCCTGGGCGTGACGACGGTGAAGTCCAGCCCCGACCTGACCATGGTCGTGCACCTGACCTCGCCAAACGAGCGCTACGACATGACCTACCTGCGCAACTACGCGGTGCTGCAGGTCAAGGACCGGCTGGCGCGCATCCCTGGCGTCGGCCAGGTGCAGCTGTTTGGCTCGGGCGACTACTCGATGCGCGTCTGGCTGGACCCGCAGAAGGTGGCCCAGCACGGCCTGAGCGCTGCGGATGTGGTGCGCGCCATCCGCGAGCAGAACGTGCAGGCCGCCGCCGGTGTGGTCGGCGCCTCGCCCGGCCTGCCGGGTGTGGACCTGCAGCTCAGCGTCAACGCCCAGGGCCGCCTGCAGACCGAAGAGGAGTTCGGCGACATCGTCATCAAGAGCGGGGCCGACGGCCAGGTCACGCGCCTGAAGGACGTGGCCCGCCTGGAGCTGGGCGCGGCCGACTACGCGCTGCGCTCGCTGCTCAACAACAAGCCTGCCGTGGCGGTGCCGATCTTCCAGGCCCCGGGCGGCAACGCGCTGGCCATCAGCGATGGCGTGCGCGCCACCATGGCCGAGATCGCCAAGACCATGCCCGAAGGCGTGGCCTACGAGATCGTCTACGACCCCACGCAGTTCGTGCGCGCCTCGATCAAGTCGGTGGTGACCACCCTGCTCGAAGCGGTGCTGCTGGTGGTCATCGTCGTCATCGTCTTCCTGCAGACCTGGCGCGCCTCCATCATTCCGCTGCTGGCCGTGCCGGTGTCCATCGTCGGCACCTTTGCGGTGATGCAGCTGTTCGGCTTCAGCATCAATGCGCTGAGCCTGTTCGGTTTGGTGCTGGCCATCGGCATCGTGGTGGACGACGCCATCGTGGTGGTGGAGAACGTCGAGCGCAACATCGCCAATGGCTTGAGCCCGCGCGAGGCCACGTATCAGGCGATGCGTGAGGTCAGCGGTCCCATCATCGCCATCGCCCTGGTGCTGATCGCCGTGTTCGTGCCGCTGGCCTTCATCAGCGGCCTGACCGGGCAGTTCTACAAGCAGTTCGCGCTCACCATCGCCATCAGCACGGTGATCTCGGCGATCAATTCGCTCACGCTCAGCCCGGCGCTCTCGGCCCTGCTGCTCAAGCCCCATGGCGCGCCCAAAGATGCGTTGACGCGCGGCATGGATCGCGTCTTCGGCCGCGGCTTCGCGCTCTTCAACCGCGTGTTCGACCGTGGCAGCCGCGGCTATGGCCAGGGTGTGGGCAAGATGATCGGCCGCAAGACGCTGATGCTGGCGCTCTACGGCGTGGGCCTGCTGCTGACCCTGGGCCTCTTCAAGGCCGTACCCGGCGGTTTCGTGCCGATGCAGGACAAGCAGTACCTGATCGGCTTCGCCCAGCTGCCCGATGGCGCCACGCTCGACCGCACCGAGGACGTGATTCGCCGCATGGGCGAGATCGCGCTCAAGCACCCCGATGTCGAGAACGCCATCGCCTTCCCGGGCCTGTCGATCAACGGCTTCACCAACAGCAGCAACTCCGGCATCGTGTTCGTCAGCCTCAAGCCCTTTGCGCAGCGCAAGGGCAAGCACCAGAGCGGCTTTGCGGTGGCGGGTGCGCTGAACCAGCAGTTCGGCGCCATCCCCGATGCCTTCATCGCCATGTTCCCGCCGCCGCCCGTGCAGGGCCTGGGCACCACCGGCGGCTTCAAGCTGCAGATCGAGGACAAGGCCGGCCTGGGCACGGCCGCGCTGGACAAGGCGACCAAGGACTTCCTGGCCAAGGCCCAGGTGGCGCCTGAACTGGGCGGTTTGTTCAGCAGCTTCCAGGTCAATGTGCCGCAGCTGTATGCCGACCTGGACCGCGTCAAGGCGCGCCAGCTCGGCGTGCCGGTGACGGACGTGTTCGACACCCTGCAGATTTACCTCGGCAGCCAGTATGTGAACGACTTCAACCGCTTCGGCCGCACCTACAGCGTGCGCGTGCAGGCGGATGCCGAGTTCCGTGCCAAGCCCGAAGACATCGGGCAGCTGCAGGTGCGTTCGCAGGCCGGCGAAATGATCCCGCTGGCGGCGCTGATGCAAGTGAAGCCCAGCTTTGGGCCCGAACGGGCGATGCGCTACAACGGCTTTCCCAGCGCCGACATCAACGGCGGCGCCGCGCCCGGCTACAGCAGTGGCCAGGCCCAGGACGCGGTGACGCGCATTGCCGCCGAGACCCTGCCGCCCGGCATCGGCTTCGAGTGGACCGAGCTGACCTACCAGGAGATCCTGGCCGGCAACAGCGCCGCCTGGGTGTTCCCGCTCGCCATCCTGCTGGTCTTCCTGGTGCTGGCGGCGCAGTACGAAAGCCTGACGCTGCCGGTCGCCATCCTGCTGATCGTGCCCATGGGCCTGCTGAGCGCGATGACCGGCGTATGGCTCAGCGGCGGCGACAACAACGTCTTCACGCAGATCGGGCTGTTCGTGCTCGTCGGCCTGAGTGCGAAGAACGCGATCCTGATCGTCGAGTTCGCCCGCGAACTGGAGTTCCAGGGCCGCAGCCCGCTGCAGGCCGCCATCGAGGCCAGCAAGCTGCGCCTGCGCCCGATCCTGATGACCTCGGCCGCCTTCGTGATGGGGGTGCTGCCCCTGGTGCTGAGCAGCGGCGCCGGCGCCGAAATGCGCAGCGCCATGGGCGTGGCGGTGTTCGCCGGAATGATCGGCGTGACCGCCTTCGGCCTGGCCCTGACCCCGGTGTTCTATGTGCTGCTGCGCCGGCTGGCCGGCAACCAGCCGCTGCGCCACCACGGTGGGCAAGTGGCCACCGCCCCCGACACGATCCCGACCCTCGCGCTGGCCGACAAGGAGTGATGCGATGAAAGCGAATCTGACTGCGCTGCTGGCGGCCCTGGTGCTGGCCGGTTGCGCCAGCACCGCGCCGCTGAACGAGGCCCCGGTGGCGACGCCGACGGCCTGGAAGGCCGAGGGCTGGACCACCGCGGCACCCGCGGCCGCCGCCCAGGCGCGCGGCGCCTGGTGGCAGGTGTTTGGCGATGCCCAGCTCGACGCCCTGATCCAGCAGGCCGAGGCCCAGAGCCCGACTCTGGCCCAGGCCGCGGCGCGGCTGGCGCAGGCCCACGCGCTGCTGGGCTCGGCGCGCGCGGCCCAACTGCCGAACCTCGGGTTGAACGCCGGTGCCCAACGGGCCGGCACAGCGGGCCAGGCCGCCAACGCCTTTGCGCTGGGCGCCCAGCTCGGCTACGAGATCGACCTCAGCGGCCGCCTGCGCGGCGGGCGAGACGCGGCCCAGCTGGACGCCCAGGCCCAGGCCCAGCTCTTCGAATCGGCCAAGCTGATGCTGCAGGCCGATGTCGCGCAGGCCTACTTCCAGCTGCGCGCCACCGAGCGCGAGCACCAGCTGGTGCGCGACACCGCGGCCAGCTACCGTGACGCGCTGCGCGTGACCGAGCGGCGCGTGCAGGCCGGCGAGGCGGCCGAGCTGGAGCTGGCGCGCCTGAAGAGCGAAGCGGCCGGTACCGATGCCGAAGCGGCTCAGCTGGCGCAGCGCCGCGCGCTGCTGGAAAACCTGCTCGCGCTGCTGACGGGCCAGCCGGCCTCCAACCTGCGCCTGGCGGCCACGGCCGCGGTGGCAACACTGCCCGCCATTCCGCCCGGCCTACCCAGCACCCTGCTGGCGCGCCGCCCCGATGTGGCCGCCGCGCAAACCCAGCTGCTGGCCGCGCAGGCTCGGCTGGGCGTGGCGCAGCGCGCCTGGTTCCCGCAGCTGGCGCTGACGGCCCAGGGCGGCCTGGCCTCCGCCGATCTGGGCGACCTGCTCAAGGGCGCGGCGCGCAGCTGGTCCCTTGGGGCCTTGTTTGCGCTGCCGCTGTTTGATGGCGGCGCCCGCCAGGCTGGCGTGGACGGCGCGCGCGCGGCAGCGGAAGGCGCCCTGGCCGCGCACCGTCAGGCGGTGCTGGTGGCCTTCAAGGATGTCGAGGATCAGCTCGCCTCCCTGAGTGGCCTGCAGCAGCAACAGCTCGCGCTGGCCGAGGCCGTCAGCGCGGCCGAACGGGCCGCGGCCCTGAGTGCGGCGCGCGAACGCGGCGGCATCGTGGCGCCGCTGGAGCGTCTGGACGCACAGCGCAGCGCCCTGCGTCAGCGCCGCGCTGCGCTGCAAGTCGAGGCCGCGCAGGCCCAGGCCACCGTGGGCCTGGTGCGCGCACTGGGCGGCAGTTGGGGCTAGGCGCCAGCTGGGCCGCGCCGGCTGCGCACTCGCTGCGCCTCAGCAGGCCGCCCGGTCCAGCAAGGCACCGCCGCATTGGCAGGGGCAGTCGGCACAGCCGGCGCCGCTGCCACGTACCGGGGTCTTGGTGATGCGCACGCAGCGCTCGCCCTCGGGCGCCTCACGCTCCTGCCAGTGGAAACAGCTCGGGCGCGTGGCCTCGATCAGCTCCTGCAGCGAGCCCAGTTCGCGCCGGTCCAGCAGCTCCAGCGTGGCGCCCACGCGCAGGCCGTCGAAGGCGCTGAAGACCGGACGGTGGCGTTCGGCCAGGGGCGCTTCGCGCAGATCGAGGGTGATGACAGACATGGTGGAGCTCCCGCGGGCAGGGGCTGGCAGTCTGACGTCAGGCTGACGCAGGCGCCTTGCTTTGCGTCAAAGCGCCTCAAACCGGCAGCAGCGGCCCCAGGGCGTCGAGCGTGTTCTTCAGCACCAGGCCGTACTCGGTGTCACCCTCCATCTGCAGCGCGCGCTCGAAGAACAGGCGGTCGGCGTCGTCCTGGCCGCGCAGCAAGCGCCACAACGCATCGGTGCGGGCGCTCAGGCGCAGGCGGGCCGGCTCCTGGCCGCCAGCGGCCACAAAGCGATCGCCCTGCAGGCGCAGGCGCACGCGCAGGCCCAGCTCCAGCAGCTCCAGTTCCACCACCGCGCCGCCCAGAGCCTGGCGCTGGGTGGCGTCCAGACGTGGCAGCAGCAGGCGCTGCAGGGCCAGCGCGGCCAGCCAGGAAGGTGGCTGCGGCGGCAGCGCGCGCAGGCGGGCGCGCCAGGGTTCGGGCAGGGGTGGCAGTTGCCAATGGGTGGCGGGAGCGCTCATACCAGGGCCTCGCGCGGCATGCTTGGAACGGGTTCCAGGCCCGGCTGGCGGCGCGCAAAGCCATCCACCAGCGCGCCCGGCAGCGGCAGCGCACGCAGCTCGGCCAGCGCCGTGGCGGGCGCCAGGCCCTGGTGGAAGACGGCATCAAACAGCTCGACCACGCGCGCAAAGCCCTGGCTGCAGGGCGACAGGCGCAGCGAGGCCACGCCGGCCTTGCGCAGCATGGGGCCCTGATTGATCAGGCATTGCAGCGCCGCGCTCTGGGTCTGGATGCCGTTCAGCGCCAGGAAGGGCTGGCCCTCAGTGGTGTTGAGCAGCAGGCCGTCGGCATCGTCGCGACAGCGGAACTCGCAGTCGTCCTTGCGCAGGCGGTGGTGCCGCGCGGTGAAGCAGCGCGCTGAAAAGGCCAGCGGCAGCCGGCCAAAGGCGAACACCTCGGTGCGAATCGGCCCGTCGATGCCCAGCACCGGCTCGGGCGGCGGGTTGATCAGGGCCAGCGCGTCCAGCGCCAGCTCCACCGGCGCCACCCATTGCGTGGCGCCCAGCGCCGCGTGTTCTTCCAGCGCGGCGCGGCTGTAGATGTTGAGGTGCGGGCCCAGCCAGAAGGCCGGGCGGCCGGGGTCCTGCGCGGCGCCACGCGCCAGCACGCGCAGCGCGGCGGCGTCACCGGCCTCGACGGCGAACTCCTCCTGCTCACAGGTGCGGCGCAGCGTGCGCAGCTCGGCCTCGCTCATCACCAGGGCCTGGGTGGCGATGACGACCTCCTTGCCGGCCTGGCGCAGGTCACGCCCCAGGTCCAGCCAGTCGTCCAGCTTGAACTCGTTGCGCCGCGAACAGACCAGCTCGCCCAGCACCACAGTCTTTGCCGGGCCGTCGGCCACCTGGGCGTAGAAGTCCATCATGGCGGCGCGGGGCCACCAGTAGAGCAAGGGGCCGATGGTCAGATCGAGCGAAGCGGCAGGGTTCATGTCAGGTCGAGAGGGCGGCCAGCCAGCGGTGCGCCAGCTTAGGCAGCCCCCTCCGGGCCGGCCTTGATGCAGGCCAGCTTTTCAGCGCC
>JBDHSJ010000187.1:0-7879 GCA_039808065.1 Burkholderiaceae bacterium | reverse complement strand
TGATCGACGCCGGCGCCGCCTGCGGTGGTTACGCGGCCGACATCACGCGCAGCTGGCTGCACCCCGACGCGGCGGCCGGCGCCGCGCGCGACGACTTCGCCGCCCTGCTGGCCGGCATGGAGGCGCTGCAGCTCGCCCTGGTGGACGAGGTGCGCGACGGCGTGGACTACGTGGCCATCCACCTCAGCGCGCACAGCCGCATCGCCCAACTGCTGCTGGACCAGCGCCTGCTCTCCGGCCTGAGCGCCGAGGCCGTTGTGGGCCAGGGGCTGAGCGCGCATTTCTTCCCGCATGGCGTGGGCCATTTGCTGGGCCTGCAGGTGCACGATGTCGCCGGCCTGCAGATCGACGCCGCCGGCACGCGCCGCGAGCGCCCGGCCGGCCACCCCTACCTGCGCCTGACGCGCGTGCTGAAGCCCGGCATGGCCGTCACCATCGAGCCCGGCCTGTACTTCGTGCCTCTGCTGCTGGCCACGCTGCGCCAGGGCCCGCTGGCCGGCCATGTGGACTGGGCGCGCGTGGAGGCGCTGCGACCCTTCGGCGGCATCCGCATCGAAGACGACGTGGTGTGCAACGGCCCCGGGCAGGCACCCGAGAACCTGACGCGCGACGCCTTCCAGGTGCTGCAAGCCTGAATTCCGGCGCTCCTTCTTCATGAGGTAGGCAGGCGCCCCTGCTTGCATGAGCATCGCCCGGCACACAGCGGGAGGAAACCATGCGAGCGTGGATGGACCGTCTGAATACCGGCGCGAAGTTCGCGCTCGTGGCCCTGCTGCTGGCCTTGCCCTGCGCCTGGCTGGGCCAGCGCCTGGTGCAGCTGGAGTGGCAGACCTGGCAGGTGGCCCGCCAGGAAAGCGAGGGCACGCCGATTGCCGCCACCCTGGTGCGCGCCCAGCTGGCGCTGATGCGCCAGCGCGGCCAGGCGGCGGTGTGGCTGAGCCGCAGCGACAGCCCGCTGCCGCCCCTCCAGTCCGCCCAGCGGGAGCTGACCCAGGCGCTGGACCAGGCGCAGCAGGCGCTGCAGCACCCCGACATTCAAGGCAACACCCGCACGGCGCTGGAGCGCCAGCGGCGCGAGCTGGAGCAGCTGAGTGCCGCCGTCTTGGGTCGGGCTGTCAGCCCGCAGCAGAGCCTGCTGCGCCACCAGGCCCAGCTGCGCGCCCTGGTGGAGCTGACCGGCCGTGTGATGCACGACAGCCTGCTGTCCTACGACCCCAGCGTGGACAGCTACCACCTCATCATGGCCAGCTTCGACGCCATGCCCCAGCTGCTGGACAGCCTGGGGCGCCTGCGCGCGCTGACGGCCTTCAGCCTGGCTGCCGGGGCGGGCGAGCCGCAACGGCAGCAACAGCAGCAACTGCTGGGCGAGATCAGCGACCGCCTGGGCCGGCTGCAGCTGCACTACGAACTGGCCGCCGGGGCCAACCCGGAGCTGGCCCCGTCATTGCCGGGCGAGACCCTGGAGCGCGAGGTGGCCCTGGTGCGGCAGATCAGCCAGCAGGCCCTGGCGACCCAGACCGCGCCCGATGCGGCCGCTGCAGCTGCCAGCTTCGAAGCTATCAGCCAGCCCATCAACCGCCTGCTCGACCAATCCCTGCGGGCCCAGCTGGCCTTGCAGGATCTGCTGGCCCAGCGCGCGGCCGATGCCCGGGCGGCCTTGCTCGGCTTTGTGGGCGGCGGTCTGCTGGTGGCTTTGATCAGTCTGGTCGCCGCGGCACGGCTGGTGCGCTCGATCACCGCGCCGGTGGGGTTGGCCATCCAGGCCGCGCACGCGATTGCCGGCGGCGATCTGCAGACCTCGGTGCCACAGCGCGGCCGCAACGACATGGGCCTGCTGCTGCAGGCCCTGGAGGACATGCGGGCCAAACTGGTGCAGGTGTGCCAGGCGGTGCGCCAGGGCGCCGAGCAGGTGGCCGTGGCCAGCCAGCAGATTGCGGTGGGCAATACCGACCTGTCCACCCGCACCGAACGCCAGGCCAGCGCCGTGCAGCAGACGGCCGCCTCGATGGAGCAACTGGGCGGCGCGGTGCGCAGCAATGCCGAGCACGCCGACCAGGCGCGCGGCATTGCCCGCGAAACCGTGCAGCAGGCCGAGGTGGGGCTGCGCGTCGTCACCGAGGTGGTGGGTCAGATCCAGGCCGTCAACCAGAGCTCGCAGCGCATCGGCCGCATCATTGGCGTGATCGACACCATCGCCTTCCAGACCAATCTGCTGGCCCTGAACGCGGCGGTGGAGGCGGCGCGGGCCGGCGAGGCCGGGCGCGGCTTTGCGGTGGTGGCCACCGAGGTGCGCGAACTTGCCGGCCGCGTGGCCGGGGCAGCGGCCGAAGTCAAGCTGTTGATCGGCGGCATGGCCGATCAGGTGGCCGGCACCAGCAGCCAGGCGCGCAGCGCGGGCGATGCGGTCAACGAAGTGGTGGCCTCCATCCAGCGCCTGGGTGCGCTGGTGGCGGCCATCAGCCACGCCAGCCAGGAACAGCGCGACGGCGTGCTGCAGGCCAGCCAGGCCGTGACCGATATGGACCACAGCACCCAGCAGAACGCCGCCCTGGTGGAAGAAAGCGCCGCCGCCGCCGAAAGCCTGCGCCAGCAGAGCGACGAGCTGCTCAGCGTCGTCGGCGCCTTCCGGCTGCCGCAGGCGGCCTGATCAGAGCCGTTCGCGCAGGGCCTTCAGCAGGCCGGCGCTGGCGGCCTCCACCAGGTCCAGCACCTGCTCGAAGCCTTCCGGGCCGTCGTAGTAGGGGTCGGGCACAGCCTTGCCCAGACCGGGCGCGTACTGCATGAAGAGCTGCAGGCGCGCACGCTGCGCCGGCGTGGCCAGGCGGGCGGCGCGGGCCAGGTTGTCTTCGTCCATGGCCAGCAGCAGGTCGAAGCGTTCGAAATCTGCCGCCACCAGCTGACGGGCGCGCAGGCCTCCCAATTCATAGCCACGCCGGCGCGCATGCTCCTGGCTGCGCTCGTCCGGCGGCGCGCCGACGTGGTAACCGTGCGTGCCGGCCGAGTCGATCTCGAATTGCCCGGCAAGACCGGCGGCCGCCACCTGGGCGCGGAACACGCCCTCGGTCGTCGGGCTGCGGCAGATGTTGCCCATGCAGATGAACAGCACGCGTGGCATCAGAAACGCATCTCCAGTCTCAGTGTGGCGGTGCGGAAGGTCCGCTGCCGGTTCTCGGTCGTCACCAGATTGCTGCCGCTGTCCACCACCGTCTGGCTCAGCGCATCAAGCGGGTCGAGGTTGGAGAGGGCCAGACGCAGGCTGGTGTCGCGGCTCAGCGCCCATTGGCCGTAGGCGTCAAACACCACGCGCTTGGCGGTGCGGCTGCTGAGGATCTCGGTCTGCTGGATCAGCACCTCGGGCGTGTAGCTCCAGTTCACGCCCAGGCTCACCGGGCTACCGGGCGCGCGGTAGTCCAGCCCGAGGTTGCTGGTGAAGCGCGGCTGAGCGTCGATGCGGTTGTGCGGGCCGGGAATGCCCTCGACGGCGGAGCGGAACAGGCTCAGATTGGCACGCAGTTGCAGCGGCACCCAGGGCGGTGGCGCTTCGGCCCAGATCTCGTCCAGCCGCGCCTTGGCCTCCAGCTCCAGGCCGTAGACGCGTGCATCGCCCAGATTGCGCGGGCGGCTGACCCAGCGCGGGGTGGGCACGCCGTTGAGCACGCTGTCTTCCAGCGCCAGCGTGCGGCGGATCAGGCCCTGGATGCTGCGCGCGAACAAATTGGCCGAGAGCAGGCCGCCCTTGCTGAGGTAGCGCTCGTAGGCGAACTCCAGACCGGTGGCCAGCTCGGGATTCAGGCTGGGGTTGCCGGCGCTGTCGGCCGCGTATTCGGTGTTGGGGCCGCTGGGGAACTGGCTGTTGAAGACCGGGCGGGCGATCAGGTCGTTCAGGCTGGCGGCGCGGTAGCTGCGCGTCAGGCTCATGCGCAGCTGCTCGCGGCTCTTCGGGTCGGGCTTCCACAGCGCATGCAGCAGCGGCGACCAGACCTGCGAGCGGTTGCGCACCTCGCCCAGCGCCGCGCCCGCCTGGCCGCGGCTGTCGATCTGCTCGAAGCGCAGGCCGGCGTGCAGGTTCCACTGCGGGCTGGCCTGCCATTCGTCCTGCGTGTAGAGCGCGCTGCGCAGGGTGCGCGCGCTGAGTTCGTCGCCGAAATCGCCCAGGCCCTGCAGGGGCTGGCCGTTCTGCAGGCTGGTGCGGGTGTTCTGGCGCTGGCCCCATTCCAGCTCGGCGCCGCTGACCCAGGCGTGCTCGGCGGCGGTCTGCAGGCTCAGCTTGCCGGTGAGGTTGAGGTTGCGGTCGCGGTTGTCGTTGTGGTCGTCCTGGCGCCGGTCCAGCGTGCCGCCGCTCTCCAGGCGCTGGTTGTCGTTGCGCAGATTGGCGCCGCCACCATTGGCGCGCAGGTCCAGGCGCAGGTCCTCGCTCAGGCGCTTCTGGTAGTTCGCGCCAGCGCGCAGCATGCGGAATTGGCCCTCGCCCTGCGTGGCCACCTGGGTGTAGCGCGGCTCGCCGCCCTGGGCGAACTGGCTCTGGTTCTGGCCCTGGGCCAGTACGGCAAAGGGCATCAGCTGCAGGGTCTCGCCCTCGCCCAGGCGCCACTGCAGGCGGCCGTTCAAGTTCAGGCTGTCGCGCTGGTCCAGGCTGCGGCCGCGCTGGCTGCGCTCCTGCACCGGGCCGGCGTCGGGCTCGATGCGGGTGCGGCTATTGATGTCGTCGGCGCGGCGTTGGCGGTTCAGCACCGTGGTCAGCGAGTAGTTCAGGCCGCCGGCGGTGCTGTCGTTGTGGGTCAGTGCCACGTTGGGCTGCAGCTCGCCGTGGTCGAAGCCCAGGCTCAGGCGGGCCTCGTTGAGCTTGCGCGCCAGCGGCTCGCGCAGGATGACATTGATGGTGCCGGCCACCGCGCGTGCGCCGGTCTCGGCCGTGGGGGCGCGCTGGATCTCGATGCGCTCGACCTGATCGGGCGGCACCTGATCCAGCGTGAAGCCGGGCGGCATGCGCTCGCCGTCCACCAGGATCTGCGTGAAGCCGCCGCCCATGCCGCGCATGCGGATTTCGCCGCCGCGCCCCGGGCGCCCGCCGGGCGTGACGCCGGGCAGGCGGCGCATCAGATCGACGAGATTGCCGTCGCCAAAGCGCAGCAGGTCCTCGCGGCTGATGACGATCTTGCTGGCGGTGCTGCTGCGCCGCTTGGTCTCGTCGCTGGCCTGGCCGCTGACCTCGACCTTGTCGAGTTGGCCCGCCGGCGCTGATGCCGGCCGGGCTGGCGGCTGGGGCGTCTGGGTGTTCGTCTGGGCCTGCGCACACAGGGCCAGGCCGAACAGGAAGAGGGGCGTGATGCGCATGGCGGCGCAGTGTCCCCGTGCCGCTGTGCCCCTGCCGTTCGCAGGGGCCTTGATTTGCGCTTCTTTACGCCGCGGGTCAGCGGGGTGCCAGCCCCAGGCGGCGGCCGATTTCCAGCACCAGCTCGCTCTGGTTCAGGCAGTAGAAGTGGATGGCCGGCGCGCCGCCGGCGATCAGGCGCTCGCACAGGCGCGTCACCACGTCCAGGCCAAAGGCGCGGATCGAGGCGGCGTCGTCCATGAAGCCCTCCATCTTCAGCGCCACCCAGCGCGGGATGTCGATGCCGTCGCGCTGCGCGAACTGCGCGATGCGGTGGTAGTTGTGGAAGGGCATGATGCCCGGCACGATGGGCTGCTCGACGCCGAGCTTGCGCGCCTCGTCCACGAAGTGGAAGTAGGCCTCGGGGTTGAAGAAGAACTGCGTGATGGCGGTGTTGGCACCGGCGCGCATCTTGGCGGCGAAGTGCTGCAGGTCCTTGGCGGCGTAGCGGCATTGCGGGTGCGTCTCGGGGTAGGCGGCCACCTCGATCTGCCAGTCCGGCCCTTCGGTTTCACGGATGAAGCGCACCAGCTCCTCGGCATAGCGGAACTCGCCCAGCCCGGCCGTGCCCGAGGGCAGGTCACCGCGCAAGGCGACGACGCGGCGGATGCCCTGGCTGCGGTACTCGGCCAGGATCTCGCGCAGCGACTCGCGCGTGGCGCCGATGCAGCTCAGATGCGGCGCGGCCTGGTGGCCGGCGGCGGCAATCGCCTTCACCGTGGCCAGAGTCTTGTCGCGCGTGGCGCCACCGGCGCCGTAGGTGACGCTGAAGTACTCGGGCTGCAGCACGGCCAGCGCCGGCACCACCTGGTTCAGCAGCTTGTCGTGGCCGACCGGGGTGTTGGGCGGGAAGAACTCGAAACTGACGGGGGTCTTCATGGGCGGGTGGCGAGCAGGAAGAACTCGCGGTTGCCATCGCCGCCCGCAATCGGGCTGGCGAAGTAGTCATCGACAGCGAAGCCGGCCGCGGCGGCGGCTTCGCGCAGTTTGGTCTCGACCTTGGGGTAGCTGGCTTCGCTCTTCACCAGCCCACCCTTGCCAATGTCGCCCGGCTGCAGCTCGAACTGCGGCTTGACCAGCAGCAGCAGCCGCGCGCCCGGCTTCAGCAGCGCCGGCAGTTGCGGCAGCACGAGCGTGAGCGAGATGAAGCTCAGATCACCCACCACCCAGTCGAAGCCCTGGGGCGGCAGGTGTTCGCCCAGGTCTTCGGCGCACAGGCTGCGTGCGTTCAGGCCTTCGAGCGTGGTGATGCGCGCCTCGCCCTGCAGCTTCGGGTGCAGTTGCGCATGGCCGACCTCGATGCCGACCACGCGCTCGGCACCGCGCGCCAGCAGCACTTCGCTGAAGCCGCCGGTGCTCTGGCCCAGGTCCAGCGCCGTGCCGCTGACGCTCAACCCGGCGTGGTCCAGCGCGCCTTCGAGCTTGAGCCCGCCGCGCGAGACCCAGCGGGTCTCGGCGTCGTCCTCAACCTTCAGCTCGCACTGGTTGGGCAGTTCGTCGCCGGCCTTCTTCGGCGCGACCCAGCCCTGCGGCCCGAGCCAGCGCACGGCCCCGGCCGCGATCAGCCGCTGCGCGGCCGAGCGGCTGGGCGCCAGGCCGCGCTGGACCAGCAACTGGTCCGCGCGCGTGGTCAGCTTCATCAGTACCGGTAGGTGTCGGCCTTGTACGGGCCTGCTTGGGAGACACCGATGTAGGCCGCCTGCGCCTCGGTCAGCCGCGTCAGCTCGGCATTCAAGGTGGTCAGCTGCAAGCGCGCCACCTTCTCGTCCAGGTGCTTGGGCAGCACATAGACCTTGCCGACGGCGTACTTGTCCTTGTGCGCGTACAGCTCCACCTGGGCCAGGGTCTGGTTGGCAAAGCTGCTGCTCATCACATAGCTGGGGTGGCCGGTGCCGCAGCCCAGGTTCACCAGGCGGCCCTTGGCCAGCATGATGATGCGGTGGCCGTCCGGGAAGATCACATGGTCGACCTGGGGCTTGATCTCCTCCCACTTGCAGCCCTCGAGGCCGGCGACGTCGATCTCGTTGTCGAAGTGGCCGATGTTGCAGACGATGGCGTTGTTCTTCATCTTCTGCATATGGGCGCGGGTGATGACGTCCTTGTTGCCGGTGGCGGTGACGAAGATGTCGGCCTTGTCGGCCGCCCAGTCCATCGTCACCACGCGGTAGCCCTCCATCGCGGCCTGCAGCGCGCAGATGGGGTCGATCTCGGTCACCCAGACCTGGGCCGAGAGCGCGCGCAGGGCCTGGGCGCTGCCCTTGCCCACATCGCCATAGCCGGCCACCACGGCGATCTTGCCGGCCACCATCACGTCGGTGGCGCGCTTGATGCCGTCCACCAGCGATTCACGGCAGCCGTACAGGTTGTCGAACTTGCTCTTGGTGACGGAGTCGTTGACGTTGATGGCGCGGAACAGCAGGGTGCCCTTGGCGCTCATCTCGTTCAGGCGGTGCACGCCCGTCGTCGTCTCTTCGGTCACGCCGATGATCTCGGCGCTCTTGCGGGTGT
>JBDHSJ010000186.1:0-8147 GCA_039808065.1 Burkholderiaceae bacterium | reverse complement strand
CGCCGCCGCGCGGCCGATGCCGGGGGCCAGCAGGCCGGCGCTTTCGGCGCGCTGCAGCAGGGCGATCAGGCCCTTGTTCGGAATCAGCTCGGGGTGGGCGGCGCTGTGCAGCAGCTGCAGCGCCTGCAGCGCGAACTCGGCGTCCAGCATGCCGCCGGGGCTGTGCTTGAGGTCGAAGCGGCCGGCGCGCACCGGGTGGGCCTGGCGCAGCTTGTCGCGCATGGCCAGCACCTCGGCCTTCAGCGCGGCGGGCTCGCGGGCGGCCTGCATCACGCCTTGGCGCACGGCCTCGAAGGGGGCTTCGAGGGCGGTGTCGCCGGCACACCAGCGCGCGCGGGTGATGGCCTGGTGCTCCCAGGTCCAGGCGGTGTTGCTGCCGCGGCCTTCCTGGTAGGCGGCAAAGCTCTTCAGGCTGCTGACGAGCAGGCCGCTGTTGCCGTTCGGGCGCAGCGCGGTGTCGATGTCAAAGAGGCCGCCGGCGCGGGTCTGCAGGGTCAGCCAGGGCACCAGCTTGCGCACGAAGCCGGCGTAGGCCTCGGGGGCGGCCTCGTCCTCGTCGTCGTAAAGGAACACCACATCCAGATCGGAGCCATAGCCCAGCTCCTTGCCGCCGAGCTTGCCGTAGGCGATGACGGCAAAACGCGGCTGCGCGCGGTGCGCCTTGCCGAGCTTCAACTGGCGCGTCCAGCACCAGTCGATCGCCGTTTGCAGCAGGGCGTCGGCCAGGGCGCTGAGGTCGTCGGCCACCTCTTCCACGGTGATGCGGCCTTCCACGTCGCGCACCAGGGTGCGGAAGACCTCGGCATGGTGGGCGCGGCGCAGGGCGTCGAGCAGAGACTCTTCGTCGTCCTCGCCGGCACGCACCCAGGCCTCGTGGCGCTCGGCCAGTTCCTGGCGGAAGGCGGCGGGCTCGAAGCGTTCGTGCAGCAGGCGCACATCGGCCAGTTCGTCGATGACGCCGGGGTGCTGCATCAGGTAGCGCATCGGCCAGCGCGCCAGGCCCAGCAGACGCAACAGCCGGGTCAGCACCGCGGGCCGCTCGATCAGCAGGGCCAGGTAGGCCTCGCGGCGCAGCAGGGGCTCGACCCAATCGACAAAACGCGCCGCCGCGGCGGCCTCGCAATGGCCCTGCGCCACCTGCTGGGCGGCGCGCTGGAACAGCTGGGCCAGGCGCTGCTGGGCGGTTTCCTTCAGGCCCTGCACGCGCGGCTGCTGCGCAAAGCTGCGCACCGCCGCCTGCAGGGGCTCGGGCAGGGCGGCCAGAAAGGCTTCGCTGTCCAGGCCCGGGGTGGCGCCACAGCTGCCGGGCTTGCAGCCGCCGGGAGCGCGGCCTTCGTGCAGCAGGGCGTCGAACTCGGCGGCCACGCGCTCGCGGGTTTCGCACAGGCGCTCGAACAGCGGGCAGCTGCCGTGATCCTCGAATCCCTGACAGGGCTTGGTATCGCTGCGGTGCAGGCCCAGGGTCTGCGCAATCCAGCGCAGGTCTTCGATGGCGCCGGGCAGGCAGTGCGTCTGCTGGTCGTCCAGGTACTGGATGCGGTGCTCGACCTGGCGCAGGAACTCGTAGTCCCCCGCCAGCAGGCGTGCGGCCTCGGGCTTCATCAGGCCGGCGGCGGCCAGGCGGTCCAGGGCCTTCAGCGTGGAGCGGGTGCGGATTTCCGGAAACTGGCCGCCGCGCACCACCTGCAGCAGCTGGACGATGAACTCGATCTCGCGGATGCCGCCGCGGCTGAGTTTGACGTCATTGGCGCGCTCGGGCCGGCCGGCGGCGCGGCGCTGCGCCTCCTCGCGGATCATGCGGTGGATCTGGCGCAGGCCCTCGAACACCGAGTAATCGAGGTAGCGGCGGTAGACGAAGGGCGTGACGAGCTGGCTGAGCTGCTGCGCGCGCTTGAGCGTTTCCGGGTCGCGCGGCGCCACCACCCGGCTCTTGAGCCAGGCCAGGCGCTCCCATTCGCGGCCCTGGGCGTAGAAGTAGGTTTCGAGGGCGGCCAGGCTGCAGGCCGGTGGGCCGCTGTTGCCATTGGGGCGCAGCGCCAGGTCCATGCGGAAGACCTGGCCGTCCTCGGTCACGTCGCCGATCAGCGTGGTCAGGCGCTTGGCCACGCGGCCGAAGTACTCGGCCGCGCTCAGGGACACCGGGCCGTCGCTGTCACCGTCTTCTTCGTAGACATAGATGAGGTCGATGTCGGACGAGACGTTCAGCTCGCGCGCGCCCAGCTTGCCCATGCCCAGCACCCAGAAGGCGACCTCCTGGCCCTCGGCATTGCGCAGCCGGCCGTGGCGCTCGGCCAGCTCGTTGCGGGCGGCCTGCACGGCGATGTCCAGCGTCACCTCGGCCAACAGGGTCATGGCCTGGGTGACACCGGCCAGCGGCAGCTGGCCGGCGCAGTCCAGCGTGGCCAGGCGCTCCAGCCACAGCTGGCGCGCCACGCGCAGCGCCGCGGGCAGGGAGCGCCCTTGCTGCTGCAGGGTGTGCACGAGGCTGCGCAGGGCCGCTTCCGCGGGTGCACCGGGCGCGAGCAGGGGCCGCTCGGCCGCATAACGGCGCCGGATGCGCTGCACAAAACGGCTGTGCGCAGCCGGGTCGGCCGAAGCACCCTCGGCGACGTTCAGCGGCGACACTTCGGCCCCTGCGCCCATGTCCTCATTCCTGTCCAAGTTAACTGCGGCCTCGCATCGGCCCACCCGCTGGCTGCGCCGCGGTCTCCGCGTGCTGCTGTGGGCGGTGCTGGGTCTGTGGTTCGTGCTGCTCAGCCTGTGGCTGATCCTGCATTGGGCAATTCTGCCGAACGTGGACCGCTGGCGGCCCGAGCTGGAGGCGCGCGCCACAAGCTGGTTGGGGTCTTCGGTGCGGATCGGTGCCCTCTCGGTGCGCACGGCGGGCTGGATTCCGGCGCTGGACCTGCGCGAGGTGACGCTGCTGGACACCAGCGGCCGGCCGGCGCTGCATCTGCCGCGCGTCACCGCGGCGCTGTCGGCCCGCTCGCTGCTCACCTTCACGCCGCGCCTGGAGCAGCTCTACCTGCACGAACCCGAGCTGGAGCTGCGCCGCGACGCGCAGGGCCAGATCTGGGTGGCCGGCCAGCGCCTGCGCACCGACGGCGCGGCCGAAGACACCCGGCTGGCCGACTGGCTGCTGCGCCAGCATGAATTCGCCATCAAGGGCGGGCGCCTGCGCTGGGTGGATGAAACCCGCAGCGCCGAGCCCCTGGTGCTGCAGGGCCTGGACCTGCTGTGGCGCAACGGTCTGCGCCGGCACGAGCTGCGCATCGACGCCGTGCCCCCGCCCGGCTGGGGCGAGCGCCTGAGCCTGCGCGCCCGTGTCACCCAGCCCTTCCTGGCGCGGCCGAGCGACTGGAAGCGCTGGAGCGGCCTGTTCTACGCCGAGCTGCCGCGCGCTCGCGTGGCCGAGCTGCGCCGCCACCTCAGCCTGCCCTTCGACCTGAGCGAGGGCGACGGCGCGCTGCGCTTCTGGGCCGAGCTGAAGCAGGGCAACCTGCACAGCGCCGACCTGGATCTGGCCCTGCGCGCCGTGGCCCTGCGCCTGACGCCGCGCGTGCAGCCCTTGCAGCTGGCCGATCTGCAGACGCGCATCAGCTGGAGCCAGCAGCCCCAGGGCACGCGCTGGCAGCTGCGCGGCCTGCGCTTCCAGCTGCAGGATGGCGAAGGCCCGGCCCAGCACTGGGCGCCCAGCCAGCTCACCCTGAGCCTGCAGCACCCCGCGGCGCGTGGCCTGTGGCAGCCGCTGGCGCCCGGCAGCCTGCAGGGCGGCCAGCTGCAGGCCGACCGCCTGGAGCTGGGCCTGCTGGCCGCCCTGGCCGAGCGCCTGCCGCTGGGCGAAGCCCTGCACCACGAGCTGCAAAGCCGCCAGCCTCAGGGCCGCGTGAACCAGCTGCTGGCGCAATGGCAGGGCAGCCTGGACGCCCCCACGCAGTGGCGCGTGGACGCCAGCGCCGAAGGCCTGGCCTGGGCGGCGCTGCCGGCCAGCGCCGCGCCAGACGGCAAGCCCGGCCTGGGCCAACCCGGCCTGCAGGGCGCGGCGCTGAGCCTGAACGCCAGCGAGCAGGGCGGGCAGGCGCGCATCAGCCTGCGCGAGGGCCATGTGGCCTGGCCCGGCCTGCTGGCCGACACCCAGCTGCCGCTGGAGCAGGCCCAGCTGCAGCTGCAATGGCAGCGCCAGGCCGACACCTGGGACGTGCAGCTGCGCCAGGCCAAGCTGCGCAGCGCCGATGGCCACTTGGAGCTGGACGGCCGCTGGCGCAGCGCCCGCCCCGGCGACGCGAAGCGCCACGGCCAGCTGGAGCTCAACGCCAAGCTGCCGCGCCTGGACGTGCGCGCCCTGCCGCGCTACCTGCCGCTGCCGCTGGACGCCGGCGTGCGCCGCTATTTGGCCGAGTCGCTCCAGGCCGGCGAGGCCCGCCAGGTGCAGCTCACACTCAAGGGCGCGCTCGACGACTTCCCCTTCGAACACGGCGGCGGCGTCTTCAAGGTCACGGCCAAGGCCCAGGGCCTGCGCTACGCCTTCGTGCCCAGCCATGGCGCGGATGAGCGCGGCCCCGCCTACCAATCCCCCTGGCCGGCGCTGGAAGAGCTGAACGGCGAGCTGAGCTTCGAAGGCCCGGGCATGCGCATCCGCAACGCGCGCACCAAGGTCGGCAATCTGGAAGCGCAGGTCACCCAGGCCGTGGTGGCCCACCTGGGCCGCGAGCCGGTGATGAAGATCGACGGCAGCTGGAAGGGCCCGGCGCAGGACGCCTTGCAGTTCATGCGCAACACCCCGATTGGCGGCTGGACGGGCCACGCGCTCGACCTGGCCCAGGCCAGCGGCCCGGTGGCCGGCAAGCTGGCGCTGCAGATCCCCCTGCAGCACCCCGAACGCACCACCGTGCAGGGCAATGTGCAACTGGCCGGCAATGAGCTGCGCCTGCGCCCCGACCTGCCGCCCTTCCAGAACGTGCGCGCCCGTGCCGACTTCACCGAGGCCGGCCTGCAGATCCCCAGTGCCCAGGCACGCTGGCTGGGCGGCGAGCTGAAGGTGGAGGGCGGCAGCCAGCCCGATCGCAGCCTGCTGCTGCGCGCGCAAGGCAGCGCCAGCGCCGAAGGCCTGAAGGCCGCCACCGAGTTCGGCCCCATGGTCAGCGGCCTGGCCGCCAGGCTCAGCGGCCTGACGCCCTACCAGTTCCAGGGGGTGTGGAACGCCCAGGGCAGCGAGCTCAGCCTGCAAAGCCCGCTCACCGGCCTGGGCGCCGGCCTGCCCGAGCCCTTCGCCAAGCCGGCCGAGGCCAGCTGGCCGCTGCAGCTGAGCTGGCGCACCGATGTGCAGCGCGTGGACCGCCTGCGCATCGCCCTGGGCCCGCATCAGGGCCTGCTGGAACGCGCTCCCGGCCAGGCCCTGCGCGGCAGCCTGCGTGTGGGCAGCGGGCCCGAGCCCAGCCTGCCCGAGCAGGGCCTGTGGCTGAACCTGAACCTGCCCCGCATCGACCTGGACGCCTGGCGCGCCGTGCTGCATGGCCTGGGCCCGCAAGGGGCCGGCGCCGGCGTGGCGCCCAGCCGCATCGCGCTGCACACCCCCGAGCTGCGCGTGGCCGGCCGCATCCTGCGCGACATCACCGCCGGGGCCAGCCGCGAGATGGAAGTCGCCGGTCGGCCGGTGTGGCGCTTCACCCTGCAATCGCAGCCCATCAGCGGCTACGCCGAATGGCAGGAAGGCGGCAGCGCCGGCCAGCCCGGCCAGCTGCTGGCACGCCTGGCACGGCTTTCCCTGCCCAAGAGCGAGGCCGCGCGCGCCGACCAGGCCCTGGACGAAGCCAGCGGCCCCCTGCCCGGCCTGGACCTGGTGGTGGACGACTTCGAGCTGCGCGGCATGAAGCTTGGCCGGCTGGAGGTCAAGGCCACCGGCGCGCCGGCCGGCCAGCCCTGGTCGCTCGCCCACCTGGGCCTGCAGCACCCCGACGCCACCCTCAAGGCCCAGGGCGCCTGGCGCCCCCAGAGCCATCGCACCGAGCTGGACTGGCAGCTGGAACTGGCCAACAGCGGCAGCTGGCTGGCCAATCTGGGCCTGCCCGACACCGTGCGCGGCGGCCAGGGCGAGCTCAAGGGGCGCCTGAGCTGGCGCGGCTCGCCACTCAGCTTCGACATCCCCAACCTCGACGGCCAGTTCAGCGTGCAGCTCGGTGCCGGCCAGTTCCTGAAGGCCCAGCCGGGCGCGGCGCGCCTGCTCGGCGTGCTCAGCCTGCAGTCCCTGCCGCGCCGCCTGCTGTTCGACTGGCGCGATGTGTTCGCCGACGGCTTCGCCTTTGACGACTTCGGGGGCGATGTGCAGATCGAGCGCGGCATCGCCCGCAGCAGCAACCTGCGCATGCGCGGCCCGCAGGCCAGCGTGCTGATGGACGGCAAGGCCGACCTGCTGCGCGAGACCGCCGACTTCAAGGTGCTGATGGTGCCGGACGTCAATGCCGGCGGCGCCTCGCTGGCCTATGCCGCCATCAACCCCGCCGTGGGCCTGACCACCTTCCTGGCCCAGCTGATCCTGCGCCGGCCCATCGCCGCCGCCGGCACCCAGCAGTTCCACATCACCGGCCCCTGGGCCGACCCGAAAGTGGAAAAGCTCGACAAGCCCGAGATCCCGGGCGCCCCAAGCGCCCCAACTGCACCGCCCGCCTCCGCGCCTGCCGGCGCAGCCTCCACCGCCCCCGCCCCGAAGTGAACGCCATGAAAGTCGCCGCCCTCCAGCTCGTCTCCACCCCGCGTGCCGCCGACAACCTGGCCCGTGCCGCCCACTGGGTCGGCGAGGCCGCCGCCGCCGGCGCCCAGTTCGTGGCCCTGCCCGAGTACTTCTGCCTGATGGGCCAGCAGGACGAAGACAAGCTCGGCATCGCCGAAACCCTGGACACCCCCGGCGTCATCCAGCACACCCTGCAAAACCTGGCCCGCGGCCACGGCATCTGGCTGCTGGGCGGCACCCTGCCGCTGCGCGCTGCCGGCGGCAAGGTCACCAATACCAGCCTCGTCTACGCCCCCGACGGCCACCTGGCCGCGCGCTACGACAAGATCCACCTCTTTAGCTTCAACAGCGGCCTGGGCGAAAGCTACGACGAAGGCCGCGTGCAGCAAGCCGGCCAGCAGCCCGTCGCCTTCGACCTGGCCGGCTGGCGCACCGGGCTCTCCATCTGCTACGACCTGCGCTTCCCCGAGCTCTACCGCGCCCTGGCCCCCGAGCTCATCTGCGCCCCTTCCGCCTTCACCCACACCACCGGCAAGGCCCATTGGGAACTGCTGCTGCGCGCCCGCGCGGTCGAAAACCTGGCCTACGTGGTGGCCCCGGCCCAGGGCGGCACGCACGAAAACGGCCGCAAGACCTGGGGCCACACCATGATCGTGGACCCCTGGGGCGAGGTGCTGGCCGAGGTGCCCGAGGGCGAGGGCATGGCAGTGGCCACGTTGGAGCGGCGGCGCCTGGAGGCCGTGCGCAAGGCCTTGCCGTGTTTGCGGCATCGGCGCTTGTGAGGGTCGCCTGGTTTTATCCGGCACTCGGGGCTCGTCCGGCGGCCCGACAAAATGCCTGAATTTGGCGATAAAACAAAAACTTATGTGCGGTTATTGCGCCGTTTTTATTCATCACGCACCGGTTTTCACCAGACTGGTGACAGCACGTTAAACCGCATGAGTTGCGTTCTCCGTATTTCTGCAGTCGACATTGAGACCCGGGTTCAGGGGCTTACCTTTGGGCCATATCGGCTTGAACAGGGCACCGCGTATTTCCTTGTTAGTGACAGCTCGTTCGACGATTTGCCTGGCCAGGTAGAAGACGCCATTGAGTTCCTGCGGAAGCATGCAAATGAAATTAGCCCCGTAGCAACTGCGGTTGGCGCCGAAGCCACACTTGATTTCGCGGTGGAGTATTGGGAACCAGGCTTCTTCACCCGTTCGTTCCCGGCTCAGCTCGTTGCGGCGAGCGCTGGCGTGGGTTTGGCGCTGGCCTTGTCGGCCTATCCAAGCGGTGGTGGGGATGCGGTTTAACCTTTCTACAGGGACTTCCCCTCTGATCAAGCGCCAGTTTGGTTTCCTTTCAAAGCGATATTTGGCTGTTTAGTTGTTAATTCGGCAGAGAGATTCAGCATTTCGGCAGCGCGGACACATTCAGA
>JBDHSJ010000185.1:0-8426 GCA_039808065.1 Burkholderiaceae bacterium | reverse complement strand
CCTTGGCGATGTCGCCCCCCATGAAGTGCGCCAGCCCCAGATAGAGCTTGGCATCGTCCTCGCGCTTCAGGTTGCCTTTGGCGATGCCTTCCTCGATCAACGCAATGCCACCCTTGACGTCGCCGCGCTGCGCTTGCGCCAGGCCCAGCGGAATCAGCGCGTTGCCATCGCTCTTGACTTCCTTGGCGGCCGCCACGGCCGCGGCATGGGCTTCCTTGACGGCGGCCACACGCTTGGTCATGAAGTCCTTCAGGCGCTTGTGGCGGTCAGCATCCTTGCCCTGACCCAGCACCCCGGCGGCATAGCCGGCTTCCACGACCTTCATGCCCTCATCGGCAAAGCCGGCCTGCGCGGCGGTTTGCGACATGTCCATGTAGTCGGGCTCGCCACGCATATTGCCGGTGGCCAGGCGCAGGCGGAAGACATCCAGCACCAGGCGGTCACTGAAACCCTTCTTCTGCTGGACGCCGGAAATGGCGGCCGCCCAGACTTCCTTGCTGGGGTAGTAGGTCAGCAGTTTCTCGACGCCCAGACCATAGGCGTTCTGGTCCTTGGCCTTCTCGGCGGCGCTCATCAAAAGGCCAAGCTTCTCCTTGCTTGGGGCCTGGCCGGCTTTCTCCGCCGCCGAAATCTCGGCCAGCGTGTCCTTGATAACGGCGCCCATGTCGCCCGACAGGAACTGCGCACGCGTCTGGATCGCCTTCATGGCAGCGCTGTTGCCGCCTTCCTTGAAATAGCGATTGGCCCAGTTCAGCGCTTGTGCGTTGGCGTTGACGCGGCCGTAGGTGCCGGCGATCGCTTCGAGGTACTGCAGGTTCTCGGAACCGCCGAGCTTGCCAGCGGCCTTCAGGGCCTCGTAGGCACGCACCATGGTGTCGGGCTCGGAAGCGCCCTGGGCGCCGGCAAAGCGCATGCGCTCGATCAGCGCGTTCTCGTCGGCCGAACGGTTGGCCACGCCTTCGGCGTCGCGCAGCTTGGCCAAGGCCTCTTTGTACTTGCCGCCCTTGAGCAGGCCCTGCACCGCCGTCAGGTGCTTGCCCAGTTCGGCGCTGACCTTCGCCTGCGCCTGGGCGGCGCCGATCAGGCTCAGACCGCCCTCGTCGCCCGTACCCAGGCTCAGGCCCAACACCGCCACCATGCAGGCGGCCAAGGTCTTCAGCTTCATTGTTCTCACTCCAGAAATGAAAAGCGCCGTCCGGCGCAGAGCACCGGACAGCGCGTGTTCAGGCGCCAACGGCCATTCCTTACAGGAACTGCTCGTTACCCACCATGCCCAGTTTCTTCAGGCCGATGCGCTGGGCCGTGGCCATCACATGGGCCACATGGCCATAGTCCACCAGCTTGTGCGGCTTGATGTGGATTTCCGGCTGCTCCGCATCTTGCGAGGCGGTCGTCATGCGCGGCTCCAGCACGGCCTTCTCGATCTGCTCACCGTTCCAGAACAGCGTGCCGTCGAAGTCGATGAAGATCTCGACGATCTTCGGCTCGGTGGGCGGCGTCGGGTTCTTGCTCGGCACCGGCATGTCGAGGTTCACGGCATGCAGCTGGATGGGGATGGTGATGATCAGCATCACCAGCAGCACCAACATCACGTCGATCAGCGGCGTGGTGTTGACGTCCATCATCACTTCCGGTTCGTCACCACCCGAGCTGCTTCCAACATTCATTCCCATAACTTCACTCCTGGCCTCAACCGCCGCGGGCCGGCGGCTCGGTGACGAAGCTCAGCTTCAGGATACCGATCTGCTGGCAGGCAAAGATGACCTTGCCGACCGCCTCGTAGCGAGTCTTCTCGTCGCCGCGGATGTGCACTTCGGGCTGCGGCTCCATTTTGGCGATGCCGCGCAGACGATCCTTCAGATCGTCATTGCTTTTCACCAGGGCCGTGTTCCAGTACACGTCACCATCCTTCGTCACGGCCAGCTCGATGTTCTCGGGCTTGGTCTGGCGAATGACGTTGGTTTCCTTCGGCAGGGTCAAGGTCACCGATTGGGTGACCACCGGCACGGTGATCAAGAAGATGATCAGCAGGACCAACATCACGTCCACGAGGGGCGTGGTGTTGATCGCCGAGACCACTTCGTCTTCGCCGCCGGAGCTTCCGACGTTCATCCCCATGATGGGTCTCCGGTTCGGAAGCGGATCAGCGCTTCGAGATCTGACGGCTGCCCATCAGCACGCCGTGCAGGTCGGCAGCGAAGGCGCGCACTTGGCCCATCACGGCCTTGTTGCGGTTGACCAGCCAGTTGTAGCCCAGCACGGCCGGCACGGCCACACCCAGACCGATGGCGGTCATGATCAGCGCGGCGCCCACGGGGCCGGCCACTTTGTCGATCGAAGCCTGGCCGGCCACACCGATGGCGGTCAGGGCTTGCAGAATGCCCCACACGGTACCGAACAGGCCGATGAAGGGGCTGGTCGAGCCGACGGTGGCCAGGAAGCCCAGGCCGCCTTGCAGCTTGGCGTTCACCTCGCTCACGGCACGGTCCACGTTCATCGTCACCCAGGTGTTGCGGTCGATGTTCTCGGTGAGGGCACCTTCATGGTGCTCGCTGGCTTCCACGGCGGTCTGGGCGATGAAGCGGAAGGCGCTGCCTTCGTTCAGGGTTTTGACGCCATCGGCCAGCGATGCCTTCTTGAAGAAGTTGGCACGCACTTCCTTGGCCTCGGCACCAATCTTGTGGGTATCCCACAGCTTGGTGAACATGATGAACCAGGAGCCGGCCGACATGATCACCAGCAGGGCCAGCACGGCCTTGTCGACGATGTCGCCGTGGGTGACCAGGGCCATCAGGCCGTAGGGGTTCTCACCGGCTTCCTTGGCGGCAGCGGGTGCGGCAGCCGGCGCAGCGGCTTCAGCCGGAGCTGCAGCTTCGGTGGTAGCTGCCGGCGCCGAAGCGGCGTCTTGGGCGAAAGCGGGGGCGGCAACCAGGCTCGCAGCAACAGCGAGAGCCGCGAACAGGGCAGAGAAACGAGAAAGCATGGAGTGAACTCCTACGTACGAAATCTAGATTGCGGCGTTGTGCCTAGAGAGCGGGCGCCCGGCGTGGGCGCCCGAGACTGCAGCGGTCAGGCCGCTTATTCGATCTTGAACACGAATTCCTGTTCAAACACACCGTCCGTCGTGCATTTGTATTCGCGCACGGCGTTTTCGATGGCGGTGATCAGCTGACGCTGGGCGCGACGATCGGGGACGCCACGCTTGACGGCGACCTCAACAGCCACCACTTTGCCGCTCTTGACGGTGCCCAGCACCTTGTACTCGGCCGTGCCTTCGTAGTTGATGGCCGGCATTTCCGGCTTGACCAGCGTGGGACAGAGCATGCCTGCCGACACCTTCGCAGGCGGCGCGGGCGGCGCGGGCGGCGCCTGAACCGGTGCGGGCGGCGGAGCCGGACGCAGGTCCACGGCAGGAGCCGGGGTCGTGCTCTGCACCACCGGCGCATTCGGGGGTGGCGGGGCCTGAACTTGGATCTCCGGCACCGGCACGAAAGGCGGCGGGGGCGCCTTCAAGTCCGGAGGCGGCGGAACAATTTTCTCGGGCTCAGGAGGGGGCGGCTTGACCTCCTCAATGACCTTGGTCTCGATCGGGCCCTTGACGGCCTCGACCACCTTGCGCGCCAAGCCCGATGCCAGCGCCCAGATCATCAGCACGTGAAGCAAGATCACGATGCCGAAGCTGGTCATGCGCGAACCGGCTTGGTTCTCCTGCGCAAAATTCATGCGCGCTCCTTCAAACCTGCAAACAGACGCCCAGGGACGCCAAAAGCCAGACTCGGGCCCAGCAACCGCCTACGCCCTCGCCTACCGACTCAGCGCCTTTTCAAGCGCGAAGACTGCAATCGCCGCCGCAAATCCAGCGAACGGCGTCGCAAAGCCGGGCATCATAGGTGACAACCCAATACAGTCTTTAAGGGTTAGCCAGAACCCATACCAAAAGCTCGCGGGATACGGGGAAGCGCGCCCAGTCTTCGCAGGGAACGGAGGGCACGCGAATCTGAACGACATCCTGTCGCAAGGGGCGAAGTTGGCGCAGGTGGCAAGCGCCGAAAGTTCAATACCAACGCGAGACCAATCGGGGTTGGTTTGCAGCCTCGCAGGAGCACCGCAGCGGTCGGTCAGCCGCCCTCAGTCCCCCCTCCTGCAGCGCGCCTTGTTAGCGCGGACTCGGTCGAAGCGGATGCTCAGCTTCGTCCAAGGCCAGCGCTCGCCCTCACTCCCGCCTCACCCCACAGGCCAAGGGGCAGCGCCCGCCACACCGCTCCCTATACTGATCGGCTTTGCCAAACCATGAGTTGGAGACGCTAATGTCTGTTGTGTCGCGCGCGCTCTGCGGAGTCGCACTTGGCCTCGTGGCGCTGCTGGCTGGGCACCATTCGACGGCAGCCACCAAGCCTGCCGAGATACCCGTCGAGGACTTCTTCAGGGTGCCAGCCATCATGCGGCCCACGCTTTCACCGGACGGGAAGCGCATCGCCATGCTCGTGCCCACCACCGAAGGTCGCAAGGGTCTGGCCGTCGCACGGGTCGAGACGCCGAAGAAGTTCGTCGGGATTGCCCAGTTCAGTGACGCCGATGTCGGATCTGTCCAGTGGGTCAATAACGAGCGTTTGATTTTTTCCGCTGCACAGATGGACGCCGCGGTGGCGGACCGCCTGGATGGCGGCCTCTACGCGATCAATGCGGATGGCACTGAGTACAAGTGGCTGATCGAGCGAGGCTACGCGACCCACACAGTGGGCGCAACCTCAGGCACCAAGCCACTGCCCAATCGGTTCCGGCTGCACTCGCTTCCCCGCGATGGCAGCGACGACGTGCTCGTCCAGCAGTTCTACGAGTTCTCGGGCGACCAGAACGTTGATCCAACCTCTCGCCTGGTGCGTCTGAACACCAAGGACATGACCTACAAGGTCTTGCCGGCCGGCGACGTGCCACCCTCGACGGTCGAATGGCTGGCGGACCCAAAGGGCATGCCGGCAATTGCCATGAGCACCAATCGCAAATCCGAAATGGCGGTGAGTTGGCGCAGTTGGAAGGGCACCTGGGAAGAACTTGCGCGCTTTGACATCTTCGATCGCAGCGAGAGTCGCATTGAGCCTGTCGCCGTCGACTATGACGGCACGTTGCTGGTATTGGCCTATTCAGGCAACGCCGAGCAGACCAAGGCCCTGTATCGCTACAACCCAACCACGCGCCAGCGGGCCGCACAGCCGCTGGTCACCATCGCGGGCTTCGACTTTGATGGCGCCCCCATCTTCGACCGCGCGAGCAAGAAGCTGCTCGGCTTCCAGTTCCTGGCCGAGACCGCCGGCCAAGTCTGGCTGGACACCGACATGAAGGCCCTGCAAGCCGCCGTGGACAAGCTGCTGCCCAACACCAACAACCTGATCCAGTGCACGGCAGCCTGCACCAGCGCGGACCATCACATCGTGACCGCCGCCTCGGATCGCCAACCGCCGACCTACTTTTTGTATGAGCGCGCGAACAACAAGCTGACTTTCCTGGGCGCCACCTACCCCTGGCTGGACTCGCGCCTGCTGGCCACGCAGGAGTACCTGCGCATCAAGGCGCGTGATGGCATGGAGTTGCCGCTCTACTACACGAAGCCGCAAGGAAAAGGACCCTTCCCCACCGTAGCTCTTGTCCATGGCGGTCCGTTCGTGCGTGGGCACCAGTGGGGCTTCTCTCCGGAGGCTCAGTTCCTGGCCTCGCGTGGCTACCTTGTCCTGGAAGTCGACTTCCGCGGCAGCGAGGGCTATGGCGACCGACACCAGCGCGCCGGCTGGAAGCAGTGGGGCCTGGCGATGCAGGACGATGTGACCGACGCCGTGCGCTGGGCCATTGGTCAGGGCCTGGCAGATGCCAAACGCATTGCGATCGCCGGAGCCAGCTACGGCGGCTACGCCACCATGATGGGACTTGTGAAGGAGCCTGAACTCTTCAAGGCCGGCATCAACTGGGTTGGCGTGACGGACATCGAGCTGATGTATGAAGTGGGCTGGAGCGACTTCATGGGCGGCAAGTGGATGCGCTACGGCATGCCGAAGATGGTGGGTGATCCGAAGGCGGATGCGGCGCAGCTGGCCAATACCTCGCCCTTGAAGCGGGCCGCCGAGATCAAGCAACCGGTCTTGATGGCATACGGGGAAATGGATTCTCGCGTACCGCTGCCCCACGGCAAGAAGATGCTGGAAGCACTGAAGAAGGCTGGCAACCAGGACGTCGAACTGATCGTCTACGAAGGTGAGGGCCATGGTTTCGGGCTGGCCAAGAACCGCTTCGACTTCTATCGCCGCATGGAAGCCTTCCTCGCCAAACATCTAAACTAAACCACTGTTGACGACCCCTGGTCGCAGATTCGGCGCCAACCCGCACCCGCGCGTTGGCGCCTTTTTCATTCGCCCTCACCACCCGACGCCGTCTCATGAAGAACCCCATCGTCTCCAGCCTGCTTCTCGCATCGCTTCTGGTCAGCTTGCCCACTCACGCTGAGAACAAGAAGCCCGCGCCCGCACCCGTAGCCAAGGCCGAAAAGAAGATGACCCGCGAGGAGTTGCGCGCCTGCATGACGTTGCAGGCTGATGCACAAGCGCTGCACACCGACCTGGAGGCCCGCAAGGCGACGCTCAAAACGGAGAAGGACCAGATTGCGCAGGAAGCAGAGGCCCTCAAACCCAGCAAAGCAGCCCTGGATGAGCATGTGGCCCGACTCAAGGAGTGGCAGGCCCGGATGAAGGAGATGCAGGCGCAGATTGAGAGCTGGAACACCCGCCGCGCCGAGCTTGAAGAGCAGAAGCCTCGCAATCTCGATCGGCGTCGCCTCGAGATGAGTGACGAGCAAAAAGCCCTGAACAAGAAGCAGGCAGCGCTGGTGTCCGAGCGCGACGCGCTGGTGAAGGCCTACGAAGATGCCGTAGCCGCCTACAACGAGCGCGCCCAGAAGCAGCAGGCCATGGCCGTCGATTGGAACAAGCGAAACGAACTGGCTGCCAACGACGCCGATCGGCTCTTTGAAATGCGCCAGGACTATGCAGCTGACTGCGCGAAGCGCAAGTACAACGAAGAAGACGAGATCGCCATCAAGCGAGGCAAGTGATGACCGCCCCGTCTGTCACGCGCGACTGGGCCGACAAGTTGATGGCCGCGCAAGTGGCACTTCGACGCGGAGAACTCGGCCGGGCACTGCCTCTGCTCGAGCGCATGGCCGCGCAAGACCTGGCGGCCTTTGAACCCCGCTATCTGCTAGCCGTTGCACTGCAACAGGCAGGCCAAGTGGGGCGCGCTTTGGTCTGGATGCGCGAAGCCATCACCCTCGACCCCGCACATGCAGAACTGAATCTGCGCCAAGCCGAAGCTCTGGCCCAACTGTCGAAGTTCGACGAAGCGGCATGGGTGCTGCAGGCTTTCCTGAAGCGTGTACCGAATCACGCAGTCGCCTGGCTCACCCTCGCACAGATCTTGGACGCAGGCGGCCAAGAGGATGCTGCAACGCGCGCTGGCTGGCAAGCCATCCGCACCGCCCAAGCCAAGGGCCAATGGATCAGCGTCGAAACCACCCCACCGAGTTGGCACACGCTTGTTCGCAGTTGGTTGGCGCGTGTCGACGGTGTACGTCGGCAGTGGCTGATGGAAGTCTTGGACGCGCAAATTGAGACCCATGGCCGCGCCGAGATGCAGCGCTTCGCCGACTGCGTCCACCACTACCTGGGCGAGGCACCACAGGTTGGCCCCAGTGATCCGCTGCAGCGCCCGAAGTTCTTGTATTTCCCACACCTACCGGCGGGCCCGTATCACGATCCCGCGTTGCAACCCTGGAGCGGGCAGTTGGTCGAAGCCTGGCAGGACCTGCGCGCTGAGGCGCTGAGCTTGCGCGAGGCGGATGGGGCGTCCTTTGAAGACTTTCTCGGCCTGTCCCCCGATTCGGACAAATCCGCGTACATCGGAGGCCTGGGTGCGAAGCCAGCTTGGGACGCCTTCTTCTTTTACCGGCATGGCGAACGCTATGACGCCAATCACCGGCGCGCTCCCAAGACCAGCGCACTGCTTGACTCCATCGAGCTTTGTCGTGTGCCCGGACAGGCGCCTGAAATCTGCTTCTCGGTGCTCACGCCGGGATCGCATATCCTGCCCCACCACGGCACCACGAACACGCGCTTGGTTTACCACCTGCCGTTGATCGTTCCGGCCGATTGCGCGCTCAACATCATCGGGCACGGGGAGCATGCCTGGCAGGAAGGTCAGCCCATGATGTTCGACGACACCTTCAAGCATGAGGCTTGGAATCGATCGGAACAGACGCGCGTCGTGCTGCTCATGGACTGCTGGAACCCCCACCTGACAGCGGCTGAGCGCAGCGCGGTGCTGGCTTTGGTCGGGCGCATTTCGGCGCTTGAGGAGCCGCCGCTTTAGGGCGATTTCGACGCCAG
>JBDHSJ010000184.1:0-8436 GCA_039808065.1 Burkholderiaceae bacterium | reverse complement strand
GAGGTACTCGCTGCGCAAGCCCCGGTAGACGGCCACGTCCTTGCCCTTGCCACCGTACAGGCTGTCGCCGCCGCCGCGGCCCTCCAGGGTGTCGTCACCGCCCTCGCCCCAGAGTGCGTAGCCGAGGTCGTTGCCCAGCAGCTGGTCGTTGCCCCAGCCTGCCTGGTGCCGGGTGGGTTGGCGCAGCGCGGGATCGTCCAGGTCCACCGGCTGTCCATCGCGGAATTCGAGCCGCTCGATGTCGCGCAGGCTGACGCTACGGCCGTCGATCTGCAGCAGCCAGCTGCCGTCCTCCCGCGCCTGCAGCTGCAGGGTGGTGCGCCCGAGTTCGCTGTCCAGGCGCACCGTGTCCCAGGCCCCGCTGCCCTGCAGGGCCTCGACGCCACGGAACAGGTAGTGGGTCTGGGTGATGCGCTCGGCATCGGGCTGCAGCTCGGGCAGCCAGATCGTGTAGCCCAGGCAGTTCAGCTGCTCCACCCCATCCAGCCAGCTGGTGCCCTGCGCGTGCTCGATGGCCCATTGACCGCGCGCCGCGTCGTAGCGCGGGGCATAGGCCTCCAGCCGTTCGAACAGGTACAGGGTGTCCTGCCCGTCGCCGCCCTCCAACCAGTCGTCCCCCGGGCTGAGGAAGAACTGCTGATCGCCCGCCGCGCCTTGCAGCCAGTCGTTGGCGGCCGTGCCCTGCAGCCAGTTCGGCTGCGGCGGTCGCACCGCCTTCAGGCGGCCATCGGGCTGGATCTCGAACTCGCCGTCCTGCAGGCGCAGGCTTTCGATGCCCTGCAGCCGCACGGCCCCACCCGCGAGCGGCAGTTGCCAGCCGTCGCCGTCGGCCACCAGGGCACCGAGCAGCGCCTGGCGCGCGACATCCAGCACCAGCAAGTCCTGCCCGGCACCGCCATCGAAACGCTGCAGCCCGGTCAGTCCGAGCAGCACGTCGTCGTCCGCGCCGCCCTGGCCGCGCGCCAGGCCGGCGTCCAGGCGAACCCGCAAGACCGGTGCGGGATCGGGAAAGTAGGGCGTCGGCAGCGGTTCGAACTGCAGCCACTCCATGTCCTCCAGCCGGGCATCGAGGTGATCCGCAAGCAGACGCCAGCCGCCGTCGGGCTCGGCCTGGAGCCGATAGGCACCCAGGCCGCGCATCAACAGCACACTGTCTTCGCCTGCGCCGCCGCGCAGCTGCAGAAACTGGCGCTCCTGCAAGACCGGCACCGTTTGCACCATGGGGTCGACGGCCAGGTCGAACGGCCAGAAGGCGCCCGGATCCGGGCTGTCGGCCTGCAGCTGGTCATTGCCGTCGCCGCCGTCCAGCACATCGTGTCCGCCTGCGCCGCCGAACAGCAGGTCGTCTCCTGCGCCGCCAAACAGATGGTCATCGCCCACATGGCCGACCAGCGCATCCGCGCCTGCCGTGCCCTCGGTGCGCAGGCGCCCGCCCTCGCCCGCCCCGGGCAGGACCTGGCCGTCCGGGAACTGCAGCGCCTCGATGTCCTGCACGTGCAGCTCGTGGCCGCCCTGAAGCACCAGCACCCAGTGTCCAGGCGACTCGATGCGCAGCGCCTGCAGGGAGCTGAGCGGCTCGCTCAGCACCAGGCGATCAAAACCCTCGCCTCCATCAAAGTGGCTGAGCCCGCCCAACGCGTACAGGGTGTCAGCGCCCGGGCCGGGGGCGCGCAGCAAGTCGTCCAGGCGCAGGGTCTGCCCGGCGAAGTCCACCCGCTCCACCTGTTCCAGCAGCACGGTGTGCGTGCCACTGCGCAGGGTCCAGCGGCCTTCCAAGTGCTCGAACGCATACGCCGAGAAGGGCCGCGGCAACACGGCCAGGTCTTCATCGGCCCCACCGTCCAGATGGTCATCGCCCAGGCCGCCCTGCAGCACATCGCGGCCGGCGCCGCCGCGCAGCACATCGGAACCCCCATGCCCGCGCAACACATCGTCGCCCGCGCCGCCTTGCTGCAGCAGCCGGCCCTGCTCGGCGCCGCGCAGATCGAGCAGGGCGTTGTTGAACTGGATGCGTTCGATGCCGCTGAGCGGCAGGTCCAGCCCTTGGGCTTGGAGCGTCCAGCCCTGCTCGGCGCTCCAGCGCAGGGGGGCGGTGTCAGCCCACAGATCCTGCTGCACCACCAGCAGATCGTCGCCGGCGCCTCCGTCCACGCGCTCACGGCCGCCGTAGAGATAGAAGGTCTGGTCCGCGGCACTGGCCTGCAGCTGCTGCTGCAGCGCACTCAGCGGGATGCGCAGTTCCCCGAACTGCAGGGCCTCAATGGAATCGAGCTCGTCTTCGGCGCCCTGCCCCCGCACCGTCCATTGGCCGCTGTGCGGGTCCTGTCCGATGCGGTAGCTGCCCAGGGCGTACTGGTAGCTGGCGGTGTCCTCGCCCGAGCCACCCAGCAGCCGGTTGTGGCCCTTGCCGCCGTACAGCGTGTCGTTGCCGGCACCCGCGTCGATGTGGTCATCGGCCGAATCGCCGCGCAGCAAGTCATCGCCCGCCGTGCCTTGCCGCAAGGTCGTCATCTCTTCTCCCTGATTCTTGTTGGAACGCGGGCGCATTCTGGGCAGGCACCGCAGTCCGGTCTTGTGATGGCCGTCACCCGATGGCGATCTCGGGCACGCCGATCAGCGCCAGCTCCTGCAGGTTGAGGAGGGCATCGGCGAACTGCAGGGTCTCGATGTGCTGCAAGCGCGTCTGCCCTTCCGGGTGCTGCAGCAGCCAGCTGCCGGTGGCGGGCTCGTACTGCAGCTGGCAGACGGCGCGAGCGTGGGGCAGCCAGGCGCGGTCCTGCCCCTCACCGCCATCCAGCAGATCGTTGCCCGCGCCGGCCACCAGCAGGTCCTTGCCCGCGCCGCCCTGCAGCCAGTCGTCGCCGGCATCGCCCCAGAGCTGGTCGTCCTGTGCGCCGCCGATGAGGTGGTCTGCGCCGGCGTGGCCGAACAGCGGGCCGGAAAGCCAAGGGTGGTGCTGCACCACACGGCCGCCCGCCGGGTCGAGCTCCAAGCGTTGGTAGCTGATCAGCAGGGTTTCGATGCTGCGCAGGCTCAGCAGACCCGCCGTGCAGGGGACCCACCACAGGCCGGTCTGCGCGTCGAAACGAATGGCCTGGCCGGGCGCCAGGGCATCGATCAACAGACTGTCCTGACCCGCACCGCCGTCGAAGCTGCGCAGGCCGGCAAAGGCCACCAGGGTGTCGTCGCCCGCGCCGCCCTGGCCGCTGGCCAGGGCCGGAGAAAAAGGCAGCGTTCGGTTCTGCAGGTCCAGCCATTCAACACCCTGCAACTCGGCCTGCCCGGCCGGGCTGTGCAGGCGCCAGCCCTCCGCGTGGGCTTCCAGCCGGTACTGGCTGGGCTGCCCGGCCAGCTGCACGGTGTCTTCGCCCGGGCCCCCGTCCACCTTCAGCTGCGCGCCCATGCGGAGCAGCGGCAGGCTGCCGAGGGGTTCGGCCCAAAGCAAGTGCTCCACACCCTTCGGGCGCTCGGCGAAGTCCAGGCTGAACCAGTCCTCGCCCAGGCCGCCGCTGAACCAGTCGTTGCCGCCCTTGCTGCCGTAGAACCGGTCGTCGCCACCGCCGCCCACCAAGTGGTCGTCGCCGGAATGGCCAAACAGGTCGTTGGCCTTTTCATCCCCAAGAAACCACATGCGGCCACTCAGCGCCGTCGCCGCCAGCTCGATGCGGCCGTCCTTCAGCTGCACGAACTCGATGTCGACCAGTTGGACTTCGCGCCCATCCATGCCCAGCAGCCAGCTGCCGTCGGCCTGCTGCTGCGGCATCCCATCCAAACCGAGCAGCTGGCCAGGCAGATGGGCCACATCCACGCCCGCGCCACCTTCCAAGCGCGCGCCGGGGCCCAGCAGGTAGAGATCGTCGTCGCCCGCCGTGACACCGCGCCGCAGGGCCGCCAGGTCCACGCGCAGGCCGGAGAAGTCGACCCATTCGATGTCGATGAGTTCGCTGGCGAACTCCCCTTCGCCCAGGCGCCAGAGCTGCCGGTCTTCCAGCCAGACCAGCTGGGCGTTGCGCGAGTCGCCCAGACCTTCCACACCATCGATGCCCGGCCCGCCATCGAAGCGGTCGGCGCCGCCGTGCCCGTAGAAGCGGTCATTGCCGGCGCCACCGACCATCCAATCCGCACCCCCTAGGCCTTGCAGCGAATCGTCGCCGGCCGTGCCTTCGATCCACAGCCGCCCTTCACGCGCCGGGCTCAGCGTCAGCGCGCGGTCGGCGAACTGCAATCGCTCGATCGAGATCAGCAGCACCTGCTCGCGCGGGTCGCGGCCCAGCAGCCAGCAGGCGCGCGCTTCGTCCCAGCTCAGGCGCTCGTAGAAGTGCTGCTGCTTGCCGCTGATCTGCAAGCTGTCCAGGCCGTCGCCGCCATCGAATAGTCGACGTCCGCTGAAGGCGTAGAAGTGGTCGTCCCCCGGACTGCCTTGCAGCTGCGCCTGGAAGGCCGTCAGGCCGATCGCCAGATCCGAGAAGCGCAGCTGCTCGATGTCCTCCAGCGTGGCGTCGCCCATGCCCCCGCGTACCTCCCAAAGCTGGGTGCGGGCGTTGAACTCGATGCGGAAGTCGCCAAAGGGGCGATCGAACCGCGCCGTGTCCAGGCCCGGCCCACCGATCAGCCGGTCAAAGCCCTTGCCGCCATACAGCGTGTCATCGCCCGCGCCGCCGTCGAGCAGGTCATCGCCATCGCCGCCGCGCAGCTCATCATCGCCGGGCCCGCCCAGCAGCTGCAGGGCCGCGGGGCGGCCCATTGAATCGCTTTGCATCGCACTCCCTGATTCTTGTCACGCCGCTCTGCCGGCGGCGGCGCGCATTCTTCAAGCGCAGTGGGCCGTGCAGGGTTCATGCGCGGTAAATCTTGTAAGGCTTTGTGCGGCCTATGCTGAGCGCGCATGAAGCCCGCCATTACCCCCATCGGCCTCACCGAGGGCCAGCAGCCCACGCTCGATCAACCCCGTGCCGACCGCCGCGTGCAGGGCGCGCCCTGGCGCAAGACCTGGCTGCAGCACGAGGCCGCTCCGATGAGTGCGGGGGTGTGGGAATGCGAGGTGGGGCGCTGGCGCATCCAGTTCGCGCCGAACAAGCAGGAGTACTTCTTTGTGCTCAGCGGCTTGGTGCGCCTGCATGGGCCCGACGGCACCTGCACCGACATCGGCCCCGGCCAGGCGGCGGTGATCCCGCCCGGCTTCGAGGGGGAGTTCGAGGTGCTTGAGACGGTGCGCAAACACTTCGTGCTGGTGGAAGTCTGAGCCTCGCCATGCGCTGCCTGGTCTTCGTCACGCTGCTGCTGGCCACCGCGCTGGCGCAGGCGGCCGACTGCCCGCAACCCCTGCGCATCGGCTTCGTCGACGACGACGCCAGCCCCTACATCCGCGGCCGCGGCAGCGAATTCCAGGCCGATCCCGGCACCACCGTGCAGCTGACCCGCCAGGCCCTGCAGCTGCTGAACTGCCCGGCCGAGCTGGTGCGCCGGCCGGTGCGCCGCCTGGTGGCAGAGACCCTGCACGATCAGATCCAGGTGGCGATGCTGATGCGTGCTGACGCGCCCGACCGCGCCGAGCTGGGCTTTCCGCGCCTGCCCGATGGCAGCGTGGACCAGCGTCTGGCGTTGGGCGAATCACGCGTGGTGATGTTTGTGCGCCGGCCCGCGGCCGGCCAGGCCCTGCCCAGGGCCGAACCGGCGCAGCTGAGCCTGGGCGTGATTGCCGGCAGCCCGGTGGAGGCGGCGGCGCAGCGCGCCGGTTGGCGCTACCAGACGGCCACCAGCCGCAGCAGCGCACTGGCCATGCTGCGCGGTGGTCGCTTCGAGGCCTTGGTGGATGTGGAAGGCGCCGTACCGCCCGAAGAGCTGCTGCGCGAGCCCGCGCTGCAGGCCCTGCAACCGCCGCTGCAGCGCGCCTTCTTCCATGCCGCGCTCAGCCCGTCCCTGCTGCAGGCGCAGCCGCAGTTCGCGCAGCGCTTCTGGGCCACGCTGTGCAAGCTCTCGCGGGCCAGCCAGCCGGGGCTGGGGCCCTGCCCTCAGTAAAACGAGAGTTCACGCTCGCTGATTTCGTGGCGCCAGCCCTGCTGGCGGTCCAGGCGCTCGGCCAGGAACTGCAGGATCTCCTCGCGCCGCTCCGGCGCGCAGCCGGTCTGGGCCGCCCATTGCGCCACGCTGGGCAGCAGCACGCGCATCTGGCAAGGCTGGGCACCCATCTCGTAGTCGAAGGCGATGTGCAGCCCCGGCTCCGTGTAATGCAGCTGCCCGGCGCGGGCCGTGCCCTGCATCTCGACACGGCGCGCGAAGCGCTGCTGCAGGCGTTCCAGCAGGCGCAGGCGCAGCAGCAGGTCTTCGTCCGGCAGCGGCTGGCCCCTGCCGTCGCGGTAGCGGATCGGCGTCTCGCTCGCGGGTTCCGGGGGCGGCGGCGCGGGGGCAGGGGCCGGCCCGTCCAGCTTGCACAGCTCCAGCTGATGCACCCAGCCCTCTTCATGCCCGATGCGCAGGCAGTAGGCCCCGGGCGGCCAGGCCAGGGTGTCGAACAGCAGCTGCACGCTGCCGCTCAGGCGCTCGCCCACCGGCGCCTCTTCCAGCATCTCGCCGCCCGCCTGCAGGCTCAGGCGGTCGTACCCCTGCCAGCCCGGGCGCGGCAGCCAGACCTGCAGCTGCTGGCAGCCCGGGTACTGCGCCACCCGGGCCGTCAGCAGCTCGGGCGGGGCGCCGGCGCCCTGGTTGCTCAGGGCCCCGATCTGCAGCGCGCCCTCATGGCTGGCGGGCTCATTCATCGCGGCGCCACACGGCCTGGCCATCGGGGCGGATGTAGGCCGAAGCGCGGCCCTGGCCCACATAGGCCAGGCCCTGGTGGAAGGGCCGCGCGAAGCTGTACTGCGGCTCGATGACCATGCGGCCGCGCTTGTCGATGTAGCCGTGCAGGCGCCCCACGCGCACCACCGCCAGGCCCTCGCTGAAGGGCCAGGCGCGCTCGGCCTGCGGTTCCAGCACGGTCTTGCCCTGCGGGTCGATGAAGAGGCTGCGGCCCTCGCGCTTCACGAGCGCCAGGCCGTCGGAAAAGTCTTCGGCACTCTCGAACTGCGCCGGCACCACCAGCTTGCCCTCTTTGTCGATGAAGCCGTACTTGCCGTCGATCCACACGCGCGCGCGGCCCTCGCGGAACTCGCTGGCCTGCTGGAAGCGCGGTGCAATGCGCAGCTCGCCGGTCAGGGTCATGTAGCCTTGCAGGCGGCCGGCCCACACGCGCACCATGCCGTCGGCGGGCAGGCCGACGAAGTCCACGTCCTTGGGCGTGAGGTCACGGCCGCTGGCGTCGAACACGCGGTGCGTGCGCTGCTTCGATTCGCTGCGCACCAGGCCGCCGGCGGGGGCCAGCAGCTTCTCGTGCGTGCAAGGCAGCACCAGCTTGCCCTGGCGGTTGATGGCACCGTATTTCATGACGCCCCATTCGTCCAGCCGGCCCACCACGGCCAGGCCGCCGGCAAAGGGTGCGGCGCTGTCGTACTCGGCGGCGATGGCCATCTGCCCGCCGGGTTCGGCATAGCCCCAGCGGTAGGCGCCCTTGGCGTCCTTCACGGCGCTGGGCACCAGGCCCTCGCTGAAGGGCAGGGTCCAGGCCTCCTGCGGCGCCACCACCACACGGCCCTGGGCGTCAAAGTAGGCGGTGCGGTTGCCCTTGCGCGCCAGCACCAGCGGGTCGCCCTGCACCAGTTCGGCGTACTCGGGCGCCAGCACCACGCGGCCGCTGGCGTCGATCAGGCCGTGCAGATCGCCCTGGCGAATGGGATAGAGCGGCTGCGCCTGCACCGCCGCGCTGGTGCAGAACAGGGCGAAGAGGGCCCGCCAGTTCACAGCCCGGCCTCCAGCACCTGGCGGATCTCGCCGTCGCTGTGCATGCCCAGCGCCCCGTGGGCAAAGGCGTTGTGGATCTCCAGCACGCCGTTGGCAAAGCGCAGCTGCTTGCGCTCGGGCGTCGCCACGTTCACCAGCTTCACCTGTTTGAGCCCTTCGCGCACGGCCTGCTTGCCCATCTCATCCAGGCAGATCACACGCAGCGCCATGTTGAGGCGATGGCAGGCGGTGTTGTCGACGAAGTTCAGCGCCTGGCCGTCCTGGCCCAGGCTGTCCCAGTCCACCTCGTAGGGCACGGCGACACCGCAGATCTCGGCGATCTCGGCGCTGCGCGCGGGCAGGGTCTCCTGTTGCAGGGTCTGGATCATGCGGCGTTCTTGCAGTCCCATAGCGGGCTCCTTCAGTTCAGCAGGGCGTTCAAGGCATGCAGCGCGGCCGGCTGCTGCGGGTGGGCAGGCGCCGCGGCCACGGCCTGCTGCAGCGCCTGCAGGGCGGCACGCAGCTCGGGGTGTGCGGGCTGCAGGCGCGCGGCGGCGCGAGCGGTGGCCAGGGCGTGCTCCGCGCCCACGTCGTCACCGTGGCGGGCCAGGCCGTGCGCGCGGA